>JABDBX010000047.1 GCA_013288445.1 Bacteroidota bacterium
AGGAATTATTTTAGAGATTGGCAATGGGAAGTATGCATTAATAGAGCACCCGGATTTCAAACATTCCTTCCTATATACCTGCTATGTAAATCCGGTAAAGCATATCGTACAGAAAAAGCTCTGCTGTGTTTATAATAAAGAAATTTCAGGGAATATACACGACAAGAAAAACAATACACTAAGATTGACTTTTGCGGACAATACAATAATAGAAAAAGAAATTCTATCAGATAGCTTGAAAACAATTGCCGAATATAAGCCCGATGAATTCGTTTCAGATTATACTACTGATATACAAGGGAACAAATGGTTCACACTATTACATGGCGGCGTTGAAATGTTTCCCAAAAACCTATCGAATGTTGTATCCATGCGAGCAGGGATGGGATACTCCTCCACTTATTATTCTATTGTTCAGATGAATAAAAATATTGTTGTAGGCAACAACGACAACGCTCTGCTGTTTATAAAAAATGGAAATTTAACCGAGATAAAGAAGGGTGGATCCTATTCTAAAAATAACAGGATCATTGACCTGAAAATGGATAAGCACGATAAACTATGGTTAGGTACTGACAATGATGTATATATCTACGATCCAGCCAAAAAGCTATTTCGCAGTATGAATCTTCAGCGGAATATAAAAGACATAAAATACGATGCAGATGCCGATGCAATGTTATTTGCCTCCAGCAAGGGTTCTTTTATTATATCATGTACAGACCCATCGAAGATCACTGTTATTAACAATGTGCGAACTACCAGTATTGCCGGAACGCTGTCAGATACGTGCTGGTACGAAACATTAAACGGGCTATACTTATACTATGGGGGAACTTCTACGCCGGATACGGCTTTAACCCGCGTCTTTAATAGCAGGGCCACCTGCATGGAAACAGACAGGGAAGGAAGGCTTTGGATAGGCACATCTTCAAACGGCGTTTTTGTATTGCAACACAATAAAATCATTTTTCATTTTACTCTTGAAGGTGGGTTGACTTCTAATATCTGCAAAAACATTTTTATTGATTCAAACAACGAGGCATGGGTCAGCACAAACCTTGGCGTTTCACATATTAAGACCGACAAGAAGAGGTTTTCGATAAATATTTACAATGACAAGAACAGCATAATTGACAATAACGTGAATGACGTAATGGTGGTAAAAGACACAGTTTTTGTAGTCAGCAGCACGGGGATCACCTACTTTAACATTCACAAAAGCTCAAATAATTACCTATTCCCAATATACATAACCAAGATCAAAATAGCGGGAAAGGAATTGCCGGCAGAAGATAGCACCTTTACGATAAGCAGTAAACATAGTACGCTAAGTATTTCATTTTGCGGTTTGTCGTTTCTCAGTAACGGAGCTATAAAATACGAGTATTATGTCGAGGAGCTGAACGACAAGCCTCTGCTTACTAAAAATAATTCCGTTACCTATAGCGGGCTTTCTCCCGGAACCTATAATTTTTATGTGACCGCTATTGATGTTTTCGGGAACAGGAGCATCCAGCCGGCCCATATTCAATTCACAATAATGCCAGAGTGGTATCAGCTAATTTGGCTGAGATGGATCGCTGCTCTTGCTGTTGTTTCATTGGCAATATTCACAACCTATAAGTACAGTAAGCGCTATGAAAAAAGAAAACTCCTTCAATCAGAATTAAGTCAAACCATCTCAAGGCTTGAACTGGAGGCAATTCATTTGCAGATCAATCCGCATTTCATATTTAACTGTCTCAATGCGATCCAGAATGCCATTTATAAAAACAACACAGAAACGGCCAGTTATTTCATCAATCGTTTTGCAAAACTTATGCGAAAGGCCCTAATGCTCTCTAAAGAAAGCTTTATTTCAATTGATGAGGAATGTAATTTTATAAATAACTACCTGGAAGTAGAACAGCTCCGGCATAATAACAGCTTTGATTACAGCATTGAAATTGATCCCAACTTAAATAAAAGCGCCCCTTACATCCCGGCATTTATATTGCAGTCTTTTATCGAAAATTCAATTAACCATGGAATAAAATACCTGAAAAATGGAAGAGGGAAAATCAGCCTGAGATTCATAAAAACCGACAAATTGGAGATCCGGCTTAGTGATAATGGGATTGGCATAGCAGCCTCAAAAAAAATAAACCAGGAAAGTTCCAGCCAGCATAGTTCAAAAGGGATTGAGCTAATGTTGGCAAGGGCGGAATCATTGAATAAAATTTATCACCGGAACATTGAAATAAATATGATCGACAGGGCTGAGTTAAATAGTAATGAACAAGGAACAACTGTTATTATTTCATTAAACCTTTAATAAGAAATCTATGATACAAGCGCTTATTGTTGAAGATGAAGATAATAGTAAAGATATTTTGACGGCATTAATAAATAAATACTGCCACCAGGTGGAAGTTTTGGATTGCGCCTCAGACGCAAATGAAGCTGTGGAAAAAATTGAATTGCATAAGCCCGACCTTGTTTTCCTCGACATTGAGCTGCCTTATGGAAATGCTTTCGACATTCTATCAAAGTTAAAAGAGATCAACTTTCATATCGTGTTTACTACAGCTTATGATGAATATGTAATGAAGGCAATTAAAGTTGGGGCGGCTGACTATCTGCTGAAGCCTATCGATTACCTGGAACTTGCAGAAGCTGTGGAAAAAATTGAAAAAAAAATTGCCGAAAGAAAAATCCATTTGAATATGGAACAATTCATGGCAACATTTCCAAAGCAGTTGCAAACAAATAATCTTGCATTGCCTACGATGGAAGGTTATAGCTTCATAAAGCTGGATGAGATTATACGAATAGCTGCTGAAGGAAATTATTGCAAAATATACTGCATAAACAAGCAGACTTATACAATCACGCGGCAAATACATGATATTGAAAACAAACTACCACAAGGCGCTTTTTGCAGGATCCACAATAGCCACATCGTCAATATGAACCACGTCAAAGAGTATGTAAAAGGACGGGGCGGGTATGTGGTTATGATCGATGGATCGAATGTGGATGTCTCCAACAGGAGAAAAGACCAGTTCCTTGGTCGCTTTTCCTGAAATCGTTGCGACCACGGGCGACTAAATTTTCCGCGATACGTCTATCCGCCCCAACTTATCAAAAGCGTCCTTCACAGGAGGAATTAAGTGGCTATGGATTTCACAAAATTTTGTCGCAGTTTTATCGCCGGAATTTATCATTTTGTTCCTTGCGCCGTAGAGGAGCCGTGGAGAATTGATATACAGAAACAGACGTTTTGGACACGGATAGACATTAAACTCTATTAAAATAGTCCTTCAAGAAACTATGAATGTCCATCCACGTCTATTTCTGTTCATTCTTGTCTAATGGTTTTACCCCCGTCCAGTCCGCAAATATGTTTAAAAGCCCGCTCCCAGCGCGGGTTTTGTCGTTTTAAAATCGTCGCCGTAGAGGAGCCGTAGAGGAGCCGTAGAGAAATGGGGTATAAAAAACGGTATGTGAAAAGCGCATTAACAGTCAGACTAATAGTGAAAGACTAGATTTACAACCCTGTCATTCTTATTGTTCATCAAGCACCTTGATATAGGTCATCGGGTGAATTTCCCAACAACTTGCTCTCCAATTTTTTTCGCCAGTGGGGTTAGTGGCAAATGATTGGCTTTTATGTTCTTCGTCATAGAAAAGCCATCCAGCTATTTTTACATTATGACCGATCAATGTAGATTTCAAGGTTTCGGTAGACCAATCTATTCCCTTAATAGCCATTATTGCTTTGAAAATACTGGCAATGACACTGCATTCAATATCTATGTGATGAATACTCTGTCAGACAATGTTGATCCCCGTTCACTACGAATTCTTGCATCTTCTGCCCCTACTCGCACGCTTAAAAAAGAAGCACCTTAAAATACTGTCCGATGGTGAGATGGAATGGGAGCTACTCCAAACCAAGGGCAGAAAAGTAAGGGCTGTGAAAATCTTCATTTTGGAGAAGGCAAAGAAAATCCTCGAAAAGTATTTAGCGGGTAAGAAACCGGACGATATTATATTTTCCCAATCCCCTGTCGTTACCAACCGTTATATCAAAAAGATAGGAAAGGGTGCGGGTACAGTTGAGTCTGTTACAAAGGTTAACTACAGCGGCAAGAAGAGAATCGAAGTAACGCTTCCAAAATATGCATTCTTGTCTTTGCATTCCGGTCGCAGGACTTTTATTACTCTTCTGCTAGCAAACGGGATGCCCGATCATGAAATCCGGTCCATGTATGGCCGCGCATCTTCAAAAGAGATAAATCCGTACCCGGGCATAGATAGGCAGAATATTCGAGCAGGATTGATTCAGGCTTTTGAAGGGAAAGATAGTATAGTCGGCTGTGGACAATAACGATAATCGCGGCTCCCGTTGCGAACCAAAAGTTGCCTTTTGGCTTTGTCACCTGCCATTTTGTGGGGTTTACCGATTAGGTGTACAGATAATAATTTTCACCTGATGCAAAAATTCACAAAACTGAACATTATCTTTAATACATAAAGCACATTTTTTATGACACCAGGCTTCCGGCATATTATCATTTTGATAGGCTTTATTTCACTATGCGCCTGCCATAGAAATAACGACTTGCAGATAACGTCCACTAGTTTTGGCAACGAGGTGGAGCAACAGCAGAACCTCGTTTTTTCGTTCAACAAAGAAATGGTGCCGGACAGTCTCACTAATATATGGGACAGCACGGCATACATTGCATTTGACCCCGCCGTTAAAGGCCAGTTCAAGTGGAATAGTTCGAACGAGCTCTCATTCTCTCCGGAGAAAGGATTCGCTCCATGCACCGAATACACAGCAAAACTTACGGGTTTATTGCTAAAACACAGCAAGAAGAAATACACGATCAGCGGCGATCTGATTCTTTTTCATACCGCACCGTTAAAGGTTACCACCACGCACCTCTCGTGGTTGAGAGGCAAAAATGTCTCCGATGCAATGGTCCAGTTAGATCTGGCGTTTAATTACGAGATCGATCTTAATGAAGCAGCGCGAAAGCTAAAGCTGAACAGCGAAAGCACTCCTATAAACGTAAGCGCCATAAATAGCGGCAATGGAAAAGTGTTGTCTCTTCAATTTGCGCCCTTAAGTGACAAGGATGCCGCGATTCCCCTGAAGATCGAGGTGCTGAAAGGCATCCCTGTAGTTGGCACAACGAAGGCCTCAGAAAAGGATACGCTTATTGAAACTTCAATCCCATCACGCTACAATCTGTCGGTTACTGATGTCTCTGCCCAGCATACAGGTGTCGAAGGATTGATAACTATAAGCACCTCTCAACCACTACCGGAGGCTGACCTAAAAAGCGCTATCAAAATTGAACCCTCAGTTCCGTTTGATGTTACGCTCAACGAATCAGGGTTTACCATTACAAGTCCCAAATTTTTAGTTACTCAAACCTACGATCTTACAATATCCACCCAGTTGGAAGGTATTTTCGGCGGTAAGATGAAATCGGACTACTATGGCCAGATAACTTTTGGCAAACTGAAGCCGGCCATAAACTTTACCAACAGTAAGGGAATGTACCTCTCCGGGGCCGGATTTAAGAATGTGGCGCTGAATATCGTAAACGTTCCATCTGTAGAGGTTTCCGTAATAAAAGTCTATGAGAATAACCTGGAGCATTTTCTACGAACCGAAAAAGAATGGGACTACCACTGGGACAAAGATGAAAATGAAAGTTCCTCGTTCCCATTCTACAACACCGAAAATTTAGGGGACACTATTTTTAAGAAGACCTATGAAACATCCAGGTTACCTCACCAGAACGCAGCCCATATCCTCAATCTCGATTTTCAGGATAAGCTCAGGGATTACAATGGGGTTTACATTGTTTGCGTCAGGTCAAAGGAACATTATTGGCTGCAGGATTCCAAGATCATTTCCATTTCAGATGTAGGCCTGATCGTAAAAGAGGAAAAGGACAATATGTATGTCTTTGCAAACTCGATACGCAATGCCACTGCTCTGTCTGATGTGAAGATCACATTTGTAAGTACCAATAATCAGAAGTTATATACCGCATCGACAGACCAGGAAGGTGTGGCAGTTTTTAGAAACATAAGTCAAACTGCCCCTGGTTTTAAGATTGGCCTTATTACAGCCAAAATGAATGATGAATTCAGTTTCGTATGGCTCGACAAAACCCGTATTGGCACATCCAGGTTTGATGTCGGCGGCCGTACGCCAAATGTTACCGGCCTGAACGCAATGATATATCCCGAGCGCAATTTGTATCGCCCCGGCGAAACAATATCCATCAACACAATTGTGCGAGATGAACAATGGAACATCATACCCGATATACCCGTAAAGTCAAAGCTGGTAATGCCCAATGGGCGGGAGTTTGCAGCGTTGCGAAAGATATTGAATGAGCAGGGTTCCTTTGAAACCAGCTTTGCGCTCCCGCCCACAGCCATGACGGGCACCTACACATTCGAGGTTTTTACCGGCAATGACGTACTCCTCAATTCTTATGCTATAAGCATTGAGGATTTTATGCCCGACCGCCTGAAGGCAAATGTGACCCTGAGTAAGGACTGGTTCAAACCAGGTGAAAGCGCTAACGTAGTTATCCAGGCCGACAACCTTTTTGGAACACCCGCAGCAGGCAGGAATTACCAGTGTGAATTGAACCTTGAAAAATCGGCTTTCCGGTGTCCGGCATTCCCCGACTATGATTTTTCAATGCAAAATGAATTTCGTTTTAATACCGACCACCGCGACGGCAAAACAGACGACAAGGGCGCAGCTACCCAGGCATTTTCACTTGGCCAGGACTTAGCGAACCAGGGCCTGCTAAAGGGAAACATCAGCGCCACCGTATTCGATGAAACGGGCAGGCCAGTGCACCGCTATGCGAATTTCAATATTTACACGCAACCTGTCTTTGTTGGTATCAAGCGAGGCGATGAATATGTGTCCTCCCGCCATCCGGTGAAAATAGCGCTCGTAGCCGTTGATAAAAATAATGCGCTCCAAAATACGGAAGTTCAGGTAGTATTTGTACGGAAAGAATGGCACACGGTAATAGAGCAGGATGGCTCCCACTACAAGTACATATCCAAAAGCATTGACAAAGTAGTATCGAGCCAGAAAATTCATATCTCAGGCAGTGCCACGACCTATTCTGTTATGCCCGATCAAAGCGGTGAATATGAGGTTCGTATCTTCCTGGCCGGGTCCGGCAATTTTGTATCCCGCACATTTTATGCCTATGGCTGGGGCGATACCGAATATTCATCATTCGAAGTGAACAACGAAGGGAATGTGGAGATAAAGGCCGACAAAGAGAGCTATGGATTGGGAGAGGATGTAAATGTACTGTTCACCACCCCTTTTGATGGCCGCATGTTGGTAACACTTGAACGTGATAAGGTGGTGAAGTACTATTATCTGGAGGTGAAAAACAAATCGGCATCCTTGTCGTTTAAAACGGATGAAGCCTTGTTGCCAAACGTCTATGTCACTGCCACGCTATTCAGGCCTATGAACGAGAGCGACTTACCCCTAACAATAGCTCATGGATTCAGTTCCGTGCACGTAGAAAATAAAAACTATCAACTTCCGGTGAAAATAACCGTTGCCGAAAAATCAAGATCTAAAACCCGGCAAACGATACATGTAAAAACCCGGCCCGGCGCATTTGTGACCATTGCCGCTGTTGACGAAGGCATTCTACAGATAAAGAACTTCAGAACGCCAGACCCGTACGACTACTTTTATACCAAAGTAGCGCTGGGCGTAAATACGTACGATATTTACCCCTGGCTTCTACCGGAGATAAAGACCACACTCTCCAGTACTGGAGGCGACCGCGGCGATGGATCTAACATGCGATTGAATCCAATGTTCGTAAACCGGGTTAAAAATGTATCGTTCTGGAGCGGTACATTGCAGGCAGATCCAAACGGCAACATCAGGTTTGACATAGACATACCCCAATTTTCAGGCGATATCCGGGTCATGGCCCTAGCCTACAAAGACAGGGCCTTTGGCAATGCCGAGGCCCATATCAAAGTTGCCGACCCTATTATTATCAGCGCCGCAATACCTCGGTTCCTGAGTCCCAAGGATGAGGTCGTAATGCCTGTTTCCCTAAGTAATACTACGGCAAAAGAGGCGCATGCCGTGATCTCGGTAAAAGTATCGGGCCCGTTAAGCGTGGTGGGCGAATACACCTCAAAAGTTACCATCCCCGCCAACAGGGAGCAACGATCAGTGTTCCATATTAAAGCGCAACCCGCAATAGGGGCTGGTAATGTTGCCATTATTGTAAAGGCATTAGGAGAGACTTTCCTTAATGAAACTGATATAGGCATAAGGCCGCCAGCCTCGCTGCAAAAAATCACGGGCAGCGGTTTCGCCGATGAGAATGCTACCACGCCGCTTGACTTCAAAAACAACCTTATCCAGTCATCCGTCAGCGGAAAGCTGTTGGTGGGCAGATCCCCACTCACGCAATTCTCACGAAACCTGGGAGAATTGGTTCGTTATCCCTATGGCTGCGTTGAACAAACAACCTCAGCCGTTTTTCCGCAATTGTACTATTCAGATCTTGCAAAAAGCATAGGTGGTGCCACTGTCAATGACGCAAACCCCGCATACAACATACAACAGGCCATAAACAAATTGCAATCTATGCAGGTAAGCAATGGGGCCCTTACCTATTGGCCGGGTGGCGGATACGAGAGCTGGTGGGGCAGCATCTATGCCTGCCACTTCCTTATTGAGGCTCGAAAGTCAGGGTACGAAGTAAATACGGGAACTGTGGACCGGCTGCTCGAGTATATGAAATACCGGCTCTACAAAAAGGAAGTGGAGACCTATTATTTCAACACGAACATGTCCAGGGATATAGCGCCACGGGAAGTACCCTATTCCCTGTATGTGCTTGCTGTTGCCGGCCTACCACAACAGTCAACCATGAATTATTATAAAGCCCACCAGGAATTGCTAAGCCTTGATGGAAGGTACCTGCTTTCTGCCGCTTATGCCTTATCCGGCCAGCCTACCCAGTCCCGCGAGGTGTTACCGGCCGCGTTCTCGGGCGAAATAGCCAACCATTCTTTCGATGGAAGCTTTTATTCTTATACGCGTGACCTTGCTATTTCACTGAATGTGCTAATTGACGTTGACCCGCATAACAAACAAGTAAGCATTATGGCGCGCCAGCTTTCCGACCAGCTAAAGAAGGAACACTATCTGAACACACAAGAGAATGTATTCAGCATTCTGGCTCTTGGCAAAATTGCGAGAGAGGCTAACAAAGGCACTTCTTCGGCGACGATCAACGCCGGCAGTAAGAAGGTCATAGCCACACAGGGAGAACCAATAACGTTGGACTTGAAACCATACAATGGCAGCAATTTGTCATTGAAGGTGAACGGCAAAGGGGGCTACTACTATTTCTGGGAGGTGTCTGGGATAACTGCTGATGGCTCATTTAAAGAAGAAGATAGCTATCTGCGGGTTCGGCGAACCTACTTTACCAGGGATGGTCAGGAAATAAGTAATAATACCTTTAGGCAAAACGACCTGATCGTTGTCCGCATTTCCATTGAGACACAATTCGATATCACAGTCAAGAACGTTGCCATTACCGATATGCTGCCCGCTGGCTTCGAGATTGAGAATACAAGGCTGAATGAAATGCCCCCTCTACGATGGATCAAGGAAGTTGCAGATGCCGAAAAACAGAGAAGGGAGGAGCGTTCAGACGATGAAGACGATGACAATGATAACGCGCAGCCTGCACGATGCAGACAGTTATTCGATTATGTGGATATACGCGATGACCGTATAAATATGTTTGCGACTGTGGGGCAAAAGCGAAAAGAATTTTATTATATGGTTCGGGCAGTTTCACCTGGCGTTTTCCAGTTAGGCCCAGTTCAGGCGGATGCCATGTACGATGGCAGCTACCATTCTTACAATGGCGCAGGCGTGATTAAAATAACAGAAAGATAAGCTGCAGCGAAGGAATGAGCGATATGAACGGAGGAATAAAGGGAAATAAAATTAAAAAGGTTCTGAGAAAAACTCTCATTGTTTTTTTTGCATCGCTATTATCGTTCTTGTTACTTGATCTGTTATTTCCCGTCCATACAAATGTTCCTTATGCAACACTGGTGGTAGCAGCGGATGGCACTCCGCTTCATGCCTGGCTTGCACGTGATGAGCAGTGGCGTATTAAAGCTGGTCTTGAGGAAATAAGCCCTGAGCTCAGGAGAGCAATTATCTACAAAGAAGACAAGCACTTTTATCATCATTTTGGTGTCGATCCGATTGCGGTTGGCCGCGCCCTGATCAATAATATCTTCCGCCAGAAACGCACCTCCGGCGCTTCTACGATAACTATGCAAGTCGCCAGAATGCTCGAATACCGCCCCCGTACTTACTTGAATAAATTTGTCGAAATGTTTCGTGCCCTACAGTTGGAACTCCATTATAGCAAGGACGAGATATTGCAGCTCTATCTCAATATCGTTCCCTATGGCTCCAACATCCAGGGCGTGAAGGCAGCCGCGCTGTTATATTTCAATAAAATGCCGAACCACCTTTCGCTCGCCGAGATAACTGCACTCAGCATCATTCCCAACCGGCCCAATTCACTCGTAATGGGCCGGGATAATGCTTTGATAATACAGCAAAGGAACAAATGGCTGCTAAGGTTTCAAAACGAAAAAGTATTTCCACGGTCCGTCATTGCAGATGCTTTGCAGGAACCCCTCACCGCCTACAGGCATGGTGCACCCTGCGACGTGCCACAATTTGCCTGGCGCATGAAAAGAGCCCATCCGGGAATGATGAACATTCATTCAACCATTAAACTATCTATCCAGAGAAAGGCAGAGCAGTTGGTGACTAACTATGTAAATGAGCTGAAGCTGCACAATATAAACAATGCGGCAGTATTAGTGGTGAACAATACCAGCCATGAAGTGGTAGCCTATATAGGCTCCTCAGAATTTAAAGACCGGTTTAATTTTGGCCAGGTGGACGGCGTGCGTGCGCTACGGTCGCCAGGAAGCACCCTAAAACCGCTTCTTTATGGCCTTTGTTTCGACAACGGGCTCATAACCCCAAAGACTATGATAGCCGACATTCCGCTCAACATTCAGGGATACATGCCGGAGAATTATGACCAAACTTTTCGTGGCAATGTGACGGTTGATTATGCCCTTAGCCATTCACTAAATATACCTGCGGTGCGCCTGCTGGAGAAATTGGGAATAGGCAGTTTTCTGGGAAAACTTTCGACGACAGGGTTTGAATCAGTCTGGCGCACCAGAAAAAACATGGGATTGTCCATTATTCTTGGTGGCTGCGGCCTGCGGCTTGAGGAGTTGACCGCTCTTTATTCATCTTTTGCCAGCGACGGCAGATACTACCCACTTCAGTATATTAGTGACAGTACACAAGGAAAAAATCATAGTACAGCACCAAAGAAAGGAATACAGGTCATATCACCATCATCCTGCTATATGCTTACGAGGGTGCTTTCGGATCTCCGTCGGCCCGACCTGCCGAACGGCTACGATCAGGCGCGCAGCCTGCCACGTATAGCATGGAAAACAGGCACTTCTTACGGGCGCAAAGATGCCTGGAGCATAGGTTACAACAAACGATATACAATAGGTATTTGGATAGGCAACTTTTCAGGCGCCGGAGTTCCTGACCTTAGTGGCGCAACAACAGCTACCCCACTTCTCTTTCAGCTTTTTAATTCGATTGACTACGATGCTGGCAACGAGTGGCTGGATGTCCCTAAAGAACTTGCGTTCCGACTCGTATGTTCGGAAACCGGCAAAGTACCAAACGAATTTTGTCATAACCAGGTGATGGATTATTACATTCCAGGGGTCTCTTCAAATGAGCAGTGCGATCATCTGAAAGAGATGTGGCTTTCAGCAGACGAACAGTTCAGCTATTGCACTTCCTGTTTGCCTCCCAGTGGTTACAAAACAAAGTTGCTGCCAAATATCTCGTCCGATCTCGCTGCCTACTACGATGCTTCCCGCATCCCGTATATAAAACTGCCAAAGCACAATCCTGCATGTACGCGTACCTTTCACGATCAGCCGCCTGTTATCACCTCTCTTACTAACGGCAAGACATACATTGTAATGGAAAAAGAGCAACAAAAATTGCAGCTTGCCTGCACAGCAGCCAATGATGTTCACAAAGTGTATTGGTACGTAAACGACCATTTTTACTCTGCATCTGACGCTAACCAGAAGCTCTTCTTTTCTCCAGCGTCCCTTGGAGCTACAGCACCCATACTGAAAATTTCATGCACAGATGACAAGGGCCGGAACTCGAATATTGAGATCAAAGTGCGATTCATTTGATTAACATCTTGTCAATGACGACGGAGATACCACCTAATCCAATCTTTCCGTATAGATTAACGAGCTCATGAACCATAGAGCCAACCGGGTGCCCACAGTAATGCAGGCAAGATTTATTTCTTGGCCTTCCCACCTGCAATTTTATCAGAGAATCCTTTCCCGGCTTTAAACGCGGGTAAATCCAGTCATTTCTGCTGAAATGTATTATGAGGTTTTCACCAAACAACATTTACTACCAGGGAGCCATAGGTCTCTGTGCTATTGCCCAAAAGTGGGCTTTGTATGGAATTGTATGTCAGCCTTAGCTGGGTATTGATATTCTTCAATATTTTTACGCCAACGTTTAGCATTAGTCCGGTTTTAGAAGTGGTTGATCCTTGCTGCAAATAATGGAGGTCAGCGCCGGCTATTATCTTCTTTAAGATTATGCTTGTTTCTGTAAGCGAAATACCTTCCTGGTCCTGGGCAAGTGTGTTTTGGGATGTATTGTAAAAGCCATTGAAGCTCCAGTTCATGCCATTGGCAAAAGCCATGTTCTGGATCAGCGTATAGGTGGACATGAGAATATTCGTGCCATAATACTGGTCTACAATATCATACTGGCTAAATATTACCTGGCTGTTGCAACTGACCTTTGAAAAGTTGAAGTTATATGATGATCCGGCCATGGTCATGTTGCTGGCAAGTTTACCAACCACACCACCGGTAACGGTAAAATCACTCACCTGGTTTACGGGCAGATATTTCGCCCATAGCGATGGCAGCTTGGGTAAATTAATATTGACCTCCGCCCCATATCCGCTTACAGTGGTTTTATAACTTTTAGAATAAAACAGGTCATCGGTCATGTACCTGTAAAAACCTCCCAGGGTTATCCGTTTCTTCCAAAACGACTGGTTCAGTTTGCCTTCGTATTTCAGCACATCATTCATCAGGTAAGGAGCTGTATAAGTAGTATATCCGGGGCCAATATAGCTGTAGTTCCCACTGAGAACCGTGTTATCTTTAAACAAACTCATTTCCGAATTCACCGAATAAGCAATATCCCTGCGCGTGGTCATATTTTGCTGGTAATTTACCGTACCCAGGGCATCTGTCAATTGATCGGGCTTCCCCGGATCAGGTATCCCCGGCGCGTGGATATCAGAAGTGGTAAAGGCACTATTGATCTCGGCCTGTGTTACAAATTTCTTTTTAAAGAGGCTTACCTGCATGTCGGCGCCTACTACCAGGTTATTTCCAGGAGTATAGGTCATGGTATCTTTTGGCGAGGTAAATGCGTTGCCCTGCTCTACCGTATTTATGTAGGAGAGAATAAAGTGTGTTGCATTTTTTTTACCTATACCCAGGCGGCCTGCCATAACCTTTTGCTGGAACTGGTATGTATTTAATGTGGTATCGTAGCGCTGGTTGCTAATAGTGCCTTTTGTAAATGCAGCGTAAAAAATACCGGGATTTAATTCAACGTTAACACCGTTAGACCGCACGCCATTCATGGTAAGCTCGCTGTATAGCGGGTACGATGTACCTACATTCAATGCCTTGATATCGCCAAAGAATTTTATTACAGAAGTATTAAGCCCCAGCTTGTCCATGATCTCCTTATTATATTTGGGGTCGCGCATCATCTGCATATAATCCGTGTTTTCTATCCTGTCCAATTTTTCCTTTTCCTTCAACAATTTTTCCGAGCCTTTTTTTGCGTCTTCCAGTTTTCCCATCTGTGCCTGTGCATCATCATAGGCATCTGAGGTGGCCATCTGGAATTTATAATCGTTATAGTCTTTGGGTGGCATCTGGTCTTTTTTGGCATCCAATTGCTCCATTGTGGTCACATCATATTTTGTCTTTAATTCATCGAGCTTGTCCCGGTCTATTTCCTTTTCCAAGTTGGCTGATTGCTGGTCCAATGAATTGTACTGCTCCCCCTTTGCAATCTGGTCTTTAACATCGGGTGCAGAAAGCTCCTCCTTTAGTTTATCATAGCCTTTGTTCTTCTCCCTGATATATTTGTCTTTGAGGGCTTTCATATCCCCCAGCCCCTGGCCATCCTTCATTTCCTCTATTTTAGCCATAGCCTTCTGTTCCAGCAGTGTGCGGAAATAGTTGTAATCAAAATTTACCGACACCTGGTTCATCGGTTGCCTGTTAGGGTTTTGCTCTGTGGTGAGCAGCACAGATGCAGATATAGGTATCTGCCCCATAAAGATCACGGTAGGATTAAGCTCCAGCCGGGTATAAATATCTTTCTGTTCCGACTGTAGGCCGGGAGGGCTACTAAATGCCGTGGTAAGCCTTGCAGAGCCAGTAGTGTTGATCCATTTTTTCATATCGAACTTTCCGGAATCGGCCTCGTTGCTAAACGTAATATTATCCCCGTTTACGGTAAACTGCCTGCGCCGAAGCAGCTTGTTGCTTTTGTTTTCCCGGTACACCACCTGGTACCGGCCATCGGGCAGCAGGGTGGTTTGCAGCTCATCAGTTATGGTTTGTGCTATAGCAAAGCCGGTGTTCAAATGCCTTACTTCTTTATTGCCCAGCAGCAGGTATGGCGACAATACCTCGTAAAGCGTTTTATCATTGTCGTTCATCAGCGATAGCTTCACCTGCAGTTCCTCGTTCTCTTTTGGACCTGTGTATGCAAGGTTTATATTCCATAGCGTAGTTATTTCTTTCGTCACAAGGTTCTCCCTTATGCTCATGCTGAACTGCGCTGAGGAAGTTACCGCTTTCAGCAGCATGGGCAGAATAAGCAAGAAGAGTTTTTTCCGGTTCATTGTTTTTGTTTTTTGCTGCTTATTGCCTTGTTACTATTCGAAAGCGCGACGCCTCGGCATTGCCGGATAGGCGAGACGCCTCGACCAGTTTGGATAAACTGTCGGCTTAGTTTCCAATATAAGTGACTGTCGCACTTGTGTTTGTTCCGAAGTTTGGTGTTTTGTATACCCTTTTTTTATCAAACCCAGCCGGAGCAATATTGTCAATCACCGCATCAATCGCACGTATTCTTGATCCAACAAGTGCTTGTGGTGAACCAACACCCTCATGCACGATACCGTTTTCCTTATATCCAGTACCAATTTTAATAATTGCTTTTAATCCAGGGTTTTGAATTAAGCTAACAACAATTTTACCAATTTCAGAAATGGAATTTGCACTCAGGAATGTATTCGCGTCCTCATTAAATGCCACGTCAATGTTTATTGGAGTATTTACTTTAACAGTCAGGGGAGGCGCGATAATAACTTTTTGATCATGATCATCTTTTACGGGGGGCACGACTTTCTTTTTAATAATGACTTTAACCGGTTTTGGCGGATCGGGCGGGCAAGGTGGGTCCTCTGGAAGTTCTACTGGCTTCTTAGCTTCAGGTGTTGGGGCTAAAGTTGGATTCGCCGTATTTTTTACAGATAGTATTTCATCATAAAAATATTGTATGGTACCGTCTGACTTAAAAGTGCTAGTTCCGTATTTTTTATCTCCTACTATAAGATTTTCGCCATTATTGGTATGTTTATCGAAATCATCTTTATTTACAAAGTGTCTGTCACCAACGCTTTTACCTGAGGGGTCATTATAGTAAATTGGATTATTATCAAATGTACAATAGGGAGATTTTCCAACGTATGTAATGGGGTCATTATTCCAGCGTTTACCAATACGGGAGTCATATTCCCAAAAATCAGCAGTGTACGAATTACCGCTACCGGCTATTTCATTGTCTTTCTCCTGTCCGCCAAATCCAAATCTATAATCCTCACTACTAAAATTCCTGCCAGGCATTTGCATTCCAAAGGCATAATAATCCGTGGCCGTAATCAAGTCAGCGGTAATTCCGGAAGCGCCCTCGGGCGGTGTGGTTGTTTGCACTCGCCGGTCTGAAACGGTGGCCAGCACATTTCCAAGGTGGTTGACGAGTTCGTATTGCTTGCTTCCACGAATAGTGCTGTCCTCCCCTGGTTGAGCAAGACTGGAACCACCAATTAACACGAAAAAAAATAAAAAGATACACCTACTCATTTTTCACTTATTTACCATTGCTTACTTCCTTTTTAGTCAAAATTTGTTTATGAATCACCAAATTTTCGGTTGCCTTTTCTGCAATATTCTTTCCCGTTTCTTGTGTTGTTGCTAATTTCGTTTTCGCTTTTTCTGCATACTTTGTTGCTGCGAGCCTGTTAACAGATGGATTTTTTTTGTACTTTAACAATTTTTGTTCAGCATCTTTTTCGGCTGTAGCCATTTTCTTTCCTCCGGGTATATATGAAACAGCATTTGAAAGAACAGTTGTAATTGCACCTTCCTTTACCGCAGCTTGCCAGCTTACTGAGGCCACCGCCGCCTTAAGATTTTTGCCACCTTTAACTGCGTCATTTGCCTGTCTTGCAACTGATGCAGCCGTATTTACTGTTAATTTTACCGCCTCATATTTAGCAACTTGGATTACGCCGGCTTTAGTAACACCAGTAGTAACACCCTTTGCAATAATTTTCGCGGAAGAAAGACCATCTGTAAGAAATCCTGCGCCAAAAGATACAGCAATGCTTGTTTTATCAACATCAGTAAAAGCTTCTGTATGCCATCCATTACCTGCAATGTTGCCTGCTACCTGGAAACCATAATCCACAATAGCCCCAACTGCCCCCCCTATCAGGTTGTCAATTAAGACAAAATCTCCGTTTGGATCTGTGTTATGAATTGGATCATTACTCGTTGAGCAATAAGGGGACTGGTCTGGTGTTTTCCGATCTTCAGGATCAACACTTGCCCATCTTCCCAAACATGGATCATATTCTCTATTCAAAGTTGTATAGGTATTCCCATCACCTTTTACTTCGTCATCTTTCTCCATTCCATTAAACCCAAACCTATAACCTTCTTCTATAACACTTCGCCCCGGCATCTGCATACCAAATGCGTAATAATCGGTGGCGGTAATCAAGTCTGCGGTAATGCCGGAAGTACCCTCAGGGGGGGGTGGCAGCTTGCTCCCGCCGATCCGAAACAGTGGCCAGCACGTTTCCCAGGTGGTTGGTGAGTTCGTATTGTTTGCTTCCCCTGATAGTGCTATCCTCTACTCCCTGTGCAGAACAGAGATGAGGGCTGGTTGCCAGGAAGAGTAAAAAAGCAATGATTCTCATGTTTCTTTTGTTGTGTCATTTATTCCAAAACGCTGGTGTTACAATCCTATGTTCTGCCAGTCTATAGCGCCATTGAGGCCATGTGTAGGCGCGTTTATAAAGAGGTTTGGTTTCCATACACCCAGGCGGCTGCTGCCATACAGGTCTTGCTCCATCCAGTACAGTTTGTGTTCCTTCACTTCATAAGTAGCCATTATTATCCCCTTTGCGTCACGCACATAATAAGTTTCGGTCCATTCGCCGGTTGTTTCGTTATGAAACTTTTTCATCACGCGGTTGCCCATAGCATCGTAGGCAAAAAATAGCTGGGCGGTAGTTTTTTTAATTTCCGTTATCTTATTCTGCAGGTTCCATTTTATATCCAGTATGCCTTCGGCATTGTCTTTTATTAAATTGCCTATGGCATCATAGGTATAGTTATTCAAGCCCTGGTCATCTATATCAGTCACCGTGCCATTTACCGGGCTGCTTTCAGGGTAGTTGCCTGAGTTTACGAGATCTTTCACATATGCCAGCTTATTGGTGGCATTAGCAGGCGGGTTTGCCATATCCGGTATCACGTTATTTGCAGCATCGTAATAATGATAGTGAAGATCGTCCATCTGTTTATTGCCTGCCCTGCCATCCCGCTTCAGCTTTATGATATTGCCGTTACCATCGTAGCGCAATTCCATGCCATAGCCATCATAACCGGCATTGCCAAGATTAAAAGCCTGCTGGTATTTAATACGGTTTAGCTGGTCATACCCATAATTCATACCCATGCCCCCCACCCGCTGCAGGCTGGTGTACATGCGGCTTATATTACCATTGTACAGGTGCTTCACACCGGTCATAGGTACATCCAGTGCACCGGTGATGAAGTCCAGTCCGTTTGCTATGGGTGAGTAATCCCCATTATAGTAGCTCAGCACATAGCCATAGGCGTCAGCGGCTACCGTATTATGCAGACTTGGGTAGCCCGGCCCCGCGGAGTTGAGATTAGGGTTAGATTCCACCATCACATTTACCGTTTGCCCGTTTAGCGTCACGGTACCCGGCACCCCATTTGCCAGCGCTATACCATCCCTGCCGGCGTCATGTTTTATATCTTCATCGGTTCCGTTCACACCTTTTATCCAGCCCTGCAGGGTATAGATATAATCCAGCCCCTGTACTTTCAGCTTACCCAGCTCTGTGCGGGCCGGCGGGCCATGCTTGTAGTAAAAGTAAGCCGCATCGCGCTCCCATATGGTACCCTTGCGGCTTGTATGCACATCGGTGAGCCGCAACTCATCATCGTAGGTATATTTATGCCTAAATTCATCGGGCAGGCCCGGCTCATAGCGCACCTCGTTTACCTTGCCGCTTACAAGGTCAAAACTGTAAGCTATTACCTTATCGCCAAGCAGCGTGCCCGGGTAGTCTTCTATTACTATGGGTACATTGCCATTCACATCATAAGTGTAGTGTGTGGCATGGCGGTAGTTGCCAGCCGTTTGGTCGGTATTATTGGCAAAGCTGAATATGCCTGCTACCCTGCCCCGCAGGTTTTGTTGTCCTGCCGTTCCAAATTTATTGCTGATAGCGGGGATGGTTTCGTCATAACGTGTGAAGGTAATGTCTCGGCGCACAGGCACACCATGTATAAATGATTGCCATGTGCTGTAATTGTCCACATTACTTTGAGCGAGATTAATGTTGACCAATTCGCCGCTTTCCACAGTCCGTCCCAGTTCATCGTAAAAAGTATAGCTGTAGTTTTTAGGCGGTTGCTGTTTTGCATTCTGCGATGCCGCTATCCTGCCCAGTTTATCGTAGAAGAAAACCGACTTGCCGGCATCTGGCGTTGTTTGCCATACAAGCTGGTTCAGCGAGTTGTATTTATAATTAGTCACAAATACATGGGCAGGTACATGGGCCCCCGCCTTGGCTATCCTCTTGGCGTCTATATCTGGTATATCACTTGTACCCAGCAGCTTCACGCCTGATGGCGGTACGGTACGGGTAAGGTTACCCGCCTGGTCATAATAATACAAGGTGTAATGAAACTGGCTGTCGGTATATTGATACCGGAAAGTTTCCTGCGCATTCATGCACTTTGCGTAATATTTCTGCAGCAGGTCGGCACGCATACTATCCACCCATCGGCCATAGCTTTCTAGGGCGCTTTCCTGGGCCATCAGGTACTTTGCAGCTACACAGGCATTGTAATTGGTGGTGTCTGCGGGCATATAAAGCATACTGTCGTTACAAAGAATGGGTGTCGTGCAGGCATTTATAGCCAGGCAATTGGTCTTGCATTTCACGGCTACCTTTTGTTTTGTTTTATTATCAATATAGGTAAGTATGAAATCGTTCGTTTGACCGTTGCCGTTACCGAAATACGGCTGTATAGAAACAAGTATGCTTGAATTTGCCATCCAGCCGCAATCCGCGAATTGTACCGTACAGGTTGCCTCTTTACGGGTCAGTGTATCCTGCATTTTAAAATGCAATGTGCATCCCGTGCCGTCTGTGGCCAATTCATATTTTATTGAGAGGATGCCCGGAAATTCGCCATAAAGTGCACTCCTGTTTTTGGGGTCTGTATAATTTCCCTTTTGGGGAAATCCCGGGCTCTTCAGATCGCCTAAAAAGCTAAACAGCTCGTTAGCAAAGGGCGAAAGCGTTTTGCAGGTATCCCCATTGTCCGGAACTGAAGGATTGTCGCATGGCTTGAACCATGGACATTTTGTTTCCGTACGAACAGGATAAGTCATGCCATTCGAGAAAATAACATCAATGGTCAAGGTGGTGTTGCCGTTATTGGTAACAACGTTAACAGGGCAGCATACTTTTGTGATCGGGCCGGTAGCCCCAAAGGGCTTGTTGAGCACCATGGTACAAGCGGTTTTCTGCGCGTTCCCGGTTCCTGTATATGCAATTATAGTGTACTGCCCGCTGGTTTCGTCTATGTTAATGCTGTTAATATTGCCAGACGCAGTGATCAATGATGCCGGGAGTTGGCCGCCGGTCAATACCACCGTATGGCCCGCTGAAACCGTAGGTAAATACTTATTGAGCAAGGCGATAAAATCATCAATTGCGCATGGATCACCCAAGAGCGACACGGGCAAAATGTTTGCAATGCCGGTTTGCTTTTTCGTGGCTCTCCTGTCCATTACCCTGGCGGTGGCTTGCTTGATCTTTGAGGCACGTGCCATGCGTGTTTTACCGGTATTGGCACCAGTGGCAACAGTTACAGTACCTACGGTTGTCATAACTGCGGAAGTGGTATTTGGTGAATCTATAGGAGTCAGATTTGACGAAGACCCATCGTACGAAATAGTGTCGCAAAGTAAAAACCAAGGACAGTGTGTAGAAACCTCGCAACCCCTTATAGTGCTGTCGGAATAAGTTATTTTAAATGTAAAAAGTTCAACGCCATTTACCGCACTGCCGTAAACCGGGCAACACATCTGCACCGGGTAGCCAGAGCCACTATAGGGCCTTGCAAACGATATTTCGCAATCCAGTTTTTGCGGATTTCCTGAGTAAAAAGATACCAACCAATTGGTGACACTATAATCGATAACAATTTTGTTTACCTCATGTCCCGGACTCATAACCGAACTAGAGAAAATGGCAGGTATCTGGCTCCCAGTCAGCGTTACCGTATGGGCCGCAGTATCGTGAGGCAGGTACAGGTTCATCATATCCATGAAATCATTTATCGGGCATGGTGGTAGCGGATGTACTTCTTTAAAAGAATCACACAAAAATTTATTTGTGATTGTAAG
>JABDBX010000048.1 GCA_013288445.1 Bacteroidota bacterium
TACCGCGCGTTCTAATAAGTCCCAACTGTGATGCCCTGAATAAATGTGCCCACCCGCAACAGACTGATTTACATGACAATGCCCGGAAGCATTGCCTGGCGCAGTTATTAGCCTGTAATTCCAAAAAAATATTTTATCTGCGCAAAGTGACACACTATCTTGTCATACCTACTTAAACAATGCCCCCATGGTTATTTCATTTTGTATCAGCCCTGGGAAGGCCGTTATATTCTTCACGCCATGCGTGGTAACCATTGTCAGAAATAGTGTTTTGCGGGTCTTAGTACTATCCCGGAAAACATTCAGTTTGTTTTCCAGGTCTTTGGCGTACTTTTTCGACACCTCGTATGCGCTGATAGAGAATTTCATTTCACAAATATTGATACACATATCCTGCCGGTCAATAAGCAAGTCTATCTGCGCACCATCTTCATTTTTCTGCCTGCGGTATCGCCACATCGAGGTTTCTGTATGCACACTTTCTATACCCAAAGCCTTTTTAAGCTGCTGTGTATGCTTCATACAAATGCTTTCAAAAACAGTTCCAGCCCAGCTTTTCCATGATGCTCCTGCCGAAAAGCTTACCCATGCACCGGGGCCGGTAAAGCGGCTCCGCTCTATAAATTTCACATAGAAATGAGAATATTCATCGGTTAATTTATAAATGCTGTCTTTGGCTGTCCTGTCAAAAGGTACATAAGGCGTAATAAATCCCGATTCGGTAAGCTCACCTAATATCTGGGTAGTACCTCCGCCAGATGTCAGTTTGCAGGCCTCTATAATCTCTGAGCGGGTGAGGCCAATGCTCTTCTTTGCAAGTGCCCGCACTACATCCATATGGTATGTGGCATTATCGAACAGCGAAAGGAACAGGTTTTTAAATTCGTCTTGCAGCAGGCCGTCTTTTGTAAAACATACCCTGTCTATTGCCTGTATTGCACTTTCACCTTTTTCAACCTCTTTCAGATATTGCGGGATACCGCCCATTGCCATATAAAGCTGTAGCACCTGGTACTTATCAATATTCACTTTCCTTTCCTTCAGAAAGGCTTCTGTTTCGCTTAGCGTAAACGGCAATAGCCTTATCCGCCTTGTTACCCGGTTGTGCAGTCCGCCCCTGTTATTGATCACTTTTTGTATCATCCATGCAGCGGCCGAGCCGCAGATCACAACCATAAGGTTTTTTTGCCGCGAGGCCCAGGTATTCCAGAAATTTTCAAATGCCTGCATAAAGCCGGAACGAGGAGTACACAGCCAGGGAAACTCATCAATGAATATTGCCCTCCGCTGTTTTTTTATAAGGGGGGTAAGGTGGGTTACGAGCATACGGAATGCTTCTATCCAACTGGCCGGTTGGGCAAGGGGCAACTTCCCGGTAGCCTTAGATAAGGCTATGCCGAAATTCTCCAATTGCTGGTCGAGCGTAGCATTATGAATGCCTGACAACTCGAACGCCATTTGCTTCTCCAGGACATTGCGGATCAGGTAAGTTTTGCCCACTCTGCGGCGACCATAAACTGCCACAAGCTCAGGCTCACCCGACCCCTCAATCTTCAGCAAAAGGGCTTTTTCACCTTCCCTCCCAACCAGGTTTTCCATAGATTGTTGATTTATATCTCGCCAAATGTACATTAAAAAGTATAGTTTTGGCGAGATATACCATATTTATATTTCGCCAGAAGTACCTAAAAAAGTATAGTTTTGGCGAGATATAGAATTTTATACTTCGCCAGAAGTACCTAAAAAATCATAGTTTTGGCGAGATATAAAATTACAGGCAAAGACTGCAACGGCTTTAATAACCTCATGTCCTCAGATGCTTGCCTGGAAAAATATCTTTACAGTGTGGTATCGCAAATTAGCTGTGCTGAAAGATTCGAGCCCTAAGAGAGAAGCTGCGCGGTCGTTGTTAACGGCTATCTCTAAGAATCCTGCATTATTGAAGCGGCACAGTGGCTGGCCATAAGCAACATCGCTGTAGCTATTGCTGATGGCTGTTATATCGTCCATGCGCATGATCTTTATTCTGAAAGGACGCTCTTTTACTATTTCATTAAAATGTTCCCTTGTAATATCAAGTACCACATTCTCATACCGGTCTATGTATAGAATGTTGCACTCTATGCCATCATTCATTGGCTTGGGCTGCAATAAACGGGGTGTCTTTTTAATAGTATAAGACGAGAATGGCAGCTCATTGCCAATTTGCAGCAGCTCTATGACGCGACCAGCATCATTCACCCAATTGCTGAAAATAAGGGGCGCTGCATATTCAAAACATAAACGGACACTTTCTATACCAGCGCCAAAGGCCAGAGGTAAAACCCCATTGTCCGGCGTTATGAAATAATAGCCATCCTTTTCGGCAAGCAGCATCCTCGGTTTATCGCCGGTAAAAACATTGACCATGCATACATGAACGGTCCCCTTGGCGAAATGCCTGTATGCCGAGAATAACAAATAGGCCGCCTGTTGCAGGTTATACTGGGCTACATGATGCGATATATCTATAATAACAGTCCGGGGAGCATATCGCATTAGTGTAGCCTTCGCGACAGTGACAGATGCATCGCTCGTGCCGAGGTCCGATAATAACGTAATTATTAGTGGTTCACTGGCTGAATGGCTCAATGGCTCAATGGAGTCACTCATTTTCGCTGGTCTGTTTATGCCTCTAAATTAAGGAATATTAGTTTATTTGTCACCGCCCCTTAATATTTAGGAACGTTGACGAAATAAAGTACACCATATTGCGAAGTTATTTTTCTTTTTTACGAGGCGTAAAATCTGCGAATAATGAATTATTTAAAGACTTTTACAACGAAGTAAAAATGGAAAAGAACAAGTAAGATGGTGTACTTTATTTTGTCATCGTTCCTTAGTCTAAAACGAAAACCCGTCCATATGGGAAGGTCTGACAGATCTCGCAACTACTATGTTTAAAAATTATTGCTTCATTTTGGCAAGTATGGTATGTATAGAAATGGCAAAAGCGCTGTTATCATTTTCAGTGATCCCCTTCATGCCAATATATCCCACCTTTCCATCCTTATCTAAAATGATACTTGTGGGGTAGCCAAGCTGGTAGTTCAGGCGCTTTTCTTCCCACTGGTCATTTACGGTAGCTATAGGGTAACGCAGGCCAAATTGCCGGATAAAATCGCGCAGGCCTTCCTTTTCGTCGAAGGTTACCGCTACAAACTGGTAAGACGGGTTATCCTTCAGGCTGTCATATAGTTCGTTCAGCTTCGCAAACTCATTGCGGCAGGGTACACATCCTTCAAACCAGAAATTGATAAATGTGACCTTGCCAATGCATGATGCGCTTGTAAACCGCTTCCCATCAAGCGTAGTGAGATCAAATGGAACATACGCCGTGCCCGTAATATTACGGTACACAGATTCAAGATCGGGTGGAGGGGCCTGACCGCCGGGAGACTGGGCGGTTGCTGATCTTGCAACAAAAATGAAAAGCAGTATTGCGAAAATGTGTTTCATACGTGAGGCAGGTATAAAGATAGCAATATTGCTCTATTCCAGGCTCCTCATAAACGAGAGGTATTTATTTATAGACAGCTGATGGCTGAACGCTGAGCTACCAATATCCTTCATCCCTATGAACGCGATCTTACCCCCTTTGTCGAGTATTATTTTACTGGGGCACCCCATCCCATATTTTAGCTTGCCAAACTTGTCGTTGTCGCCCCCGGTAGTGGCTATGGGATACCGCAAACCGTATTGTTTAATAAATCCCGGTATTGTTTGCAGCGAATCAAATGTTATAGCTATGAACTGAAAAGCGGGATTTATTTTTATGCTGTCATACAGTTCATTTACCTTGCCAAATTCTTCGCGGCATCCGGCGCAGCCTTCAAACCAAAGGTCAATAAAAGTAACTTTTCCTTTAAAATAGTCGTTCGTCACTTTTTTCCCGTCAAGTGTTATTATTTCAAAAGGGACATAAGGAGTTCCCCGGTAAAGAGAATCCCAATCGGGCATCCAGCGGCTACGCCCGTTTGTTTGAGCCATAGTGTTGGTGGCAAGCAACGTAAGAAACAGAAATAAGGATATATAGATACGCATAATGGCTATTTGCAACGAATATATTGGCTCCGCTGTTAAAGCATTTGTAAAACTATGATGCCGGGTTGACAAACACAATTAGTTTGCACCATATCTTTGCGCCGGTGCAAGGTACATCTGTAAAAGCTAAAAAAGTTTTGGACCCGCTGATGCGTTTCCTCGGTGAGGAAGCCCGTATTGTAAACAGCGAGGCCCAGACCATTAGCAACGTTATTGAAGCGGAATGGCTGGAGGTATGCTTGCCTGGCGATGACCGCCAGGAGGACATGGGTATGCTTTATCTTTTCCCTATTGACAGCGCAAGGTTTTGCCTGCAAATATATTTTCTCCAGTTTTCAGAGGCGTCTGCCACCGATGGATTGGTTTGCTCGTTGAGGTTCCTGCCATCATTTTTCGACCAATACCCGCCGGAAACCCTGATGGCCAACCAGCCTTTCCGGTTCGACCAGACTACAGAAATACAATTTTCTGTATGTGCGCAGTCACGTACATTGATAGGCCAGCTACAGCAAAGCAGCACGCTTACTCCTTTTATCAGGTCATTGCAACAAAGCGAGTGCGCTATGCACTTGCTGCGGCGCGCGCTGGAGTGTATCACCGTTCCCTTTACTGCCTGCCAGGTACCCGCCTGCCGCTTCCTGGCTTATGAAACAGAACGGGAAAAAATAAGGGAAGCCTGCGCTATCATAGAGCAACAGATAGACCAGCCGCTGACCATACGCGAGCTATCGCGCAGGGTGGCGATGAATGAATGCTACCTAAAAAAAGGATTTAAAGCGCTGGTAGGGAAAACCATCCATGAATACCAGCAGCACCTGCGTATAAATAAGGCAAAGGAACTGCTACAACAACAGGGCTGCTCAGTTACCGATGTAGCCAACACCCTGGGCTTCAGCAGCATCTCGCATTTCAGCACTGCATTCAAGCGCGTTACGGGCATGAAGCCATGCGAGTTGCTGGCGTAGATTTAGCTTATAGGCTACCCTTATGCTTTCCGCTTCCAAAGACTGAATGATACTTAAACTACAGTTCGTGTTTTTTGCATTGTCATATTGCTATTTCATGCCGCAACAAATCAAAAGGAGAAAGAAAAACATAATTACAATATATAACTTGTATTTTATATAATTTGTTAATCACCGTCAAATCTTTTGTTATTCTAAAGTTAATTTGTTCCTTTACGGTCTTTCTGGCGTGGTTGTTATTGAAATAATAATAACATTGTATCCGGAAACGGGCTTTTGTAGTTGACAAAATAAAATTCAAGGGATGAAAAAGGTATTTATTACTGCGGTTATAGCGCTTACGTCTTCTGGTAGCATTTTTGCACAGTCGTCGGCCACGGCATCTGCCACCAGTACTATTATTTCGCCAGTGACCATGTCGCTGGTTACCAATATGAATTTTGGCAACATATCGGTATCACCTGCATCCGGCGGTACTGTTGTATTCTCACCCGGCAGCACCCGCAGCAGCACAGGCGGCGTTACCCTACCCTCCACAGCAGGCTCGGTTAGCGCAGCCAAGTTCACTGTTGCAGGCGCACCTGCATATACTTACGCCATCTCACTCCCATCATCAGCAACGCTCAGCGATGGTAGTTCCCATAGCATGACCATCAATTCTTTTACCAGTAGCCCTTCGGGTACAGGTACGTTAAGCGCTGGGGGTACCCAGACTTTAAATGTTGGCGCAACGCTTAATTTGGCGGCAGCGCAAACGCCAAACGCCTACACAAATTCTACTGCAGTTCCGGTAACGGTGAATTATAACTGATAAACACCTCGTTTGTTTGAGTAAATGGGCCTTTCTGCATTCCTGCGGAAGGGCTCTGAGTTTTTATATAGATTGTATTTTCGTTGATGGAACATCAAAAAAACTGTGCCGGGCTCGAAAAGGGGTGGTATGTAGCGCTGATAAAATATCGGCCACGTCTGACTTGCTCTTTTCTAAATCCGCCACGTTGCAAAAGTCCTGAAAAGCACACCATTCGCTGATTTTTCCACTGGCGCAAACCTGTAGTGTAGCCATGGGCGTAGCCGACTCGTGTCAACATAATTTAGGCAGTTTATAAATGGCCGCTCGCACAGGAGTAATACCAGCCCTCACATAAAAAATCCCCACTATAAGCCAGGAAGTAGTTTTTTTTGAAGATAAAACCCATATCTTTGCACAAAATTTCAAAATAGGTAATGAGTTGTAAGCGCCTGATTTCCTTATTGGTATTGACTTTCGCGGTATTTGGAGCCTCTTTTTTCGCTGTTGCACAAACAGAGAATAATGCACCCAAAAGCGAAACTGCCACCCAAACAACGACAGAAAGTAAAGGTGAGAAAAAATTAGATGTAGCCAAGGTAATATTCGGCCACATTGCAGACGCCCACGAATGGCACCTGTTTTCTATCAGTCACGAAGGCGCTGAGCCAACCCCGGTTGCAATGCCATTGCCGGTAATCCTTTACCACCCCACAAAAGGCTTTTTCTTTTTCTCCTCCTCAAAAATTGAGGAAGGCGAACCTTACGAAGGTTTCCGCCTGGTAAGGGGAGACATGAAAGAAAAGATAATTTCGGAAGACGGCGCTTCTATCTACGATATTTCTATTACCAAGAATGTACTTTCCATGATCATTTCTGTAGTTATCCTGCTATGGGTGATATTAAAGGTGGGCAAGAAGTACAGCACCCATGGTTCTATGAAGGCGCCATCTGGTTTCCAGAATTTCCTTGAGGTGGTAGTTATTTTCATCCGCGACGAAGTTGGTAAGCCATGCCTTGGTAAGAAATATAAGAACTACATGCCCCTGTTGCTTACTATATTCTTCTTTATCTGGATCAATAACCTTTTAGGTTTGCTTCCTGGTGGCGCTAACTTCACCGGCAACATCGCAGTTACCTCTTGTCTTGCACTTGTATCGTTCATTATTATACTGGTAAACAGCAAGAAACATTTCTGGTCGCACCTGTTGAATCCTCCGGGCGTTCCAGGCTGGATGAAGCCAATGCTTGTGCTGATAGAAATAATATCCTTGTTCATTAAGCCTATGGCACTGATGATACGTCTTTTTGCAAACATTATGGCCGGTCACATCGTGATCCTCGCCCTTATATGTATTGTATTTATTTTTGCCGCCATCAACACATTTGTTGGAGCGGGGTTTGTACCGGTTTCTCTTGCTTTCGCTATATTCATGTTCCTGCTTGAGTTGCTCGTTGGGGCTATCCAGGCGTTCATCTTCACCAACCTTACGGCTGTATTTATTGGCCAGGCTATCGAAGAAGCACATGAAGATCACGGGGCGCATGAGGCACACGCATAATTTTAAGTAGTTTTTTTTAATCAAAATCCATATAGTATGTCTTTAATGAACATTATGTTAGTATCAGGATCGGTAGCATCCGCAGGCGGCGCCATAGGTGCAGGCATTGCTGCACTTGGTGCAGGTGTTGGTATCGGCCAGATTGGTAAAGGCGCTGTAGAAGCGATAGCCCGCCAACCGGAAGCTATGGGAGATATCCGTGCAAACATGATCCTGATGGCAGCCTTCGTAGAAGGTGTTGCCCTGTTCGGGGTTATCGTTGGTCTGCTGGCTATCGTTCTGTAATCCGGCGATGCAAGAAATTAACTGCATCCAACGCATAGGGCAGAGGATGCAGTTATTTAAATTAAAAAAAGTAAAGTGAAAATTCCAACGGCTACAACAAAAGACGACCCACGAATTTTTACTTATATAAAATAGCTAATTAACTGATTACCTATTTGACCGATTAACCTATCACCCGATTGACTATTTAACTAACTAATCACTCCCGTACTCCCCCTTTAGGGGAAGGGGGTTTAAACTTGATAAAATGGATTTGTTAACCCCGGAGTTTGGGCTATTTTTCTGGACGCTGCTTGCGTTCCTTACTGTGTTTTTCATCCTTCGCAAATTTGCCTGGAAACCTATACTGGGTATGCTGGGCGAACGCGAACAAGGCATTGCTGAATCAATAGCTACTGCTGAGCGTGTAAGAAACGAAATGAGCCAGCTGAAATCAGAAAACGAAAAGCTGCTCATGCAGGCTCGCGAAGAGCGTACTGCTATGCTGAAAGATGCTAAAGAAACAAGAGACCGTATTGTGAACGAGGCTAAAGACCTTGCAAAAACGGAAGCCAACAAAATAATCATTGACGCCCAGCAGCAGATACAGCAGCAGAAAATGGCTGCGCTCACTGAGGTGAAGAATGAAATAGGCACGCTGGCATTGGGCGTGGCAGAGCAAATATTGCGCAAGCAACTGAATGCATCTGAAGGCCAGGACATGTATATGAAAATGCTGGCGGAAGACATTAAATTGAACTAAGGTGTCTTGGTTAATAAGGTAATAGGGCAGTAAGGCGAAGGGGTAAAAAAGGCAATAAGTTAATAGGGCAACAAGAACGTACTAAGTTGCCGCCCGTATTAACCAATTAACTTTTTAACCAATTAACCAATTAACCTCTTAACTATTTAACCAATTACCCAAACGAAAAAGAACTATGCAAAATCCACGTCTTGCGACGCGTTACGCGAAATCACTTCTGGACCTGGCGGTAGAAAGAAATACTCTGGAGCCAGCCCTGAAAGATATGCAGTTGCTCAGCGCTATATGCAGCCAGAGCCGCGATTTTGCGGTAATGCTGCGCAGCCCGGTGATCAGCGGTGATAAAAAGCTATCGGTAATTAATGCTATACTTAAAAGTCACCAGGTAAGCGAACTTACCAGTGCTTTTATTAGCCTGCTGGTAACAAAGGGTCGCGAACAGAACCTGCCTGAAATATCTGAGGCATTTGTAACTCAATACAACGAACTGAAAAACATCCGTACAGTAACGCTTACTACGGCCGCACCAATGGATGAGAAGATAAAGGGCACGATACTGGCCAAAATAGCTGGTTATATGCCAAAGGATACAGTGAACCTGAAAACTGCGGTGAACCAGGAACTAATAGGTGGTTTTGTGCTGGAAGTGGAAGACAAGCTTTATGATGCCAGCGTGCGAAAGAGCCTGAACGATATAAGGAGCAGGATAGTGGACAGCAGTTATGTGAGCAAGCTGGCTTAATGAATGGCTGAATTGCGTAATAGCTCAATGGCTGAATTAACATGACGAGTGCAACGACGTAGGTAATCTGAAAATGGTACTCCCGACTATCTACTAAAGACTAACGACTAAATACTAATTACCAAATACTAAATATAAATATATGGTTGATATTAAACCGGATGAAATATCGGCGATATTGCGCCAGCAACTTAGCCACGTGGACAGTGCGGCTACCCTTGAAGAAGTAGGTACCGTGTTGCAAATAGGTGATGGTATAGCCCGTGTGTATGGCCTCAACAGTGTACGCCAGGGTGAGCTTGTAGAATTTGAGAATGGCGTTAAAGCCATTGCCCTTAACCTGGAAGAAGATAATGTGGGTGTGGTGTTGATGGGTGACTACATGCAAATTCGTGAAGGGGATAAGGTAAAACGTACAAACCAGATCGCATCTATCAAGGTGGGCGATGGTATGGCCGGCCGCGTGGTAAACACACTTGGCGAACCTATTGATGGTAAAGGCCCTATAAAAGGTGAGCTTTATGAAATGCCGTTGGAGCGTAAAGCGCCGGGCGTTATCTTTCGTGAGCCTGTAAAAGAGCCATTGCAGACGGGTATTAAGGCTATTGACGCCATGATTCCTATTGGCCGCGGACAACGTGAGCTGGTAATCGGCGACCGCCAGACCGGTAAAACGGCTATCTGTATAGATGCCATCATTAACCAGAAAGAATTTTATGCTGCCGGCAAACCGGTTTATTGCATATACGTAGCTATCGGCCAGAAAGCATCTACGGTTGCCGGTGTTATGAAAACGCTGGAAGATTATGGCGCTATGCCATATACCACCATCGTTGCATCATCTGCTTCTGAACCTGCACCATTGCAGTTCTACGCACCATTTGCGGGCGCTGCCATCGGTGAGTTCTTCCGCGATACAGGTCGTCCTGCACTCGTGATATTCGATGACCTTTCTAAGCAGGCTGTCGCTTACCGTGAGGTATCGCTGCTGCTGCGTCGTCCTCCGGGCCGTGAAGCTTATCCAGGCGACGTATTCTACCTGCATAGCCGCTTGCTGGAGCGCTCTGCCAAGGTAATCAACAATGATGAAGTGGCTAAGAAGATGAACGACCTACCGGAAAGCATCCGCCACCTGGTAAAAGGCGGTGGTTCGCTTACAGCGCTTCCTATCATTGAAACACAGGCGGGTGACGTATCGGCATACATCCCTACAAACGTTATCTCTATTACCGACGGACAGATATTCCTTGAGTCGAACCTGTTCAACTCTGGTATCCGCCCGGCCATTAACGTAGGTATCTCCGTGAGCCGCGTGGGTGGTAATGCGCAGATCAAATCCATGAAGAAGGTAGCCGGTACACTGAAGCTTGACCAGGCCCTTTTCCGCGAAATGGAAGCCTTCTCTAAGTTCGGTGGCGACCTTGATGCTGCTACCAAGAACATCATTGACAAGGGTAGCCGTAACGTGGAAATACTGAAACAGTTGCAGTACAACCCATACAGCGTAGAAAAGCAGGTAGCAATCGTTTACCTGGGTACCAACAACCTGATACGCGAAGTACCAGTAAAAAACATCAAAGCCTTTGAAGAAATGTTCCTGTTACAGATGGAAGCTAAGCTGCCGGAAGTATTAGGTGAATTCAAAAAAGGAAATCTGCCTGAAGATGGTCTTGCCAAAATGGTGAAACTGGCGCAGGAGTTGATTCCACAGTTCAAGAATTAATTATTACAAGCACACACATAGTACGAGCCCCCGGATATTTCTGGGGGCTTTTCATTACCAGTAAAATAGCTTTATGATTCAGGAATCCATATTCCCGCAAACCATGCAGGAGAATAATTGAGGGAATTTCGTTTGAGATCTAAAATAAATCAGAATGAGTACCAGTTCTCGTTAGCATAATCTTCATCGTATTATTATCCTGTTTCCAGATAAGCAGCCAATCTGATTTTATATGGCATTCCATATAATTATTGTACTCACCCTGTAGCTTATGCGAACGATAACGTGGTTCAAGCTTTCCCAACTCATGCAATTTCCTTATCACGTCCAACAGCAGATCAGTATTATAACCTCTTTTGGCAACCACTTTCAGGTCTTTATCAAATTGCTTGGAATAAGAAATACTATACATGCCTACTTGCCAAGTATTTGATGAAATAAGTCTTTCGGATCCTTTGCAGTTTTTACTCTTCCGGCTTCTACTTCCTTTATTGCCTTTTTCGTCATTGCATTAGGCTCCTCCAGGATTTCTATATACTCCTGCGTTTTAAGAAAGGCAACTAGCTTCTTCCCTCCAATTGTATGTTCATCTACCGCAATGTAAGTCATACTATAAATTTAGAATAAAATGATCAAATTACCAATGGTGTTTTCGCGATAAATATCGCAAAGGTTTCTTAGATAAGCAAAATAGGACGGCTAGCCAACCTATCGAACCTTTCCCGGCACGCTTTTTTCAAGTATTTTACTTGGCAATAAAAATTCTCATTTATGCGCGCTATCTGGTCAGGGTCTATTGGTTTTGGATTGGTGAATATACCCGTGCGGCTGTTCAGCGCTACGCACGATAGCCGACTGGACCTGGATATGCTGGATAAGAACGGCCACGCCAACATACGCTATGCCCGCATAAACAGCAGTACGGGTAAGGAAGTACCCTGGGAGAATATAGTGAAGGGCTATAAATATCATGACGACTATGTGGTGCTTACCGATGAAGACTTTGAAAAGGCAAGCCCCAAGAAAAGTAAAATGATAGAGATCAATGAGTTTGCCAAAGAGGAACAAATAGCTACCACCTACTACGAAACACCCTATTATTTAGAACCCGTAAAGGGTGGGGAGAAAGCCTATGTACTGTTGCGGGAAGCCCTGAAAACATCTGGTAAGGTAGCCGTTGGCGAATATGTGATGCGCAATAAAATGAGCCTGTGCCTGCTGAAACCCCTTGGCGATATGCTGCTTTTGCTGAATATCCGCTTTCCTGAAGAAATAAGGGACTACGATGATCTGGCCATACCCAAGGACATAGCAGTGAAACCGGCCGAACTGAAAATGGCGAACGCGCTTATAAACCAACTGACGCCCAAAAAATTTTCCCTCGACAAGTATAAGGACAACTATGACGAGGAACTAATGAAAATCATAGAAGCGAAAGCAAAAGGCAAAAAGATAACGCAGCCAAAGTTTAAAATAGTACATAGCAAGAGCAAAGACCTGATGGCGCAACTGAAAGCCAGCTTAGATACACCAAAGAAAAAAGCATCTTAACTTTATCGTCGAAAGCGGCCCTCTCTATCCATGAAAGGGCGCAATCTAATAGCGATGGGCATCGCCCATCGAACCCCACAAAAGAAAACAGCCTATGTCACTCACCAAATATATAGCTAAGCGAAAATTTGAGGAAACACCGGAACCCACAGGCGGCAAGGCAAGCGCTAAGGGCAAGTTGACGTTTGTAGTGCAGCGGCACCATGCCAGTCATTTGCACTACGACTTCAGGCTGGAACTCCAGGGAACGCTGAAGAGCTGGGCAGTACCCAAAGGACCGTCTATGAACCCCAAAGATAAACGGTTGGCAATGATGGTAGAGGATCACCCAATAAGTTACGCCACCTTTGAGGGCGATATACCCGCTGGTAATTATGGCGCAGGCCACGTGGATGTATGGGATCATGGCACCTACGAACCAATAGATGAACAAGGCGAGGTGATAACACCCACGGCATTTGCTCAGCACCTGCACGCGGGCAGTATAAAATTCAGGATGAAGGGTAAACTGCTGAAAGGCGATTTTGCCCTGGTGGATATGGAGAAAAACGGAAAAACCTGGCTGCTCATAAAGCATAATGACAAGTATGCCACGGATGAAGATTATAACAGCGAAGACTACGCGAAAAAGAGCTCGCTTGCCTATACTGCGGAGCGCAATAAAAGCAAACAGGTAAAAAAAAAGTGAAGGCGGTGCTACTGCCAGATTCCAAAACAATAACCGGTAAAAAAGCACCAAAGGAAAAGGGGAACGGGGATAAACAGGAAGAATCAAAATTTAAACGCTTCATTAAGCCCATGCTGGCTAAACTGCATGATAAACCATTTAACGACCCCAACTGGATCTACGAAATAAAATGGGACGGCTACAGGGCCATTGCGGAGATCAATAAAAAGGAAATTCGCCTTTATTCGCGGAATGGACTATCGTTCCGGCAGGACTATCCGGTGGTATATGACGAGCTTAAGAAAATCAAAAAAGACACAATTATAGATGGTGAAATTGTGGCTGTGGACAGCGAAGGCAAACCCGGCTTCCAGCTACTGCAGCATTATGGCGAGGATGAAAATGTTGCGTTGTGCTACTATGTTTTCGATTGCCTCTCTATCGGCGGGAAATCTATTGAAGATAAACCGCTCACCGAACGAAAAGCGCTGCTAAAAGCGTTGCTGCCCGAAAGTGATACTATCAGGTACTGCGACCACGTGGAAGAAAAAGGAAAGGAGTTCTTTAAAGCGCTGCAAAAACAAGGCCTGGAAGGGATGGTGGCCAAAAAAGCAGATGGCGCCTACCATGAAAATGCAAGATCGCCTGAATGGCTGAAGGTAAAGAATGTATTGACCGGCGAGGCCGTTATAGCAGGCTATACTGAGCCGAGGGGCGGAAGGAAGTTTCTTGGTGCGCTGGTGCTGGGCGTATATAAAAGCAATAAGCTGACTTATGTGGGGCATACCGGCACGGGCTTTAGCGATAGTACGCTTAAAGAGGTATATCAGAAAATGCAGCCATTGAAAACTAAGGTATCACCCTTTGATTCCAAGATAGCCGTGAACGCCCCGGTAACCTGGATAAAACCTAAGCTGGTATGCAACCTGAAATATACCGAAGTAACTAGCAGCGGCAGCAGACGACACCCGGTATTCATGGGGCTTAGAATTGATAAGCCGGCTAAGGACGTGAAAGAGGACGAAATTAGTTAACCTTTACACAACGTGATTTTGCGCGTTTGAAAAAAGGAAAGTTCGTTCATATTTGTCCCAAACCTTCGATGCATTGAAAATCATTAAATAGTTAAGCCCAGAAAGGCAATGTCATTAAATTAAAGGAAAAAGTTGAGTAGAATGATGAAGTTGCTAGCATATTCGGATGCATTCCCCCTTGTGCGTAGGCCATGTGCGCCAGCGAAGGGGGGAAGGGGGATGTTTTTTACATTTTGGGATAGCATAAAGTCAATAACATTGCCCCAGAAAGGGCGAAATCTATTAGCGATGGGCATCGCCCATCGAACTCGCGTAGGATGCGAAACACCACACAAAATGCACGAAACTATCCCATTTGCGGTATAACTAATAGAAACTATGGCAACCACAAAAGCTAACGGAAAGGCGGCCTTCACGCACTTAGATAAGGTATTCTGGCCTGATGAAGGATATAACAAGGGTGATGTGATTAACTACTATAACGATGTCAGCAAACATATACTGAAGTATATGAAAGACCGCCCCGAGTCACTGTTCCGCACGCCCAACGGGATAAATGCCCAGGGCTTTTTTCATAAAGATGCCGGCATAGGTGCGCCAGATTGGGTGAAGTCAATACCTCTATACTCTGAGAGCGCTGGCAAGGACATTAACTATATCATCTGCAACGACAAGCCAACCCTGCTCTACATGGCCAACCTTGGTTGCATAGAGATGAACCCCTGGAATTCGAGGCTGAAAAACTTAGACAATCCAGACTACTTAGTGATGGATATAGACCCATCTGAAAAAAATACGTTTGAGCAGGTTATAGATACAGCACTTGCGATCAAAGAAGTGTTAGATAGGGCAGGAGCCGCTTGTTTCCCCAAAACATCTGGCGCCACCGGCATACATATCTATGTGCCACTGGGCGCGAAATACAACTATGAACAAGCCAAAAATTTTGCCCACATCGTAGCCATGATGACTCATGAGCAGATACCGGCATTTACCAGCCTTGAACGATCTTTGAGCAAGCGGGGTAAGGACCATATCTACATAGATTTCCTGCAAAACCGGATAGGCCAAACTCTTGCCTGTGCATACAGCCTGCGGCCTAAACCCGGTGCCACTGTGAGCACGCCGCTTGACTGGAGCGAGGTAAAAAAGGGCCTGCGTCCGCTGGACTTTACCATCAAAAATATAACGCGCAGAATTGAGCAAAAGGGCGACATTTTTAGCGGTGTGCTGCTAAAAGGGATTGACATGGCAAAGTGCTTAAAAAAACTTGGGGCTGCATAGCGCCCTCCTAAAGTAGTACAATGGAAAGCCCATAATCTGCACACAATATAAGGATGCAGCTTACGATCACAGAAGTGGTAGATGCCCGGCCTATTTCCAGTGCGCCGCCTTCCACATAATAGCCGTAGTAAGACGGAATGATGGATATGATGAGGGAAAAGGTAAATGCCTTTATCATAGCGAAGAACAGGTTATAGGGTAGGAAGCCGGTAGTGAGGCCCAGGAAAAACTGCTGCCGGGTAAGGATGTGAGAAAACAGCCCGGCTATATAGCCACCCCAAATGCTCACCGAAATAGAAATAATAATGAGGCACGGCACCATGATCATTGCCGCAAGAATTTTAGGAAGCACCAGGTAGGTTTTGGTATTGATCCCCATTATCTCCAGTGCATCTATCTGCTCACTCACGCGCATATTTCCCAGTTCTGATGCTATTTTTGAGCCCACAACCCCTGCCAGCACAATACAGATAACCGTTGGCGAAAGCTCCAGTATGGTAGAATCGCGTACAATAGCGGCAACAACTGTTTTTGGTATTATGGGGCTCACCAACTGGTAAGAGGTTTGTATGGTAAGCACCATACCCAGGAAGATAGATATAATAAGCACTATGGGCAGTGATCGGATACCAATATCGTTGCACTGCTCCATAAATTCTATCCAGTAAACCTTCAGGTTCTCCGGCCTGGTAAACCCGCCTTTCACCATCAGGATGATCCTGCCGAAGTGCTCTAATAAGGTCTTCATAACTGGTGCAAATGTAGGTAAGAAAGGGTGGATTTGCATCTCGAAGTGCGAAGAAACGCACCGAAAGCACGGCAATCTGTGCATGTTAGGCTTGTAAATCCAAAGTCAACATAGACGCGGTTTTCGTTGCGGCTATCCACAATTTTCCACATTTATTAAAATATTTGGATTTCATAGTTTAGTTTTGTATAGTGATAATGGCAAAAAGAGAATATAGCGGAACACCATTAAGTGCATCCCAAATTGAAAAGTTGGGCAATGCAATTATTTTTCTGTCTGATAAAATACAGCCCTTATTTAAAACTAAAGTATTAAAGTTGTTGTACCTGATGGAAGAAATATCCATCAGGAAAAATGGCCTGCCATTTTTTGGGGTGGACTTCCAGTTATGGAAGCTTGGCCCTGTTGTCAAAGACATATATATAGACCTTACTTCTACTACGGTTTTATTGGATAGTTATGTGGAAACAAAAAGCGACAGTGAAAGCACCATAGTATTGCCTAAAAAGGCATTTAATGACGATGAATTTTCTGATTGCGACATGGAAGTGTTGAATATTGTTGTCGAAAAGTTTAAAGATAAATCGGCCCCGGAGCTAATTAAAATAACACATAGAGAAAACTTTCCCTGGCATACCACTGCAAAAAATTATGGTTATTTAGACCTTTTTGAAAAAAATCTTTGCAACTCAACGGATATAGTGCTTGACCTGTCAATGTTACTTAATGAATCTCCGGAGCTGAAAAATTTCTATTTAAGTACATTGGATTTTCAGAAGCAGAGCAATCATCTAAAGCGTTCGTCTTAATGTATTCCGAGGGTAATATTATCTATTTTGATCCTTTTTATTTTAAGAATGGGAGTGCATCTACCCGGAAATATTTCCTTGTTTTGAAAAACATGGGAGATAGTGCAATTTTAGCATCCTTGCCCTCTTCAGTAATTCATCTTCCGTCATTTGTAGATATAAAGCATGGCTGCATTGATATTCCCGAATCCTGCATAAGCTGCTATATATTTGAACAAAGGAAACCAATTACAAAATGCGGTTGGGCATTCGACTTAAATACATTCCTATATGGAAACTGGCTTGATGATTATACTTTGGATATATTGAAAGAAACCTATCAGATTGAAGGGGTAGAGTATGAAATTATCGGTCGGCTAACCGATGTGGAGCTACAAAATGTAAAGAATTGTTTCAAGAATTCTAATGTAGTTAAGCGCAGGTACAGAAAGCTATTGTCCGAGTAAAATAATGCCGTCCCTAACCATCAGGATGACGAGTTCAATTTCCATTGGTGTGAATAATGTAAGCTATGTATAGAGCACCGAGAATAGCACAAATTGATAGTGGTATTACAAATGGTTTTGCCCGGTATTTAGTATCGCTGCCGATATGTTTTCGCCAGAAATATTTAATTAAAACAGTCCATCCAATCCCATTGATCAAAATACTACTTCCAGGAAAATAATATCCACTCCTGACTAAAAACACAGCCAACAAAATAGTCAGAATTTGGTAGCCAATTCCAAAAATCAGAACTGCGAGTATGCCGTTTTTCTTTTCGGCGTTTCGGATGTTAATTGCAAGCAATATTGCTCCGGTTATCGTTCCAAAAAAGCATGAAAAGTACCAAATTACCCTATCTGAATAAAATAAAGGTGCGTCAATATCAGTCACAATATTTCTCCCCAACCTGGAATAACTAACCGAATTTTCATTTTTCTTTTTTTGTTCTATCCCGGAATTAATGTTATCCAGCTCAATGACCGAAATAGTCTGTCCCCTTTTCTTTAACTCACTAATAGCTGCCTCAACAGACTCTGGTACATACCTTATGCTGTCTGAAATATATCGCTGCAAATCCTCGTCAGATTTACGGGCCATTAATTCTTGAAAATCAATTTCCATGTTCAAATATCCCTATGGAGTTAACCGTTCGGCTATTTTACAACATTTTTTCGATGACACGAAGGGTCTAAATATTTTAAAGACATTTCGGTTCCCAACATTTAGCTTTATTGGTAAAAGTTCCCGTTTAAAGCTGCCGGCACTCCCGAACGATTACATGCAATAAAAAATTACTTATTTCCTTCATCGTTGGTAAGTTCGTAACTTTACATCTGTTTTCAACTTATTTTACATATGTCTTATTCTCTAAAGAATAAAATACGTCTTGTCACAGCGGCTTCTTTGTTCGATGGCCATGATGCCTCTATTAATATCATGCGCCGGGTAATGCAGGCCAGTGGTGCGGAGGTGATCCACCTGGGTCATGACCGCAGCGTGCAGGAAGTGGTGGATTGTGCGATACAGGAAGATGCTAATGCAATAGCCATAACCTCTTACCAGGGGGGGCATGTGGAGTATTTCAAGTACATGTACGATCTGCTGCAGCAAGCCGGGTGCGGGCATATAAAGATATTTGGCGGAGGCGGCGGTGTGATACTGCCAACCGAAATAAAAGAACTGGAAGATTATGGTATCACCCGCATTTACTCCCCTGATGATGGCCGGTCTATGGGGCTGCAAGGCATGATTGACGACCTGCTGGAAAAAAGCGACTACCCTACCGGCAACCGCCTGAACGGCGAGCCTGGCCACCTGGTAGAGAAAGATGCCAAGTCTATAGCCCACCTTATCTCTGCGGCAGAGAATTATTATGAATTGCCGGAAACTCAGGCTGCCCTTAAGAAGGTGAAAGAACAGGCCGCGCTGTCTAAGGCGCCGGTGCTGGGCATAACAGGCACCGGTGGCGCAGGGAAAAGCTCACTGGTAGATGAACTGGTACGACGGTTCCTCATAGATTTTAAAGACAAGCACATAGGCATCATTTCTGTGGACCCCACAAAAAAGAAAACCGGAGGCGCTCTGCTGGGCGACCGCATACGCATGAATGCCATTCGCAATAACCGTGTGTATATGCGCTCCATGGCCACCCGCCAGAGCAATCTTGCCGTATCCAAGTACATACACGATGCGGTAAATATTTTAAAGGCCGCCAAGTACGACCTCATCATACTGGAAACATCGGGCATAGGGCAAAGCGATACGCAGATAGTAGAGCATTGCGATATGAGCATGTATGTGATGACGCCCGAGTATGGTGCAGCATCGCAACTGGAGAAAATAGATATGCTGGACTTTGCGGATATTGTAGTGATCAACAAATTTGACAAGCGCGGCGCTATGGATGCCCTGCGCGATGTGAAAAAGCAATACCAGCGAAACCATAAATTGTTCGACAAGAAGGCCGACGATATGCCGGTATATGGCACCATAGCTTCCCAGTTCAACGACCCGGGCACCAATACGCTTTACAAGTCGCTAATGGATATGGTGGCCGTGAAAACGGGCGCGCCGCTGCATTCGTCATACCATATCACCGACGAGATGAGTGAGAAGATATACATCATACCGCCATCCCGCACCCGCTACTTGAGCGAGATAACGGAGAACAACCGCAAGTATGACAAATGGGCGAAAGACCAGGGCCACATTGCACAAAAGCTCTACTCCATAAACAATACTATAGAAACACTCCGTAAAACAGAAGTTGACGATAAAGACCGCCTGATAAAGACACTGCAAGAGGTATATGCAAAAGTGGAACTGGGCCTGGACCCGAAAAACAAACACCTGCTGGAGCATTGGGAGGAAAAGAAGCAGCAATACATAGGCGAGTACTACACTTATAAAGTAAGGGATAAAGAACTAAAGATAAAGACACATACCGAATCACTTTCCCATCTGCAGATACCCAAGGTGGCCGTGCCGCGCTTTGAGGCATGGGGAGAGATACTGCAGTGGGCGCTGATGGAAAACTTTCCGGGTGAGTTCCCGTATGCTGCGGGTATATATCCGTTCAAGCGGGAGGGGGAAGACCCTGCACGTATGTTTGCCGGTGAGGGTGGCCCTGAGCGCACCAACAAGCGATTCCACTACGTGTCAAAAGGTTTGCCAGCAAAAAGGTTGAGTACGGCATTTGATAGTGTAACCCTCTATGGGCAAGACCCGGATCATCGCCCCGATATTTATGGTAAAGTGGGCAACTCCGGCGTGAGCGTATGCTGCCTTGATGACGCCAAGAAACTGTACAGCGGGTTTAACCTTGCCGACCCAAAGACTTCGGTATCTATGACCATTAACGGCCCTGCTCCTACCATCACAGCCTTTTTCATGAACGCTGCTATAGACCAGCAGTGTGAGCTGTATATTAAGGCACATGGCCTTGAGGAAGAAGTAAACAAAACGATAGACAGCATCTATGCTGATAAAGGGGTGAAACGCCCATATTATAATACGGCAGAGCAGGAAGCCGATGGCCAGTTGCCGGAAGGAAACGATGGCCTGGGGCTGATGTTGCTTGGCGTGACCGGCGACCAGGTATTGCCCCGCGATGTGTATGAAAAGATAAAAACCGATACCCTGATCTCTGTGCGCGGCACAGTGCAGGCCGACATACTGAAAGAAGACCAGGCACAGAATACCTGCATCTTCTCAACCGAGTTCTCGCTGCGGGTAATGGGCGATGTGCAGCAGTACTTCATTGACAAAAAGGTGCGCAATTTTTACTCGGTATCCATAAGTGGCTACCATATTGCCGAGGCTGGCGCGAACCCCATATCGCAACTTGCATTTACCATTTCCAACGGCTTTACGTTTGTAGAATACTACCTGAGCCGGGGCATGCACATAGATGATTTTGCACCCAATCTTTCGTTCTTTTTCAGCAATGGCATAGACCCTGAGTACAGCGTTATAGGCCGTGTGGCACGCCGCATATGGGCCAAGGCAATGAAAATAAAATACGGGGGCAATGAGCGCTCCCAGATGCTTAAATACCACATCCAGACATCGGGCAGGTCATTGCACGCGCAGGAGATTGATTTTAACGATATCCGCACTACTTTGCAGGCGCT
>JABDBX010000049.1:0-14730 GCA_013288445.1 Bacteroidota bacterium
CATAAACCATGATCATATACATGCCATCGGGAAGCTGTTCAACGTTAACAGAAACGGCCTCTTTCCTGTTTACTAATACCTGGCCATCCGGGCTGAGTATTGATACAAATACCTTCCCTGGTGCATTTATGTATAATACCGATGTTGCGGGGTTAGGGAATATCCTTACTTCATTTTTAGCATTAACATTTGTCACTACCAGCGAACTGTCAACAGTTACCGTATATGGAGCCGAAGTATCTGCGCAGCCATTGGCATCCGTAACTATTACCCTGTATTTGCTACCTGCCACTGCCGTATCAGGAACATGGTTCAATGTAGCGCCTACAAGCAATGATGTATCCAATATCCACTGGTAGCTGGTATAAGAACCAGTGAACAACTGGTTTGCCGGTGTATCTAATGTAATTACCGGCGTTGGCGGAGCAACTACAGCAGAACCCGTAAGCGTTAAGGAACAAGTGCCGTTGCTGATAGATGCGGTATAAACACCTGCGGTATCTGCTGTATAGGTAGAGTCCGTAGCACCTGTTATAAGCGCGCCATCAACATACCACTGGTAAGCCAAACCGCCGGCAACTGATACCACATACAGGTTAACGGGGTTGCCATGACAAAGTGTTGCAGAGCTTACAGGGTTCACAGCGCTGGCAGGTAAAGCCGCGCCAACTGTAATAGGGAAAAGGGCAGTTGCCGCACAACCAGATGCGTTAGTAACCCTATAAGATATTATAGCGCCACCGGATGCAATACCTGCAACGGTGCCTGTAGCATCAACAGTAGCCACTGATGTATTATCGCTTGCCCATATGCCCGACGGGGTAGCATCACCCAATGTCATGGACGATCCGATACACAAGTCAGTAGGGCCGGTAATAATAGCCACGACTGGAGCAGCAATGATTGTTTCTGTTTTTAATGCCGACTGAGAACAACCTGCCGCACTCGTTACGGTATAGGAAATAGTGACGCTGCCAGCACTTACTCCAGTAACTAGTCCGCCTGAAGAAACTGTGGCTGTAGCCGATGCGCTACTTGACCATACACCACTGGATGTGCCATCTGTTAACAGGGCGGTACCGCCAGCACACAAACTTGCAGCACCGCCGATAACACCAACAGTTGGTAATGGATTAATTGAAATCGTAGTAGAGCCAGTCATATTCGCGGTACACCCTGTAACGCCATTTGTTGCCACAACTGTATAAGGTCCGGCAGTAGTCTGCAGGCCAAAATCGATCGGGGTACCTGTGCTGCCAGCATGTGACAAGCCAACCGGCGAACCGCCTTCAAATAACTGGTAATTGAACCCAAGATCTGAATTTGATAAAGTAACGTGTACGCCTGTACCACCAGCACAATAAGCGCCGCCGCCACCAACCGTATAGGCTGTTGGTGCAGGGAGCATAGTTACAGTAGCGCTACCGGTCATATTGCTGGAACAACCAAATGAGTTAGTGGCAACAGCACTATAAGTACCAGCAAGTGTGCGGAAGCCCATATCGAGTGTACCAACGGCACCTGTACCTGCAACAGCAGTTCCAACTGGCGAGCCTGCAACCTTTAACTGGTAACCCACACCTGACTGCGAACCACTTAGTAAAAGGTCAACACCAGCTGCACCGGCACAATAGGTACCGCCGCCTGAAAGTGAAAACACCGAAGGCAATGGATTTACAACTATCACATCAGAAGTTAAACTGTTATTAGTACAGCCAAAGCTATTTGTTGCTGTTACCTGGTACGTGCCCGCAGCAGTTTTCAACCCAAAGTCGAGCGCTCCGCCACCAGGTGTTACACCGCTCACTGCCGAACTGCCTAAAAATAATACATAGTTTACGCCAACATCAGAATTGCTTAGCGCTACGTCAAGCCCTGTACCACCAGAGCAATAACTACCGCCGCCGGTCATTGGGTAAGCAGTAGGCAATGGATTGATGGAAACCGTAACGCTGCCTATCATATTGCTGGTGCACAACGTAGCTGTATCGATTGCCACAGCAGTATAAGTACCAGCAAGCGTTTGCGGTCCAAAATCAACTGTACCGCTGCCACCCAAAACAGGAGCACCGGCCAATGAGCTACCGTTCATCAACTGGTATTTCACGCCTGCAACCGATCCCAATAAACTTACATCAACACCAGTACCGCCGGCACAATAAGCACCACCACCACTTATGCTAAAAGAAGAAGGAAGCGCAAATATGGTCACTGAAGCGCTGCCGGCCATATTCGTTTCACAACCGGTAGATGCATCAGAAGCCACAACATTGTATGTTCCAATTGAAGTCTGTAATCCAAAATTAATTGCTGTGCCAGAGCCGGCAACAGGTGTACCCACGGTGAAAGCGCCGTTATACAATTGGTAGTTAATTCCGAAATCCGAACCGTTCAGCCCTATGCCGATACCACTACCGCCTGTGCAATAACCACCGCCTCCCGTAACTGTATGTACCAATGGCAAAGGCAACGTAATCAAGGAAACCCCGCCCGTCATATCATTTGTGCACGAGCTGGCGTTTGTAGCGATCACCGTATAGAACCCGATTGCGGTCTGCAATCCAAAACCAATAGCTGCGCCGGTACCCGTAACCGGGCTGCCAACGGGGGAATAAGAAGCATATAACTGGTAAGAAACACCCAAGGTAGAATTACCTACTCCAACATTAAGGCCGAGGCCACCTGCGCAATAGCTACCACCGCCCGTTACGGGGTAAGCGATAGGCAATGCATCAATACTTACAGAAGCGCTGCCGGTCATGTTCACCGTACACGATGTTACCGGGTTTGTTGCGGTAATAATGTAGGTGCCAGCAGCAGTCATCATACCAAAATCAAGTGAACTACCTATGCCGGCCATAGAACCACCAACCGCAGTCCCCGCATTCGACGCCTGGTAATTAATACCTGCATCAGATCCGTTCAAACCAAGATCCACTCCCGTGCCACCGGCACAATAATGACCGCCACCAGTTACGGTATGCAATGCAGGTAAAGGATTGATTGAAATGGAAACAGCGCCGCTCATATTAGCCTGGCAGCCAGTGGCAGCATAAGTACCTACTACTGTGTAGCTACCTGCCCCGGTCTGTGAAGGAAAGTCTATAGCAGACCCTGTGCCAGAAATAACCGAACCTATAGGGCTGCCAGTTAAGGATAATTGGTAGTTAACACCGGATACAGAGCCACTTAATCCTACAACCACACCGGCACCACCAGAACAATATGCGCCGCCGCCGGTAACTGTATAAGGAACAGGCAATGGATCAATAGACATTATCGCACTGCCGACCATGTTATTGGTACAACCAGAAACCGGATCGGTAGCCACTACAGTATAAGTACCACCGAGTGTTTGCAGACCAAAGCTGATAGGAGATCCGGTAGCGCCCATTACAGGCAACCCAATTGCTGCGCCACCAACATAAAGCTGGTAACTGATACCCGATAAAGAGTTGCCCAGGCCCACAGCCAACCCTGCGCCACCTATACATTGGTGGCCGCCGCCTGTAACCGCAAATGCCGTTGGCAAAGGAATAGTAGTAACATTCACAGTACCGGTCATATTGCTGGTACATGAAGTAGAAGTATTTGTAGCAAATACAGTATAGGCTCCAGTTGCGGTCTGCAAACCGAAGTCAACGCCAAAACCGCTTCCTGTCATTATAGAGCCGGCTGGTATTCCGCTCTTTAGCAACTGGTATTGGATACCGGCATCAGATCCGCTCATTATGATGTCAATGCCAGTTCCTCCGGCGCAATAAGCCCCGGTTCCACCTGCGGCACTAACTGTAAAAGCAGCAGGAGCTGGATTTACCACTACACTGACACTGCCGATCATATTGCTTATACATGAAAATGAATTTGTTGCAACTGCCGTATAAGTGCCCGCAGCAGTTTGTGGTCCAAAGGTAATAGAGCCTCCAGTTCCGGTCACTGCGGCTCCTGTGGCTGTAGGACCATTATATAACTGGTAACTTACGCCAGCCACTGAACCCGTTAAACCAACAGCAATCCCCGCACTACCAGCACAAATGCTTCCGCCGCCCGATATCGGGAACGATGATGGTAACGGATTGATAGTGATAACCGCACTGCCGGTCATATTATTGGTACAACCAGTGGTAGTATTTGTAGCAAGCACAGTATATGAACCTGCCCCAGTCTTTAACCCAAAGTCAAGCGCTAAGCCCGTACCTGGCATTGTAGCTATAGGTGAGCCGCCATAAAATAATTGATAATTTACACCGAGGTCTGAGCCATTCAAGCCAACATCTACTCCGGTGCCGCCGGTACAATATCCACCGGTACCCGTTACTGTATGCAACCCAGGCAGTGCATTTACCACCACAGTTGCAGAACCGCTCATATTATTGGTACAGGTAGTTGCTGTATTTGTAGCCACCACAGTATAGGTTCCGGCAGCGGTTTCAACACCGAAATTAAACGAACCGCCAGATGATACTACCGGTGCGCCAACTGGCGTGCCGTTAACCAACTGGTAGCTGATACCGGCAGTAGAGTTGCTCATTCCTACATTCACCCCGGCTGCTCCAGCACATAGGCTACCACCGCCTGAAACGGGGAAAACCGTAGGCAAAGGAGTTGTAGAAACAGTAACGGTGCCGCTCATAGTAGCACTGCAACTGCTGGCAGGGTCTGTTGCCGAAACCGTATAACTACCCGGTGTGGTCTGCAAACCAAAGTTGAAGCCGCCACCTACTGATATAACCGGCGAGCCAAATGGGCTGCCAGTAAGATTCATTTGATATAATATGCCGGAAGTTGAGTTGCTCATTCCCACCAATACGCCTGTTCCCCCGGCGCAAAAACTGCCACCTCCATTGATTGCAAAAACAGTAGGAGGCGCGGTAGCAGTAACGACTACAGATCCGGTCATATTATTAGTACAACCCGAAGTGAGGTCGGTAGCAACAACTGTATAAGTACCCCCTGTTTCTAAACCGAAGTTAAAAGCGCCGCCGGTGGAGATCACAGTAGTTACCGGTGACGGGCCATTAAATAAAGAGTATTTGATACCGGCAGTTGAGTTGGCCATACCAACATTAACACCTGCCCCGCCAGCGCAATAGCTACCACCACCGCTAACTGCAAAAGCAGCAGGAGTAGAATTGAGCACTACTGTAGCGCTGCCCTGTGTACCCCAGCATCCACCGGGTGATACAGCGTTGAAGTAATAGGTACCCGACGTAGTGATAGCCTGGGAAGACGACAGTACCGCCGTAGAGGTGCCGCCAGAAGTTGTACCCTGGAAGTAAATAGTACCACCTACGCCGTTTGAAGCATTTATTGTTGCACTTGCTGCGCAGAACGAACCTCCGCCGGAAACAGTAACAGGTGTTGGAACAGGATTAATAACAACGGTTACACTTCCCTCTGTACCCCAGCAACCTGATGCCGACTGCGCCCTGAAATAATAAGTGCCTGATGAAGATATTACCTGTGAAGAAGAAGCTGTGGAAGTAGAGGTTCCACCTGTAGTGGTCCCTTCAAAATAAATGGTGCCGCTGCCGCCATTTGATGCAGTAACAGTAGTGCTACCGCAGAAAGTGCCGCCGCCTGATACGGTAACGGTGGTCGGAGCAGGGCTGATAGCGACAGTAATTGTATTTGAGGTAGCGGTGGCCGGAGTAACACATGCGGCAGTTGAAGTCATGATAGCAAAAACCGTATTGCCATTTGCAAGAGAACTGTTGGAATAAGTAGCTCCGCCGCTCACAAAGGATCCATTCAGGAACCACTGGTAGGTAGGCGCCGCGCCGCCGTTAGTAGGAGTAGGTGTAAAAGTGATCCCAGTTCCGGCGCAAACCGAACCCGAAGGAGAAGAGGAAAGAGTAACCGAAGGCACAGTAGCGGCAGCTAAAGAAAGATCGCCGAAATCACTTCCTGTAGCACCTGTCGCTATACCATTATACCCACCGGCAGATGAAGCATATATATACCCAGGAAAAGATCCCGGGGTGGCGGCCTGAACCTGTAGGCCGGTAATAGTGATGGCGTCAATTGCCGCTGCAGAACTACCCACCACTACGTTAACGGTCAACGTGGTAGTGGAAAAACCGCCGTTAGAAATTGATGTAACATTGCGGCCCGTTGTAAAGCCCAAAGTAGGGGTAGCAGACGTATTGAACTGCCAACCCGTAGGTGCGGTCAATATCAGCACATCTGTAGTGCTCGCAGAAAAATCGGTATTTACTCCTTCGGTCAGAGTTATTGTACCCAGTGTCGTATATGCCGGTGCGCTACCTGTAGCTGCGGTATTAGGACAAAGGCCCAGCCCGCCGCTTCCTGCAGTTATAATAACCGAACCAAATCCGGCATAGCCTGAACAACAAAATAGAAGGGCCAGAAGAATTGTTTTCATAGCTCTTGAACGGTTGTTATTATTACCGCAAACAAAACCTACAAATGATAGCAAAGAAAGTTTTTTCATAAAGTACATCTTAAATAAAGAATTAAATTTCCTAATTACAGGTAAACATACTAAAAAAAGATTAGAGACAAAAAAAATACGTCAGTTTTTTATTAGAAAAGGTGGATAAATAATAAAATCCAGAACCGCTACCAGCCTATTTTCTAATATATTAACCGGGAGCGATCGACTTTTTGCGCACGACACTGATGAAAGTACAAGAAAATAAACTTTATAAACTGTTAGTGGTAACCCATCTCTGCAATAAAAAATATCACACTACCTTGATGGAATAATGCAAAAAGGAGGGGAACCACACCACTTTCTACCCTGGTATCCTGGCAATATATTTCGACATCTCTTTTATCTGCTCCACCACCTGCACATTTGTGGCTTTACAAGCCTTGGCTTTGTTGAAATATATCTTGGCATTCCTGAAATCACGCCGCTGGATGCATATGCTGGAAAGCTGGAGATAGGCCGTTGCTGAATTGTCTTTATCAGGAAGCCCGATCTGGACCGCCTTACGAAGATTTTCATAAGCTTCTTTAGTATTCCCCTTTTTCTGGGCAATAGCGCCAAGCTGCAGGTAGGCCGTCCCCTCGTATTCCTTTTCGGGCATCCCGGTGGCAAGCCCCTTCCTCAATTGTTCTTCTGCCAGGTCAAGGTTATCGCCCATGGTCGAAAAATTTGACTGGAGCATGTAATAGGAAGACCGGATGGGTTTGTAAAGCAGGTTAGGGAATTTCACCTGTTCCAGCAGCTTCTGTGCTCCTTCCATATCGCCGCTCTCCATATACCCTTGTATAAGGGTCATAGGGCCAACAAGAAAATAAGCTACCACCATAAGGATGGCCACCAAAAAAGGTATCCACGCAATCCACCATCCGTGGGCCACTTTAAAACCAATAAGAAACCCAAGAGCAAACAATGCCACAGCAATGGGGATACGATAAAAAACAAATATGCGCCTGAAATTCATATAACGATTTGGGCGGCAAATATACCTTATTTCCAGACAATTAATCCACAGGAATTAAGGAAACACACAGGGCAAAAACGAACCTGCCCAGCGCCGGTAAACAGGAGATTTTACTCCCTGCCTGGCCACTATTATCATTACGCGCTACATGGCAATGTAATTTTCTGTAGTTTTGTTTTGGCTTATCAAAAACATCCTCATTAATGGTTGACAATACAAAATGGATTGCCTTGATTTCCGTTGTTTGTACGGCTGCATCCGCCCTTGTAGGTATCATAGCATATCTGAGGCAACAGAAGATAAACCGCATCCAGAACTTAATTTCAGTTTTTCAGCGTTTTGCAAACAATGACGACTTTATTGCCATATTCAATACTTGCGATGCAAGCTACGTGCGGTTAAATAATTCTGCGGGACAGGAGTTGTCGTTTTATTTAAACGAATTGCAGACAATACCGGCAGAAAAAAAATTAAAATACCTGTCCCTCCTGGAGGAAATTGCCATTTTCTCGAAAAACTCGGTCGTTATCAGCAAGAATGCGTTGCACCTTTTCAAATTCCATTTCTTTTATGTCTATGGCAACCACAAAATTTCTTCCGCGTTTTGGAGCAACATTGGCAGTGGCGATGGAGAAAAGAATAAGGAGGGCTGGAGTTACCAAAATGAATTCGCTCAAAAGTGTGCAGCAATTATTCAATGACAAACCGAATACTGCCAATTACTTACTTAATTACATACAACGCTAACAATGGATTGGTATAAAAATTGGTTTGGTTCCCCGTTTTATAAAATACTCTACCAAAACAGAGACGATTATGAAGCCCAGGAATTTGTAGAAACATTGCTGGCATATTTGCAACCGCCGCCGGACAGCGCTATGCTGGACATTGCCTGTGGCGAAGGCCGCTTTGCAAAACAACTCGCAGAGCATGGATTTGATGTTACCGGTATTGATATTTCGCACGAAAGCATAGAAACGGCGAAGGCATACGAAACCGACAATTTGCAATTTTTTGTGCAGGACATGCGCTTGCCTTTTTACATCAATTACTTCGATTACGCTTTCAACTTCTTTACCAGTTTCGGATATTTTGCACATGACCGCGACCATATATTGGCTGCAAAATCTTTTGCGGCATCATTGAAGAAAAATGGGCTGCTGGTAATCGACTACTTTAATTGCGAGCAGGTGATGGCAAACCTTGTGCCGGAAGAAACCGTGCAACGGGGTAGCTATATCTTCAAAATAACCCGGAAATCGGAACGAAACCACATTGTAAAAGAGATCAGTTTTATTGACGCTGATAAGAAACCGAGAAAATATACCGAAAGCGTCGCTGCATTCTCGCTGGCAGATTTCATTAAGATGTTCAAGCAGGCAGATATGTCGCTCGTAGGCACCTTCGGGGATTACCAGTTAAATTCTTATCATCCGCTCGACTCCCCACGCCTGATAATGATCTTTAAAAAGAAGAATGCTTAAAAGATTACACGACATAGTAGTATCCTGCGATCACCACATTTGGTATTATATGAATACCCAGTGGCACAACGCATTTTTCGACGCTGTGGTACCGTGCCTGCGCAACCCACTGTTCTGGGCACCGCTATATGTGTTTATGGCGATATTCATGCCTGTTAAATTCAGGAAAAACGGATGGATATGGTGCCTTGTCTTTTTAATATCTTTTGCTTTATCCGATCAGATCAGCGTTAATGTAATCAAACCATATTTTCACAGGGTACGGCCATGTAATAACCCCTACCTGTCCCATGTCATCCATCTCCTTGTTGAGTGTGGTAGCGGGTACAGCTTTCCGTCGGCTCACGCTGCCAATCATTTTTCTATGGGAGTATTTGCTGCCGTCACCTTAGGCAAGGTCGCTAAATGGGTGGTGCCGGTGGCTATCATCTGGGCGTTGCTGGTGTCCTTTGCCCAAGTTTATGTTGGTGTTCACTTTCCGCTTGATGTAACTTGCGGCGGCCTGCTGGGAGCCACAATAGGCATCATTACCGGAAAACTCTTTAACAGGTATTTCAGTTTGGTGAAAGAAAACAGATCGACAATTTAATAGTCCATGACGTCTGCGTTGCTTTTCTCATTGCGTGACGCTGCTTTCCCGAAAAAATCGGGACAGGCTGTTCCTAGCAGTGAGGCGAGTTGAGTTTAGTTGCGCCCCAGTTTATTATACTGCAAATGGGATGGTTTCGTGCATTTGGTGTGGTGTTTCGTGTCCTACGCGAGTTCGATGGGCGATGCCCATCGCTAATAGATTTCGCCCTTTCAGGGCTTGACCCTGTAACCATGCCCAATGCATTTGAGGTTCGGGACACTTATGAACGCCCCCTTTAACATATGCGCAAAACTGTGCCGTGCAAGGTATATATCATTTACACGCCAAAAAACCGGAAACGACAACATGAGCCTTTGCTACCTTTTTGCGAGCGGTTCACTTCACAATAGCTCAACAAATTCTTTGTGTCCTTTGCGTGAAATTTATTACTTCTGGGCCTTGATAAACTTATCCAGGTCGTCCTGGTAATTCTTGTACTTGCACTTATTTTCCAGGTCCATAAAGTTTCCTTTATCCACAGTTATCGTGTAGGCCCATTCGGCAAAGTCCACCTTACTGCTTTCAAAGTTGAACCAGTCCATCATATCTCCGGCCTGGCTGGTGGTTATTTGCTCATCCTTCAGGGCTTCCTTCACTATGTTCATCCGCTCAGTATCCGTATTCTTTGCAGTAACTTTTGTTTTCAGGTTGTCAATTTTGGCAGCAGTGAGCGTGCCTGCATTTACAGGCGTTGCAGGCGGTTCATTGTTCCGGTAATTGTTACTATTGTTTCCATCCGTGCGCTCTCCATACTGGCCATTCCCGGAATTATTATTATAATTCCCTCGTCCGGCACCGTTATTACCATTATCCTGTTCATCATCGTATTGGTCCCTTGGCACACTGTATGCCGGCCTGTGTGCATTATAGGCAGTTATTTGCTCCTGGTGGGTGTTTATACCTCCAGTGACAGGGTCATATATCATTACGGTGATCATTCCAGGCGCTGTTTTCACTTTTCCTTCATAAATAATATCCTGGAACATCCTGCCCCTACGCCCGGGCATAGCCGAGTGAATCTGTAAAAAATGCCGCCCGTAAGGCAGGTCGCCAACGGTCACGGATTGGCCACGCTTGTTGAAGAAACGGTGGTCAACCGATACATTTATAGGGCTATTATCTGCAAGGCTCACCTTCAGCATACTCTGCGCCCCGGCCTGTGTAAGAAATCCACTCAAAAATAAAATGACGATCAATAATTTTTTCATACTATGGGTAATTAGTTACTTTCTATAGAACGGCAATTGTCATGCCATTATTTTATCAATACCGGTTAGACTGCTGTATTAAGATGAAAGTTTAACAAGGGAGCAACAACGCACACAATATACCGGCAGATACCCCTGCATTCAGCGACTCCGCCCCACCCTTTCGGGGTATCATCACCTTTTCTGACACAACAGCTAATACACTGTCAGAGATGCCCTTCGACTCATTTCCTATTATCAGCACCCCCGCTTCCGTCCGCTTCATATTATATACAGACCCCCCATCCAATGTAGCTGCAATTTTTGGCAATCCGGTGGCTGACAAAAACGGTAACAGTTCCGATTCATACATACTTACACGCAAGTGTCCTCCCATGGCGCTCTGCACTACTTTAGGATTATACACATCAACGCAACCCGGCGAACATACTATATGCCGGATGCCAAACCAATCGGCTATGCGTATGATCGTTCCCATATTCCCAGGGTCACTAATATCGTCCAGGGCAAGACACCATTCCTGCAGCTGGGGTATATCTTCAGGTGCAGGCATAGGTACAACAAGCAAAACCTGGTTTGGCGTTTGCAGCGTGGAAATGGCTTCAAGTTCCCGGTCGCTTACAGTAGCCAATTCGGCCTCGGGGTGCCTTGAGATCAGGCGGATATTTTGAACGGCCCAGGCTTCTGTTGCAATTATCATTTTCACACTTGCCTCGCCAGAAAGCCACTCTGTGGCTATCTTGCTGCCCTCGGCTATAAATACCTTATATTCATTGCGGAATTTTTGGTGCGTTAACGACCGAATGTATTTAATTTGCGCCTTAGATAGCATACACAGCAAATTTATAGCAATTGTTGTTACCCCCATACATGAGCAATAAAGTATTTGATAACAGGAACCGGGTTTTAAATATGCTGCTTGCGGCCGTTTTCCTGCTATCAATAGGCTGCCACAGTACCCGGAACCTGGGAGACCACCAATACCTGCTGAGGAAAAATAAGATCGTTCTGAAATCGGAAAAACCGATCGCTAATAAAGGAGAATTAAAAGACAACCTGGGCAGGTACATTATCCAAAAACCAAACTCCTATTTCCTGGGGATATTCCCGGTGAAGCTCACGCTTTATAACAGGCGTTATGACGAGTTGCACAACGCACCCGATACTTCCCTGCCAAAGTCAAGAGAACGCCCGGTGATCTTGGATACATCGCTGATAGTACGTTCCGAACAAAACATGAAAAGCTACCTGTTCAACCAGGGGTATTTTTATGCCAGGATCAAGGATACATTTAAGATAGCCCGTAAAAAAGCTTTTGCCACATTCACAGCATATCCCGGCATTAATTACCTCATCAAGAATGTAAACTTTGAAATTGCCGACAGTAATGTGGCCCATATAATCCATGCCAGTTCCGACCAGTCTGTTTTGCAAAAAGGAAAAGAGTTCACCTATAGCCTTCTTGACGATGAAAGAAGCAGGATCACATCAGAAGTCCGAAACAATGGATATTACCGGTTCACACAAGAAAACGTGAACTTCATTAACGGTCTTGACACGGTTGACAAAACATTGTTTAAAGACGTAGAAAGCCCTTTTGAAGGGGCTGTTAATTTCATATCCACCGGCAGGGCGCACAAAAAACCTACTATGGACATTACCGGTTTCGTGCAGCTTGCCGATGATTCCCTCGCGTTCAAAACATTCTCCATTGGTAAGGTAACTGTGTATCCCGATTATAATAATGTCTCTGACCTGGAAGATACAAATATGATCCAAAAAACACTTGGGGATATTGTTTTCAAATACCACAAAGACTACGTTCATGCAGGAGTGTTGTACAAACATATTTACTTGTACCCGGGCAATCAATATTCGCAGGCCGACTATGATAAAACATATAAAAACCTCAACGAACTGGGCATCTTCCAGTACATCCGTATTGAATTTCACGAGAACTATAAAAACAGCAGGATACTCGACTGCAATATTTTTCTCAACCGGACAAAGAAGTACGAGCTCTCCACATTGTACGAACTCTCCAGTGGGTCCACCTATGCGTTGGGGCACTCCATTGGAGAGAATTTCAGGAGCAGGGATTTCCTGAAAGGCGCTAACCTGCTCACTGTGGGGGTTAACGGCGGCCTGGAATTTGCTTATAATGCGGGCGGAAAATTCATTAATAACTTTAGTATCCTCACTGAATCCTACGGCGTAAATGCCAGCCTTGATTTTCCAAAATTCCTGGCACCTATTGCCTCTTCCCTTTTCAACAACAGCAACCTGCCGCATACCATCGTAGGCGGAGGAGAGAACGTAATAGACCGAGTGAGTTATTTTACGCTCATCAATACCAGCCTCAATTTCTCCTATAGCTGGAGGCAAACAAAAAACATAACCTGGACACTTTCCCCGGCATTCATAAATATCATTCGCCTGCCTGTGGAAACCGATTCATTCAGGAAGGTACTTGACAGTAATGCCTATTTAAGAAACAGCTATAAGGAAAATTTCATTGAGGGAGAAAACATTTCCTTCACCTTCGACAATATAGCCTCAAAACATGGCCTCAATTACTCTTATCTGAAACTAGGGCTGGAAGAAGCTGGGAGCCTGCTAAACGGTGTTGACCAGCTTGGCGTGGCACTCAACGACCTGTACAAAATTCAATATGCGCAGTATGGCAAATTCGACTTTGATGCGCGGCATTACTTTACGCTGCCACATTCTGTTTTTGCGTTCCGGTTTTATGGCGGCGTTGGTATCCCCTACGGCCAGTCTGATGCGTTGCCATACATAAAACAATATTTTTCCGGGGGCCCTTACAGCCTGCGCGGCTGGCGCATACGCACGCTTGGCCCCGGCAGCTACTACGACATAAATAATACCAACAACAGTAACCAGATAGACCGCACCGGCGATATAAAGCTGGAATGGAATGGGGAGTACCGCTTCCCGATAATGCCGCTATTTGCAGGGGCGGTAAAAATGAATGGCGCCATATTTGCCGATGCGGGAAACATATGGCTGGCCCACAAGGATCCAAGCTTCCCCGGTGGTGATTTTGAACTGAACACCCTCGGGCAGGACATAGCCGCAGACATCGGTTTGGGTAGCCGTTTCGATATTGCATCCTTTCTTACCCTCCGCCTGGATATTGCAATGCCGGTAAAGAAGCCTTATATCTTTACTAATAACGGCTGGGTGTTTAACCAGATAGACCCTTACAGCTCCACCTGGCGCGCCAACAATATCATCTTCAATATTTCCATAGGCTACCCTTTCTAAAGAATGGCGCAATGGCTGAATTGCTCAATGGCTTAATGCCGGGAAAACGACATAGAGTTATTTACCCATTCCAATACATTTCGTACTCATTGTGTGCATTGAGCCATTGAGCAATATTGCTCAATGGCTTAATGCCGGGAAAACGACATAGAGTTATTTACCCTTTCCATTCCAACACATTTCGTACTCATTGTGTGCATTGAGCTATTCAGCAATATTGCTCAATGGCTTAATGCCGGGAAAACGACATAGAGTTATTTACCCTTTCCATTCCAACGCATTTCGTACTCATTGTGTGCATTGAGCTATTCAGCAATATCGCTCAATGGCTTAATGCCGGGAAAACGACATAGAGTTATTTACCCTTTCCATTCCAACACATTTCGTACTCATTGTGTGCATTGAGCTATTCAGCAATATTGCTCAATGGCTTAATGCCGGGAAAACGACATAGAGTTATTTACCCTTTCCATTCCAACGCATTTCGTACTCATTGTGTGCATTGAGCTATTCAGCAATATCGCTCAATGGCTTAATGCCGGGAAAACGACATAGAGTTATTTACCCATTCCAATACATTTCGTACTCATTGTGTGCATTGAGCCATTGAGCAATATTGCTCAATGGCTTAATGCCGGGAAAACGACATAGAGTTATTTACCCTTTCCATTCCAACACATTTCGTACTCATTGTGTGCATTGAG
>JABDBX010000049.1:14740-20494 GCA_013288445.1 Bacteroidota bacterium
AGCAATATTGCTCAATGGCTTAATGCCGGGAAAACGACATAGAGTTATTTACCCTTTCCATTCCAACACATTTCGTACTCATTGTGTGCATTGAGCTATTCAGCAATTGAGCCATTCAGCAATTTAATTTACCTTTGGCTTTTATGCGTAACATAAAGATCATAGAAGTGAGGTCTGAAATTGGGGCTGGCACCCGTGGTGCAAGCCTCGGCATTGACGCTATTAAGATCGCTGCACTTGACTTTATGAGCAATCTTTTTGTAAATTTCCCATCGGAAGTGATAGAGAACGAGAACCGGTTGCTCTACGAACCTGTTGCCTCTCCCTATGCAAAGCGTATCCAGGGCATTCTTACCATGTATGATCGGGTATCAAAGGCTGTATGTGAAACTGTAAAATCCGGCCTGTTCCCATTAATATTGGCCGGGGACCACAGCACATCAGGCGCCACCATTGCCGGCTTGAAAATGGCCAAGCCAAAGCGCCGCCTCGGGGTGGTATGGATAGACGCCCACTCAGATATGCATTCTCCGTTTACAACACCCTCGGGCAACATGCACGGTATGCCATTGGCCATTTCCCTCGGCGAAGACAATACGGAGAACCAGGTGCACACCCCGGATCCCCAAACACTCGAATACTGGAAAAAGCTCAAAGGCATTGGTAAAATAGAGCCGAAAATATTACCGGAAGATCTGGTGTTCATTGCGCTTCGCGACTTCGAGAAAGAAGAAGAAGCGATCATTAAAAAAGGGAACATTAAAGTAATACCCGTGGCGGAAATCCGCCGGAAAGGAATAGAGAATGTAGTGCGGCAAACCTTCCTGCACCTTTCCAACTGCGATGACATTTATATTTCATTCGATGTGGACAGCCTTGATAGTTCCATATCCCGCGGCACGGGCACCCCTGTAAGCAACGGGCTTAGAGAGCGGGAAGCAGAAGACCTTATTGCATCCTTCATGCAGCACCATAAGATCTGCTGTTTCGAAATAGCAGAGATCAACCCCACCCTTGATAAGGAAAATATGATGGCGGAGATCGCCTTCAATATCCTGCAGCGCAGCGTAAATTTATTGCTGCTTAATTAATGCTTCTTATTTCACTATCCAGCATTTCAGGCTTCTGCCAAGGAAAGCTGTGCTGTCGGGAAGCGTCTTATTCTTACTACTGAACCTTACCACATTTACGCGCTCAAAATAAATAGTATCACCGGGCTTCACGCGCTCATAAATTGAGCCATTAGGATTCCTGGCAATATTATCGCTTACCGTATCTCCGGGACAGAATTCGGATGCATAATCTATCATTACCTGAAGGTTGCCAACAGAATCTTCGTAAAGCTGCCGCTCGCCGTAGCCGAAATTGAACCCAACGACCTTGAACCGGTTACCGGAAGAATCATGCGATGTAAGGCCCTGCCTCAATAAATTGCTGAACTCGTCTTTTTTTATCGGCCCTCCCCTGAATTCAGACTTTCCAAGATATACAGCGGGAACAAATACCTTTGCTTTCTGCTGCCCCGTCAACTTCAAACCTGCGACCATCAAAAAGCCCAGAAGCAATATTTTTACCGATCGGTTCATCATTATTCAAAAATAAAAAATAAAACTCAAAACCTGCATCTTTTGACAGGGCCCCCAATAGTTATTTTGTCGTACCAAAATCGCAAACGACATAAATAGCAAATTTACTTTTACTTTTGACCCTTCGATTCCAAATTCCAAATTCTAACCGACTATCTACTAACAGCTATCTACTACCTGCTTTATGAACAATACATACATTCCCCAACGCCCACCATTTGTAATGATAAGCGAAGTGGTAAGCGCAGACGAGGGTCTTACGCAAACAACCTTTACTATACCGGAAAACAATTTGTTTGTTGTTAATGGCTATTTCACAGAGCCGGGGCTCATTGAAAATATGGCACAGACCGCAGGGGCGGGCACCGGCTATAGGGCGTTCCACGAGGGCAAGCCGCAGCCAATGGGGTACATTGCTGCATTGAAGAATGTAAATATCCTTGCCTTGCCAAAAGCCAATGAAACTATCGTCACAGAGGCAACGTTCCTGCAGCAGTCACTTAGCTTTCATTTAGTAAAAGGCAGTGTGCTTTCTGATGGCAGGGAAATTGCAAACTGTGAGTTTAAAATATTTGTACCCACAGACCAGCCCGACCAAAGCAAGTGACCCCGGTTTACGCTATATCATCAAATGCCATTTCTTCTCTCGGCCTGGACACCCAGGCCCATTGGCAGGCAGTGATAGAAGGGCGGATAGGCATAAAACGCTATGAAGACACGTCTTTGAGTAATACACCCTTCATAGCTGCAAAGCTTGCTCTGGAACAGTGGCAAAAAATACTAGAAAAAACGCACCATCCTCAACTATCCGCATTTGAACAATTAGCCCTCTGCTCAGCCACAAACGCCATCAATAGCTTAGACGAGACTTTAGACTTGGCAGATACCGCATTCATACTCTCAACAACAAAGGGCAACGTAGAACTCCTGGGACATGTACCAGATGAACAGCTATTACTATGCCACAGCGCGAAAGTTGTTGCAGCGCAGTTAGGTATCGTTGCAAAACCAATTGTTATTTCTCATGCCTGCGTATCTGGCGTCATTGCATTGCAATACGGCTTGCGGCTGCTACAGGCCGGCAGGTACAAACATGCAGTCATCACCGGTTGCGACAGGTTTTCGCGCTTTGTATTAAATGGTTTCCAGTCGTTCCAGGCCATCTCTGATGAGCCCTGCCGCCCTTTCGATGCTGAGAGAAAAGGAATAACGCTAGGTGAGGCCGCAGCTACCATTGTGCTCTCGGTAAATAAAACGGATACTGCTGTAGCAGAACTATTGAGCGGTGCAACATCAAATGATGCCAACCATATTTCCGGGCCATCGCGCACGGGTGAAGAGCTGGCCGATGCAATATCCAGGGCGATTGCGAGCGCAAACATCACGCCCCGGCAAATAGATATAATATCCGCTCACGGCACCGCAACGTCGTTTAATGATGAAATGGAAGCCAAAGCATTCGACCTTGCCGGGCTGCTGCATAGCCATGTGCACAGCTTTAAAGGCTATACCGGGCACACCTTAGGCGCTGCGGGAGTGTTGGAAAGTATTATGGCTATAGAAAGCCTGCACCACCAAACCCTAATCCCATCAGCTGGATTTGAGCATCTGGGCGTCCCTAGACCGATAAATGTAACACGGACATTAAAGCCAGCAGACATTCAATACGCCCTAAAAACTGCCTCCGGCTTTGGTGGCTGCAATGCAGCGATTATCTGGAAGAGAGGTTGAAATAAAGGTACTTCTAAGAGCTTTGCGAAAATCATTGTTTCGCCATCCTAAAGCCCGTTGACTGCACACCATGCCATCATTCCCATACCCGTCTGCAAAGCTGTTTCATCTATATCAAAATGGGCATTATGCACCGGCGCAGTAAATTGTTCTCCGTTCCTGCTAGTGCCTATCCGGAAGAAGCAACCTGGTACATGGTGCGTGTAAAAACTAAAGTCCTCCCCAGCCATACGCATATCCAGTTCATGCACATTGCCTTCACCCACATAGGCTTTTGCCCACTCGGTGGCCTTAGTTGTGAGCGCAGGGTCATTAAACAGCGATGGGTATCCGGCAGGCATATCCACAATAGCAGTAGCGCCATAGGCGGCGCATGTCTGCTCAGTAAAATCCTTTATCAGCTTTTGCGCCTCATAGCGCCACTTTTCATTCATCGTACGGAAAGTGCCCAGCAGTTCTACCTTTTCGGGTATCACATTGGTTGCAAAGCCCCCCTGTATTTTTCCAAACGTAAGCACTGATGGCGTCAACGGATTTGCTTTTCTCGACACTACTTGCTGTAACCCGGTAATTACGAGCGCCGAAATGGCTATTGGATCAACGGTCTGGTGGGGCAGTGCCGCATGGCCTCCCTTTCCCTCAATGGTTATATATATCTCGTCTGCACTGGCCATATATTGCCCTGCCCGAAAGCCCACTGTGCCACTGGGCAGGTGTGGATAAACATGCAAAGCAAAAATGGCGTCGGGCTTAGGGTTTTCCAGCACGCCCTCTTTTATCATCAGGCTGGCGCCGCCGGGATGCATTTCTTCGCCGGGCTGAAAGATAAGTTTTATTGTCCCCTCCCATTCCTGTTTCAGATCATTAAGTATTCGGGCGGCTCCCAGCAGGCAACTGCTGTGCACGTCATGCCCACATGCATGCATTATTCCGGCATTTTGCGACCTGTAGGCTGTATCGTTCTTTTCTTGTATTGGCAGTGCGTCCATGTCGGCGCGCAGGGCTATGCAGCGCTTACCGGGGTTTCGGCCCTCTATCAAGGCCACAATGCCTGTTCCGGCCACGCCGCGCTGATGGGTTATCCCCCACTCCGCCAACTTGCCCGAAATAAATGCCGATGTTTTATGCTCCTCAAAAGAAAGCTCAGGGTTTGCATGTATATGATGGCGTATCGCCTGCACGTCAGGGAAATATTCTGCCGCTTTTTGCTGTATCCTTGTAAGTATCATTTAGTGAATTGAGCGTTTAAAAAGTGCTGACGATAATAATATCCGGCACTATCATAGTGGGGCTATAAATGGAATTGGCTTCTTTGTACATGCCCACCGCATCGCTGCGGTTGCGGAAATCGCCGACCTTCACCCGGAAGCATGGCGACTTATAAGTAAGGTAAGTATGCACCCCGGGGAAGTGGCGCATGAATTCCCGCTTTATCTCTATCGCTTTATTACGGTCGGGGCCATTGTATATCTGCACCCGGTACCCTTTCCCCGATTTTACTGTAGCACGTTCATGGTGCACCGGCTCCCACCCTGCGGCATGGCCGCCTATTGATGGCAGCGGCATGGGTGGTGGCAATGTGCGCGTCGCACTCGTGACCACAGCCTGAGGTGGTGGAGCTTTATCTCCTATGGGTTTATTTGTCGCCGGGGCTGGCACAGCGGCTGCCTTAATGCTATTACCAGCAGTTGCCGCCGGAATGTACCTGGGCAACTTACTTGCACTGGCAGTCGGAAGCGTCTCCGCTAAAATAGCTGCTTTCCCACTCGTAGTATGCGACAATACAGCGGGCGGAGTATGAACTGTTTTTTTCGCGGGTTGTTTATGCGTCATGCTTGCAACTGATGCTTGTTCCACATTGTGCGGCCGCTTCAGCATAAGCGATAGCCGAGGGTCACTGTGTACCACCACATCACCCTGCGCCTCCGCCCTTCCTGAAAAAAACAGGGAAAGAACAACTATTGCTATGTAATAATATTGTTTCATTTTATCAGCCCATCCTGCTCTCTTTCATTATCTGCATACTTGCCGAGCAGCCTATCCTTGTGGCCCCTGCCTCTATCAATTCCTTTGCAAAAGCATAAGTACGTATGCCTCCCGATGCTTTGATCCCTATCCGCGATGGAAGGTGCGCCCGCATCAGCTTCACGGCATCAACAGTAACTCCGTTCCCGGCATATCCGGTAGAGCTTTTCATATAGTCAATGTCATACTTTCCATATAATGCGCAGCAGGCTATCAGCTCGGCATCTGTAAGTATCCCGCTCTCCACAATTACTTTTATCACTTTGCCTGCTGCATATACAGGTTTCAGGCACTCAGTGATCTCCGTTTCCAGGTGCTTCCAGTCGCCACTTTTCAGTGCGCAGAGGTCTATCACCATATCCAGTTCATCAGCGCCATTTGCCAGCGCTTCCAGTATCTCCTGCACCTTTGT
>JABDBX010000050.1 GCA_013288445.1 Bacteroidota bacterium
ACAGCCATGTATCCGTATCTTCTGGCACCGTCATGGGTATCAGCGATGGTGTTGACACTATTACTTACACAAAAGTAAATGGTTGTTATTCCACTATCGCAACGTATCCGGTCACTATTAATTCTATACCATCTTCTGGCATTATAAGTGGGCCGGGCAGTATGTGCACCGGCACAGCGGGTACGGTAACCACTACTGGTAGTGGTGGGAGCTGGGCCAGCAGTAGCAGCAGCATAGCGGTGGTAGATGCAGGCACAGGCGCGGTAGCGGCGGCTGGTGTGGGTGTGGCTACTATAAGCTACACAGCCAGCAACGCCTGCGGCACCGCCACCAGCCTATATACGCTAACCGTGAACCTGACGCCCGCGGCGGGCAGCATAAGTGTGCCTGTGGGGACCATATGTGCGGGCAGCACCTGTGCGCTTACAGACCCTGCCGGTAGCGGTGTGTGGAGTTCGGAGTACCCTGCTATAGGCAGCATAGACCCCGCAGGGTCGCTTACCGCCATAAGCGGCGGCATAGACACCATAAAATACACAGTAACCAATAGTTGCGGCACGGCCGTGGCCACAATAGCGGTAACGGTAAGCCCACTACCCATAGCTGGCATAAAAACCGGGCCAGGCAGTGTATGCACGGGGGCGGCAATAACGCTCGCCGCCAGCGGCAGCGGTGGCGGGGCATGGAGTGCAAGCAATGCCAGTGCGGTAGCTGGTTCGGCTCCGCTCACCATGACAACCGTGACGGGCATGGCAGCAGGTATAGATACCATAAGCTATGCCGTAACTAATGTATGCGGCACTGCCACATCTACGGCAGTGGTAATAGTGAACACTCTGCCTGATGCAGGCGGCATAAGTGGCGCGGGAGCGCTATGTGTGGCAAGCACACTGACGCTTACAGACACTGGTTCGACGGGGCTCACCATGACAGGCGGGGCGTGGAGTACCGGTACGGGCAGCACAGCTACTATAGGTAGTGGTTCGACGGGGCTCACCATGACAACAGTAACCGGAATAGCGGCAGGTACCGACGATATATCTTATACTGTAACCAATGGCTGCGGGGCTACCAGCGCAGTAGCTACAGTAACCGTGCAGGTGTTCCCTACTGCGGGCGGTATTACCGGGCATGATACGGTATGCCAGGGGGCAACGATAACGCTAACGGACGTGGGTTCGACGGGGCTCACCATGACAGGTGGGGTGTGGAGCGCCATAAATGCACATGCGACCGTTAGTGCGGCAGGCATAGTAGAAGGTATCACCACCGGCGTGGACACCATACAATATGCAGTGACCAACACGTGCGGCACAGCAACAACAACACAGGTAGTAACCGTGGATCCGCTACCCAGCCCCGGCCCCATAACGGGGCTGTCAACACTGTGCGGCGGCACTGCGGTGACGCTGGCTGATGCCACACCGGGCGGTGTGTGGAGCGCGAGCAATGCACACGCAACAGTAAGTGTGGGTTCGGCTCCGCTCACCATGACATGTACAGTGACAGGTGTAAGCGCAGGCTCCGTGACCATAACCTATGCGCTTACCAATGGCTGCGGCACAGTAGTAGCCCTAAAGCCCATCACCGTGTCCAGCCCGCTACCCGACCCTGGCGCTATTAGCGGCGTGGCAACAATATGTGAGCTGGCCACCACCACACTAACAGAAACCGTAACCGGCGGCACCTGGACCACCAGCGCCAGCGGCATAGCCACAGTGGGCGGCACAGGCGTAGTAACCGGGGTGGGTGCGGGTGCGGCTATAATATCATACTCGGTAACCAATAGCTGTGGCACAGCACATGCCATACATGTGATCTATGTGAAGGACTGTGATACTGCTACGAATGAGGGGATACCCCTGACCCCTCCCGATAGAAGGATCGGGACAGGTGCCGGGGAACCATCTATTTGGCCGAATCCTGCAAAGGGTCAGCTAATGGTTAGTAATGGGGCTGGAAGTAGGCTTTCTATTTATGATGTGTTGGGCAGGGAGGTGTACAGGGGGGTGGTTGTTGGTGATGAACAGGTGGTGGATATAGCTGGCTTAGTTAGTGGTGTGTATGTAGTGGAGATTGCCAATCCTTCGGCGGGGCTCAGGATGACAATAAAATTGGTGAAGGACTAAGATTTTTAGTCCTTCGACTTCGCTCAGGATGACAAAGATGGTAGGATGCGCGAGAGACGCTGTATCGTGAGGTTGCTTCGCTGCAGCCCGCACACAAAGGCTATTCTGCGGCTCGCAATGACGGGAGTTGTATTGCCCAATAGAGAACGACAGATGAATGGTGCCAACGCCACTGGGGCAGAATAGGAGCAATATGCCGGGACAAAAGGCATCATTTATCCCATTCTTCTCACCATCCTCAGGCTATGGGTACGTTTTTTCAGGGATACGCTTACTATGCCGCCCTGGTCTATGCGGTCTATCACTACTCTGCCCGATGTGTCGGTGGCGTGAATGATGTTCTGGCTATTGAGGATGATGCCTACATGCACTATTTTTCCTTCTTTATTGTCGAAGAAGGCGAGGTCGCCGCATTCGGCATGTTGCAGAAAGTCAACCAGTTGCCCCGCCTGGGCTTGCTGGGCGGCATCGCGTGGGAGCGCATGGTTGCACAGCTTAAAGGCCATTTGTGTAAGCCCGGAGCAGTCTATGCCGGCTATACTGCGCCCACCCCACTGGTAGGGGGCATGGAGGTAGTGCAGGGCGGCTTTTTCCAGCTTGTCGCCGCTTAGTGTGGCGTCTTTTACCCTTAGTTTAGCGCCTTTATACTTACCAGCCTCATGGGTAGGTTTTATTTTTCCGCCTTTCAATCCCGTAAGGTCGCAGCCGAGGGGTAGCCACATTTCGCCCGCAGGCATTATCAACCTGTCGGAATGGGAGCCGGCAAGGTATTTTGTTTCTTTACGGAACTCTTTTTTGGGTATATCCGCCAATTGCGAATATTTGCACCACCCCTCATAGCCATCCCATGCGCAGTGTATATGCGCCCAATCTTTATTGTTTACATCTATGATCTCGGCCTTTTCCCCAAACAGAAGCTGGCTGGTTTGCTCGGCCTTATGATCGGGCTCGCTCCTGAGGGGCATTACCGGAACGTTGCAAAAGGCGTAGGCAAGGGGTAAAACCATGGTTTGAAAATTCTGTTTTTCAAAGATAAGATGCAGTGTTATTTTAATAGCAGGAAGTTTTAAACATTAGGTATTTATTTGTATTTAACGCAGTATGCCTAAACCAAAATGTTTCAGTAACTTAGCCGCTTAGGAATGTTGACGAAATAACTTCTATTATATTGCGAAGTTATTTTTCCTTTTTTACAAGGCGTAAAATCTGCGAATAATGAATTATTTAAAGACTTTTACAACGAAGTAAAAATGGAAAAGAACAAGTAAGATGGTGGAAGTTATTTTGTCAACATTCCTTATCCAAATCCGTTATTAATATTATATTATTAATTTTATGGAAAGGTCTTTGAAAATGAATGTTAATCACATAAAAGCTAAAAAAAATTATGGAATCATCCGCGATCATAGCCGCTGTCGTAGCCGCGATAGGGGCTCTACTTATAGGTATCTTTCTGGGCAAGATGATCTTTGCCAAAAACACGAAGAAAGACCTTGAAGAAGCCGAAGAACAAAAAAGGAGAGCTGAAGAACAAGCTAAAAAGACACTTGAAGACGCAAAAACACTTGCCGATACAATTAAAGAAAAGAAGGTATTAGAAGCAAAAGAACATTTTTCACAGTTAAAAACCGCACACGAGAAAGAAGTAGTTCAACGTACACAGAAACTGGTAGAAGGCGAGAACCGCTTTAAGCAGCAGGAACAGGGCCTGAAAGATAAAACTGCCGCCGTGCAGCGCCAGGTGCAGGAGAATGAAGCACTTAAAGAAACGCTGGAGCGCCAGCAGGAAGTATCTAATATAAAGCGCGCCGAACTGGACCGCCAGCACGAAGAACACCTGAAACGCCTGGAAAAGGTGGCAGGCCTCAGTGCCGAGCAAGCCAAGACGGAGCTTATGGAGGTGGTGAAGGAAGAAGCCCGCACCCGTGCCATGGCACATGTGAAAGATATAATGGAAGAGGCAAAAATAAACGCCTCGAAAGAAGCCAAGAAGATAATTATACAAAGCATACAGCGCCTGGGCTCTGAGCAAGCCATTGAGAATGCCATTACTGTATTCAACCTGGAAAGCGATGAAATAAAGGGCCAGATCATAGGCCGTGAAGGCCGTAACATACGTGCGCTGGAAGCAGCCACCGGTGTGGACCTGATAATAGACGATACCCCGGAAGCAATAGTCCTGAGCTGTTTCGACCCGCTACGCCGCGAAATAGCGCGCCTTTCCCTGCAGCGCCTTGTGCAGGATGGCCGCATACACCCCGCCCGTATAGAGGAAGTGGTGGAAAAAACCAAGAAACAACTGGAAGACCAGATAATGGAAATAGGCGAACGCACCATTATAGAACTTGGTGTGCACGGCTTGCATAAAGACCTGGTGCGCTTAGTGGGCAAAATGCGTTTCCGCTCGTCATACGGGCAGAACCTGCTGATGCACTCCAAAGAAACAGCAAATCTCTGCGGCATAATGGCGGCAGAACTTGGGCTGGGACAAAAAGTAGTGAAACTGGCAAAACGCGCCGGCCTGCTGCACGATATAGGCAAGGTGCCTGACGAAGAAACAGAATTGAGCCATGCATTACTGGGCGCAAAACTTGCCGAAAAAGCAGGTGAACATGCATCCATTGTGAATGCAATAGGCGCCCACCACGATGAAATGGAAATGGCGTACATCATCTCCCCTATTGTGCAGGCATGTGACGCCATCAGCGGCGCCCGCCCCGGCGCAAGGCGCGAAATGATGCAGAGCTACCTGCAGCGGATAAAAGACCTTGAAAACCTGGCCATGACCTATACAGGTGTGGAAAAAGCATACGCCATACAGGCAGGCCGCGAACTCCGCGTGCTTGTAGAAGCCGAAAAGATAAGCGATGCCGACAGCGAACGCCTGTCTTTTGAGATAGCCGATAAGATACAGAAGGAAATGCAATATCCCGGCCAGATAAAGGTGACCGTTATAAGGGAACTGCGGGCTGTGAATATAGCGAGGTAGAACCACTGACGACACCCCACCCCTCCCGATAAAAAATCGGGACAAGGTCCGGGGGACCAGGCATTTGGCTGTTTTTTGAAACTTCAAATTTAGAACTGCAATGGAGCGATCTGTTGCAGTTTTTTTTTGCTCGTGACCTTAGCGGCCATCCACGTGCCTTTTTTCAATAAATACCAACATTTTATGTTAATTACCCGTCTATATATTATAACCCATAGGATCACTTATCATTTTCGCACTTATGAGACCACGCACACTACGACTTTGTATTTTAACGCTGCTTGCCGTTGCCCTGCATGGACTACGGGCAAGCGGGCAGAATCTGATCTATAATGGCGACTTTAACCTTATGAGCGCGGGGTGGACAACATCGTGTGTCTCCGTAGAAGCCTATGCATTTGAAACTACATACGGAGGTACAGACCCTACCAATCACGTGGCAGAAATAGATGATGAAGCGTGTATGCACCAGGATGTATGTGTGCTGCCAGGGGCGAGTTATGTTTTCAGCATGGATGCATCGAGAAGAACCGCCGGCGGACCAAACCCGGTCACCACGCACTTAGATATAAGCGGCCTTGATGCAAGCAGCACAGTGGTGGGTACCTATGTGAGCATGGACTTTACCCGTACCAATACGGTATTTGCCCTGACTGCGGTAACCGGAATCCCCACAATTACGGTTCCAACCGGGGCAGGAGTAGTGCGGTTGCGGATAACACTCACGGATAATACGCCCGGATATTCTACGCTGGGTATGATCGTGGACAATCTTAGCCTGGTTGCGTCGTCTTCCGCTGCAATTGTTCCCGGCGGGTCAGACACTATCTGCATGAATGTGCCGTTATCGTTTAGCGTTCCCGCAGTAGGCACCACTGGAATTTCTTATGTGTGGAGTTTTGGTGGTAGCGCCACTCCTGTAACCTCTACTTTGTCGTCACCGGCTGCATCATGGAGTACATCAGGCACAGATGTTGTAACCGCTGTTTTGGGAAATGGCGTGTGCTACATAGATACCGTCACCTACCATGTATTCGTAAACCCGGCAATCACCGTATCGCTGCATGATACTACCTGCGCCACAGTGCCTTATATTTTCAGGGGGGTATCTCATAACACTTCGGGAGTATATAGCGATACTGTGGCTGTTCCGGGTGGATGCGACTCCATCATTAACCTCTATCTTTATATAAAGCCACCTGTACTTACCAATATTTATGGAACCATCTGCGGCGGGCACTCCTATGTCTTCAACGGACACGCCTACACTGTCTCTGGCGTATATACCGATACCTTCTTAACGGCGGTTGGCTGCGATTCCATGTCGGCCCTAAACCTTACCGTGAACGCCATCCCTCCTAAGCCGACAGTAACACCTGTGGCGTATTGCCAGTTTGATGTCGCGTCGCCGGTATCTGCTACCGGTACCAGCTTAATGTGGTATGGTACCGGCCTGACGGCTGGCTACACAACTGCGCCTACCCCGGCAACAACACTTGCGGCAATAGATACCTACTATGTAACGCAAACTGTGCTGGGCTGCATCAGCGATAGCGCAATGGCCATTGTCACCATCAATACAAAACCGTATCCACCCATTGTTACCGATGTATTTTACTGTGAAAACCAGCCCGCTGTTGCACTAACGGCCACGGGTTCCGGACTGCTGTGGTATTCTTACTCTTCAGGTGGGCCGGCTTCTTCGTCTGCCCCTGTGCCAACAACCACATCTACCGGCACACAAACATGGTATGTGAGTGAGGTGGTGAACGGATGTGAGAGCGACCGATCCGCGATCAATGTGAAGGTGGCGGCCTACCCTGTCTCGTCAATATTAAATTCAACCGTTAGCATTTGCCAGCACGATTCTGCGTCGTTCACTTACAGTGGCGATTCGCTGGCTACCGGGTATGCGTGGCAACTTCCGGGAGATGGCACGCTCGTGGACGGCAGCATGACCGGTCCGGGGGTGGTGGTGAAATTTGACACACCAGGCAAACAATATATTTACTTAGCGGTGGAAGGCCCTGGCGGGAAATGCAATGCTATTGATACAGCTATAATATCTGTAACGCCAGACCCAGCGGCCAGCCCTGCAACGACCAACAATGTGTGCATAGGTGACACCGTGGGCCTCGGCCTTGGTAACCATTCAGATAATGCGTATTTCTTCGTTTGGACGCTGAATAACGATCCGTTATTCACATCGGGCTATGTGAGCATGATAACACATGACAACAATAGCGGTGGACCCTTTACCATAAGGTGGGACCAGACGGGCACATTTATTATTGGGCTATCCACCCAAAGCAAGGAAGGTTGCATGTCGGCAAGCACATTTGATACAGTAAAGGTATATGGCATACCCAATGCGGCATTTACGGTGGAAACGAACATATCGGCTCTTTGCCTGGAAGACAGCGTGCTGTTTAAAGCAGTGGAAACCGGGAATGATTATTATTATTTATGGTCGCCATCGGCTTTCTTCAATAGTATCAATGAGCCGGACGCATGGGGCAAAATGACGCAATTGACTAACACTGTATCCCTGACCGTTACAGACCCATATGGATGCAAGGCTACTACGAGCATGGAAATAAACCCAAGCCCATGCTGCACCATAACCTTCCCATCGGCATTCACTCCCAATGGCGACAGCCGGAACGATGTGTTCCGGCCAATATCCACCGGGTATCACAAGCTGCACAAAATGGTGATCATGAACCGGTGGGGGCAAACGGTTTTTGAATCAGCCAATAACGAGATGGAATGGGACGGCAACTATAATGGCATACCCCAGGACATGGCCGTGTATTACTACTTTATAAGCTATGATTGCGGCGGCAATACGCTGGAACAAAAGGGGGATGTAACACTGATACGGTAAATAGCAGAGTCAGAAACCGCCTCCAACTTTTATAGTTTTTTTGGGAAGATTGCGGGCAACAGGGGGTTGCCTTATTAACGGGATAACTTCGCCCAGCGGATATAGATTCCGAAAAAATACTTACTTTTGATACAAATAGCATAATATGATCGTTGCTGAAATAGAGCTATATAAAATTCTCAAAACAAAGTTCACTGAGCGGGAAGCTGAAAACATAATTTCTGGTCTTGAACAAAAAGTAAATACCACTTTTGAGGCCCGAAAGAATGAGTTTTCTACAAAAGGGGATATTTTGACCCTCAAAGAAGATATTTCAAGGCTCGAAATCAAAATTGCTGAAACAAAAGTAGATTTAATAAAATGGGTATTTACCTTTTTCGCAGCAATTGCAGTAATGATCATTGGTTTATACTTAAAAAAATAATGTTTATAGTTGGTTCTTGCCTCCGACTACACCCCATTCTTCCAGATTCAGCAAGGCGGGCATCTGGGGATATAACACTGACAAGGTAAGGTGTAGACAAAACATTGCGAATATTTTCCGGGAATCAGGACAGAAACTTATTTACACCCGGTCGTGAGACTGGCACCCATGAGGACGTAAACAGAGTTTACGACCAGCTATAGTTTTTAGAAGACTACGGGGAACGGAGAAAATTTGTCAACACCCGCCCACTCCGCTAAAAATTTCAAAAAATATTTTCACCTGCACTGCCTACCTTTGCGCCACTTTACATGGCAGTATTTACCGACATAAAAAATTTACCCCGCTTTAGAAATGCAGTGCTGACCATCGGTTTTTTCGATGGGGTACACAAGGGCCATAAAGCCATTCTACAGAAGGTAGTAAACCATGCTGCGAAAATAAATGGTGAAAGTGTGCTCCTAACATTTGAACCGCATCCCCGGAAATTGCTTTTCCCTGGTCAGCCCCTCGGCCTCATTACCCCTTTGCAGCAAAAGCTGGAGCTAATAATGGCAGCAGGCATAAAGCATGTGGTTGTTGCGCCATTTACCAGGGAGTTTGCAGGGCTTTCTGCCAGCGAATACATTGAGCAATTTATGGTGGGTGTCCTTCATCCGCACAGCATTATCATAGGGTACGACCACCGTTTCGGGCACGACCGGAAGGGGGATATAGAACTACTGAAACAATATGCACCCATCCATAATTATGAACTGATAGAAATACCCGCGCAACTGATAGATGAAGCAGCAGTAAGTTCCACCAAAATACGGCAGGCAATTGCGGAAGGGCGCATGGAAGATGCCAGCCATATGCTGGGCCGTAAATACGCGCTAAACGGCATAGTGATGCACGGCAATAAACTGGGCAGGACCATTGGCTACCCGACCGCTAACCTGCAACCTATTGATCCAGATCAGATTGTACCGGGTATTGGCATTTACGCTATAAGAGCGCTACACAATGGTGTGCTGTATAACGGTATGCTTAGTATTGGCTTCAACCCAACCGTAACCGACAAAAAAGAACTGCGGATAGAAGCCAACCTGTTTGACTTTTATAATGAAATATATGGCGACACCCTAGAGGTGTTATTCATTAAAAAGCTCAGGGATGAACAAAAATTTGATTCACTTGACGCGCTAAAAGACCAGCTCCACAAGGATAAAGAAGATACCATGAATGTATTAGGTTGATAACATCACCTTACATCTATGGCATTTCTAATACATGCGTTACTTCACCTCTCCTTTGGAGAGGCCTGGAGAGGTTCTTATTCCGCATCCGCCGCCTTCGTCATAGTTGCCCAGCTTGTTTTTGCGTAACTTTCCCACACCAGCCAAAGTAAAATAGACGACAACACCAGGAAAATTAGCTTCAACCACAACAGATCGAACCGGATACAGAAATAGTGTGCAAAGCCCAGCGAGGAAGGGATAAGCATGGCCAGCAGCGACTTCAGTATGCGGCTACCGCCTTGCTTGGTCTGCTCCTGTATAGAAAACGGCAAGTGCCGGAAGCTGACCCTCGCGATACAAGACACAAACAAAACGACATTTATAAAGCCGAGTATGACATCTAAAATGGCTCCGCCACCCCACACATAAACAATAAAAACAGACAAAAGAATGTAAAAAGGCAGGAAGTATTTTACGCACAAAGCCTTGAATGCGCCAATCATGATGTTACCAGGGGTTTCTACCGGGGTAGCATAGTACACCCATGCGGCCTTATATTGATCTGACATAGTAAGATAATTTAAAGCAGAGATCATCACAAAAGATGACATATACAGCAACAGCAAGTGTTTGGGTTGCTTAGACATATGATGGAACGCATCACTGAAAGACGAATTCTGCGTAAGAATATAAACGAAATATATTGGCACAAAAGCAAACGATGGCAACACCCTCATACGGAAAGACCGGCTGCGCGAAGATTGCAACCATGCGATCATAAAACCCGCCCGTGCCTCATCGCTGCGATTAAAGAAGTAGGCAAGTTTCTGGTAAGACTTGCTGGGTGGTACCCTTTTTGCGCCCGGCGCTACATATGCTCCATTGTCCACTGCATCAATACCCGCGATGCGGCTTGCAAACTGTGGAGATAAATACTTCACAAGCAGGTACATGCACAGCAAGGGGAAGATGACCGCCAGCGCACTATACAAAGCCGTACCGGAAAAAGTAGCCGGATACCCTATCCATGACCAGCACGCAGCCAGCCAGTAAGATGGGAAATAGCGCACCCACGGATAAGCCAGGATATTAAAATCGTGTGGGTGCTTCGTGTCAAATACCCTGGGCAGGAAGTAAACGCTGGCGAAGAAAATGACGGAGGTGACCACCTGGAAATAGTTGATAACATCTTTAAATTTATCCGGCTTTGCAATTCTTAATACCATCAGGTAAATACCGTTGACCACAAATAATGCCATAAACACAAGCAGCAGCAGTGGCAAAATGAAGAGCGTTGCAGACTTCCAGCCATCTTGCCAACCCAGCAGTGCCCACCCCGGTAACGACAACGGAATGATGATACGGAAAAGGTAAATGAACACGTGCAACAGGCGGGCAAGTACCAGCGTACGGTCGTCGATAGGGCGTGGAAACAGTATATACTTATCGCGGGAATCGAACAGAACGTTTGAAAAGTCGGTGATAAGCATGAAGGTGACGATGGCGAACAACAAGGAAAAATAGATGGTAAGCGAGAATACCCTATCCTGCACCACCGCAATGGGGAGCATATAAAAGAACCCCATAGCCAGGAAGATGACAACATTAAGTAACGTTCCATGCTTACGGTCTTTTTTCACTTTCTGCGGACGGCCTAACGCAGCTGGCTTTCGGTCGTCCAATATCAGGCGTATATTCAGTATGGCACGTAGCTGCACTACGTCTGCCCCAAGGCTCCGCCAAAGGCCCGATAGCAGCATTACCATATTCAGAAATAGTTTGTTCATTTTTTTAGTCTAAAGTAGAAAGTCGAAAGTATAAAGCTGGTGAGTAGATAGTCCATAGTAATTAGTAGATAGTCGAAAGTTATTAGTATTGAGTCGAAAGCTGGTTTGTGAGCGGTATTTGATATTTGTTTTTTCGTTTGGAATTTTTAGTCTCTTGGAATTTGATTCTTGAAATTTGGAATTTAATTTTTGGGATTTCACGCTTGGAATTTGGAATTTTTAGTTTTTGGAATCTGACAACTGGAATTTGATTCTTGGAATTTGGAATTTAACCATTGGAATTTAACCATTGGAATTTCCCCCAATTATCTATTCATTGCCGCCGCAAGGTCGTCCGCTTTCTGAACCTGGTTTCCTCCAGAGGTGAGCCTGGAGAATATCTGTTCCAGCGAGTCTGCGCTGCTTTGCCGCAATTCATCTATTGTGCCATCGGCTATAATGCTGCCATTATTAATAAGTATTATCCGATCAGATACCTTTTCCACCACATCCATCATATGCGAGCAGTAAAAGATGGTTTTCCCTTCCTGTTTCAGGGCCTGCAAAAGTTCCTTCACTAATATCACAGCATTTGCATCCAGCCCGGAAAGCGGCTCATCCATTATTACAATGGTGGGATTGTGCAGTAGCCCGGAGGTTATCAATACCTTTTGCTTCATGCCTTTCGAGAAACTGTCCATGCGCTGGTCAATATTATCGAGCAGGCTGAAGGAGTCGAGCATTTTGCGTGAGCGGTCTTCTATCACATCATCGGCCAGGTGGTATAGCTTGCCTATAAAAGCCAGGTACTCCCGTGGGGTCAGCAGGTCGTATAGTTCAGCAAGCTCGGGTATATACCCTATCTTGCTTTTCACCTCCAGGATATTATCCCGAAGGTTTTTGCCCATTACCATCACATCGCCCTGGTAATCTTGTATGATACCGGTAAGAATTTTTACCGTGGTTGACTTCCCGGCGCCATTAGGGCCTATATACCCAATGATCTGCCCAGGATATATATCGAGCGAAATATTGTTCAAAACCGTCTTCTGGCCATATTGCTTGTTCAAATGGCTAACTGTAATTATTGGCTGCATATACTAGCTGTTCAAAAGTAATTTTTATTAGATCAGGCTTTTACCAACCTGAATGCGTGCTTCCATTCCCCCCGTAGCATACCCGGAATACACCACAATATACACAATGGTTCAATAGCCCGTGCACCTGTTGCCTTGCCCATGTCTGCCACTTCCCAGCCGAACTGCTCCAGTATCTCATGCACAGCACGCTTGGATGCATCATTGTTACCACACGTGAACATAGTTGGCTTTTCGGCAAAGGGAGGGTTAACCATAAAAGCATTCCCCACGCTGTTGAATGCCTTTACAAAATGTATCTCGGGGAATTGCAACTGCAACTGCTCCATCAGCGATTCTTCGAGGCTCGTAAAATACTTCAAAACACCGTTTTCGGGCGGCGCATCCGCCATAGGGTTGGTTGTATCTATGACTGTTTTCCATTGCAGGTTTTGCGGCCCTGCTTCTTCAATTGCGCTGGCTGCAGCATTGCCTTTCACTGCAAGCACTATGATATCGCCAAATTTTGCCGCTTCTTCAAAACTGCCGGTATGCGCTCTTTCCCCGCCCTGCTCCTTCCAGGCACTGAGCTTAGAACGATCGCGTGAGCTTAACATTACTTCATAATTATGCTTTAGAAAGCCATTTCCTAATGACTGTGCCACTACTCCCGAGCCAATGATCCCTATTTTCTTCATACTATTATTTTTTGAGGAAAATTAGCATAAATAATTTAGCAAAAACCTTTCCCGCCTATTTAATATATAAAATTGTTGTGCGGCCTTTCATTTACACCAACCCCGCCATGAAATCTCAGAGAAAATAAAAATTGCTCATATCCGTTATTATTTATAATTTCATTAATTATCCAATCGCCTGCCTATGTCCCGCAAATACTTATTTGTTACCGGCATTCTTTTTTTCTGTAGCCTATATGCAGGAGCCTTATTTGCGAAAACGCCCAAAAGGACATTTGATAAGTCGGTATTCAGGTCGTTCGGAACGTTGCAAGCGAATAAAACTGCCATGAATAAGTCGGTCATAGAGGTACACACCCAATTCCCGGGATGGTCGGTCACCGCCGATAAACTCAACGGCCTGTTCACCGACATATTCGGCTCCCCCATACTTCTTGACGGCGCTACGGACACAGATAAAGCGCAAAATTGCCTGTTCCAAAACTTGGGTACACTTGGCGTGAACAGCGCGGAATGGACCAAGGTAAGTTATATAAATGCGCCCAAAGCAGACTATGTGAACTACCGCCAGGTAGTTGGCGGTCATAACGTAGTGTTTTCACGGCTTGGTTTCCGGTTCACAAAAGAGGGAAGACTTGCAAGGATGCAAATGAGGAATTATGGCAGCCCTTCTGGAAAGGTTCAGGTGAGCCTTTCGAAACAAGCAGCTATTAGCGCTGCAATAAAAGACCTAAATGAGGTTTCCATCACCAACACAGCAGTTGAACCCGACTGGTCCTGGTTCCCTATACCTTCGTCACAAGGCTATACGTTTCATCCTGCCTGGGCATTTACCATTACCGGCAGAGTTCCCGGCGGCCTTCCGCTTATACTCACAGGTTATGTGGACGCAACAAACGGCGATCTTTTATACCGGACTAATAAGGTGAAAGAAACAGGATATGACGTCACCGTAAAAGGCGTAGTTTATAAAAACGGTACGCTACTCCCAACGTCATCCGAGCCACTCACCGATCTGAGACTGAATATCGGCATAGACACCCTTTATACCGATTCCATAGGGTTGTATTCTGACCCTTTGGCATTACTGCCAGTAACGACAACCATCCCTCTGGCTGGGAAATGGTCCACAGTTATCGATTCACCAACAAGTACCGTCCCGCTTTTTACCGACCTCATCTCGGCAACGACTTCCACTTATAATTACCCCACCACTACCCCTTGCAGCGACAGGCATGTAAATGCATACTACCATGTAAACAGGGTACATAACTTTATGAAGGGTTATTTCCCCACGTTCACGGGTATGGATTTCTCGCTGCCAACGAATATTGACCTTCCCACCGGTGACTGCAATGCTTTCTACTCCGGCACCTCTATTAATTTTTTCGCCGCCGATACTGTTTGTCATTCATTTGCTGAAATGGGCGATGTGATATACCATGAATACGGACACGGAATATCAGACCACTTTTACACCGAGCTTACCGGGACCTCGATTATGAACGGCGCACTAAACGAGGCCTGCTCCGACATTTGGGCGTTGAGCATTACCCATAACCCCATACTGGCAGCTAATGCCTTTGTGCACAATGGCGGCTTCATACGCCGGTACGACATTACACCCCAGGTGTACCCGATAGACCTGCAAGGTATAGATGTGCATAAAGACGGACAGATAATAGCCGGTACCTGGTGGGATGTGGCATTAAACCTTGGCGTTGTGGATTCTATGACTAAGCTGTTTACCGATGTTTACTATGATGCGCCGGATGGCCCCGATGGGCTTGAAGGGGAGGTTTACCAATCTATTCTAATAGACGCACTGATGGCCGATGACAACAATAGCAACCTGTCTGACGGCACGCCCCACTACGCACAAATTGTGGCGGCTTTTGCCAAACATGGCATATACCTGGAGGGCGATGCCACGCTCTATCATCCCGAGCTAATGCCGCAACCTGCAGGGGTTTCCATACCTGTAACTGCTGTCCTGGATATTACCGCAACTACTTTTTTTCACGACCTCACGCTCTATTACCGTGTGAATGGCTCCGGGGCGTGGAACCCGGTGGTGCTCACCAACTCCTCACTGAGCTTCACGGGCACTATACCGCCGCAGCCGTTTGGCACTACCATAGAATATTATTTTGTGGTCCATGACAGCCTTAATGTACCAAATGCGTTTTTCCCCATCACCTGCAACCCGGCCTTACCGCCTCATCAAGCTACTATACCCTACCAGTTCGGTGTAGGTATTGCGAGCGCGGTCGATTTCGATTTTGAAAGCCCGGTATCTGGCTGGGGCATAGCTCTGAACCCCGGCGATGATGCAACCTTGGGGCTGTGGCACCAGGATGATCCTGTGCCTAATCCATTTTATACTTCATGGCCCGCAGGCGACCATACCTCGGGTGCCGGGCAATGCCTGGTAACCGGGGCGGGCGACGGCGCCATGTTTGGTACCGCAATTACCGGGGGAACGTCAACGGTACTATCCCCTGTTTTTGATATTAGTAGCTTTTCAACTCCCGTTGTAGAATATTATCGCTGGTTTTCAAACGAGCAGTACCTGGAGAATTTTAAGAAGGATCCCTGGATAGTGAAGATCCGCGATGCCTCTGGCAGCGCATGGCAAACAGTGGAAAACACCTACCAGGCAGATGATAACTGGCGGCGGCGGATATTCACGGTAAGCCAGTTCCTGCCGGCAACTGCAACGCAGATACAATTAAAATTCTTCGCATCCGACTCCATACTGAACACCTGGGTGGACGATGGGCAAACGATAACCGTAGGCGGGGTAGATGACTTCTCTATTTACGACAAAGCCGCCCCGGCCTCTGTAAAGTCCGTTGCCCCTGCCAAAATGGAAATATACCCTAACCCAGCCGATGAACAGGTGCATATCACCCTGTCGGCAGACGATAATGGAACGATCACTTTGTATGATGTGAAAGGCAAGAAAATGGTCGCCATTCCGCTGGAGCAAAGCTGCAATACCTACTCGCTGGACACAAAGGGCTTTCCGCCAGGCAGCTATTCGGTAGTGGTGCAAACCAATGGGAGCATACGATCAAAGAAGATTGTGGTGGTGCATAAATAAGAAACAGAGACATGCTGCATGGTCAAGTCCCGGTTCTGATACTTTGGCTAAAAAGCTTAATTTTGCATTATTAGGATAAAAGATGAGAGCAAAATATGTAAATCCATTTACCGACTTTGGATTTAAAAAAATATTTGGAGAGGAAGCAAGCAAGCCTATGCTGCTAGACTTTCTGAATGCGCTATTACCGCAGCAAGCCCATATCAAAAACCTGTCTTTTAAAAATACTGAACAGCTTGGACAAACGATAGAAGATAGAAAAGCGATTTACGATATCTACTGTGAAAATGAACAAGGAGAGAAATTTATTGTTGAGCTCCAAAAAGCCAAACAAAATTATTTTAAAGAAAGGACTATTTATTATTCGACTTTCCCGATAAGGGAACAGGCGGAGAAAGGTGAATGGAATTATAATCTGAAAGCTGTTTTTTGTATTGGCGTGCTTGATTTCACTTTTGATGATTATGGAAGTGAACAAGGGAAAAATGATGTTGTGCATGAGATAAAGTTGAAGAATCAGGAAGGGAAAACCTTTTATGATAAGCTCACTTACATCTACCTTGAAATGCCCAACTTCACGAAAAAAGAAGCTGATTTACAAACAAGATTGGATAAATGGCTCTATTTTATTAAACACCTCGAAGACTTTCAGCATATCCCCCAGATATTTAAAGATGAAGTAGTATTTGTAAAAGCATTCGAGAAAGCGGAATTATCGAAATTTGACCCTTCAGAAATGGACAGTTACGAAAATAGCCTTAAAATTTATCGTGATTTGAAGAATGTTATTGATACCGCAAGTAGTGAAGGAGAATTAAGAGGAGAATCAAGAGGAGAGTTAAACGGCAGGATAAAAGAGAGAAAAGATGTTGCAAAGGCGCTTAAAGATCATGGAGTGGCTATTGAAATTATTATTAAAACGACAAGCCTTTCAAAAGAGGAAATTGATACATTGTAATCTGATAATTTTAATCCGTCTGTGTTTAAAAAAACTAAGGCTGCCCAACACAGGCAGCCTTAAAAATTTCAGAGCGGAAAACGAGACTCGAACCCGCGACCCTCAGCTTGGGAAGCGAAGGGTTATTGGTGTCATTTGGTTTTATCAATCGGTGAAACACTCTATTTTAGGGCATCTTCAAGCAAATTAGTCCGCATGAATCCACATAAAACCAAAAATCCTGTGCAAATCCTGTGCAAATTTTTCGTACCTTTAGGCTATACAATGCACTTGGACCATGAACGTAAACGTCATTATAGCACTTGATACAAGAAGGAAAAAGAAGGATGGCACCTACCCGATCATCCTGCGTCTTTCACGAGATGAAAGAACCTTGCCCATCCCGAGCAAATACAGCGTTCCCCTGAATGATTGGGATGATAAAAAACGTGAGATTAAGAACTCCTACAAGGGCCTGACTTCGGTAGCCAGGCTGAACAATATCCTTTCATCGCAAAAGAAGAATGCGCGGGATATTATCCTGAAGTTGCAGGAAACGGAAAAGCTTGATGGCATGACACTTGCCGATATAAAAAATAGGATTTTCAGGCAAAGCGCGTCGGCATCCTTCATCACTTATGCGGATGAACAGGTAGCGGCGCTTAATGAGGCGCGGCGCTTTGGAACGGCAAGATGGTACGCCTCGACCGTTAGCGTCTTAAAAGACTTTGTAAATGACAAGCCCTACGAAAACACGGGGAAGTCTAAGAACAATTCGGGGGAACTTTATGAAGGGAAGGATATAAAGTTTGAGGACATCACGCATAAATTCCTGACGAAGTTTGAGACCGCGCACTATAAAGACGGCAATACTGTCAACGGACTTTCTTTTTATATGAGAGCCATTCGCGCTATCTACAATAAAGCAGTTAAGGATGGCCTGATTGATAAAGAGGCCTACCCTTTCGACGACTATAAAATCAAAACGGAACCGACTGTAAAACGTGCCTTGGATTGGAACCTGCTCAAAAAGATCATTACACTTGAACTGGATGCCGCACATGAATGTTTCTACGCACGTAATTACTTTGTCGCGAGTTATATGATGTATGGGATGAATTTCACGGACATGGCATATCTCGAAAAAAGCGCTGTAACCGATGGCCGCATTAACTACCGCAGGCGTAAGACTGGAAAGTTATACGACATTAAGATCACGCCGGCCTTGGAAAAGATAATTTCCAATTACATCAATCTCTCCCCCGGCTCACCCTATGTATTTCCTATTTTAAAACGTGACACGCCGGAAGAGCAGGATAAAGAAGTACAATGGGCGAGGAAACGTTATAACAAGAAACTAAAGAAACTGGCCGAACTCTGCGGCGTTTCACAGAACCTTACGACTTATGTAAGCCGCCATTCTTTCGCCACACAGGCCATGCTTAGTGAAGTTCCGATAAACGCCATAAGCACCATGCTAGGCCATTCAAGCCTCAAAACGACCGAGATTTATTTAAAAAGCCTGCCGAGCAATATCCTGGACGATTACAATGCGAAAATCATGGAGATGTAGGACGCGTGTGGAAAAATAATTGAAATTTCGCCTGAAACGTAGTAGCAGGGCCGTAGAATTGCACATGGAGAATGTGGTATGCAAACAAACGCACGGACATTGTTATCTGGTGAACCCAAAGAAATTTCGATGCAGAACGTGCTTACTTACCTCTCGGAAGTGAAGCAAAAATTGGACGAACATGACGGGCGCACCATAGTGTCCTTTGATTTTCCCCCTGCCATGCTCAAAAAAATACAAAAGCGTATGGCCAAAAAGAAAATCAATCAACTTGCCCTTTACATCGCGCTTCTTATTGCTGACGATTTGGATACGCGCAAATCTTACCTTTCCGACTAACGCCCACCTCAAAAAATCACTGCATCCAATGAGCGAAGCGGTGGACGGCGCTTTCTTTTGCTTCTTTTCTTTGCCGCCGAGGCAAAGAAAAGAAGTCCGCGCAAACGCATAGCAGCAAAACATATGCGTCTTGCTGCTTACGTGATAGGCTCCGGTGGATTAGTTTAGCGTCCGGCGGCCTTGATACTTTGCGTTGATTTTTTCGCTGCCGTATTTCTCGCGGATTTCATCAAGCGTTTTCTTGCCGCCTTTGGTTTTGTAGGCTTCGGCGCGGTAATACCACGCGACTTTTTTCGGGGCAAAAAACATACCCGCCGCTTTCAGTTGCTTTCGCACAGGGAAGGTTGCACCCGTTACCCATATCCAGTGACCGACAACCTCAATCACAATTCCGGCAAGGTTGATAATCTGCTCGATCACTTTGCGGTATTCTTCGGAGAGCCGTATCTGTTCGTCCGTTTCCTCGGCGTTCAGATTTTCGCCTTTCAGAATTTTGGCGCAGGCAAAGGCGTATTCGGTGTTGATGGCCTGCATGGTAGCGGTATCGCCACCACAATCCGGGTGGTGCTGTTTGGCGAGTGTTTTGTAGGTCGCCTTTACTTCCTCAATCGTTTTGCATTCATTAAAGTATTGCATGGTCGTATGGTTTTAAAATGGTAAATCATCAATCGTTTGCGGGGTTGGTGTAACGGCAGCGGTACTGGCTGGCGTCCCGGTGGTGCTGGCGGCGGCGGGTCTGCCTGCTTTCGGGGCCTGCGCGATGAACCGGATGTGGTTCACGTGAAAATTTAGCGCGGCCTGTGGTTTACCTTCGCTGTCTTTGTAGGCGTACACGGTCATGCGCCCATACACCGCAATAATGCTGCCTTTGGTGAGGTAAGGCGCAACCTTTGTGCTTATCCAGTACGCACAATCGAAGTAGGTCGCCACGTCTTTTTTTTCTCCGCTGCGGGTTTTGTAATAATCGTTTACGGCAAGGTCGAAACTGACCAATTGCCTGCCATTGGTGAGGTTTTTAATGATGGCATC
>JABDBX010000051.1 GCA_013288445.1 Bacteroidota bacterium
TCCGGGGTAGGTGCTTTTCATCATTTTCCATTTTAGCATTAGGGTCCATCATGTTCCATTTGCTATAGTAGTTCTGGTTCTTGGTGTGTTTTACATACTCGAACACATCTGGCTTTGGCTTGTTGATGGTTACTTCCCGCACAACAGTATATTCCTTTGGCGTAAACAATGCTACGATCAGCGGAACAGCAATAATAATGGCAACAACGATGCAGATAATTTTCAGGATTTTCATCTCGTTTATGTTTTAATTCGGGATAATAGTACAAATTATTTTTTATTTTCCCAATACCGCATAGGTTAGAGTTAATGTATCTGGCTCACATTTTCAAATATTCGTTTACCCTCACCCAGCACTGTTTGTTCCAGTTTTATTCGGTATTGATTCGAAGATACCAGGGTATTATTATATTTGCTTTAGAAAGTGACGCTAAAGAATATCGCAATACATTTAAGAAAATCAAGGTAACAAATCAATGTCATTGACTTAACGAAAAAAAGTGGAGTAGAATGATGAAGTTGATGGGATATTCAGGCGCATTCCCCCTTGCGCGAAGGCGTTGTGCGTCAGCGAAGGGGGGAAGGGGGATGTCTGGAAAAAATCGAGCAGCTTAAGTTAATGACATTGGGTAATAAACTATCATTATGGCAAAACAGTTATGGGCCGGTATATGCCTTCTTTTATCTTCCACGTTTACACAGGCGCAGCCAGCTAACTATGATACTTTGGTGAAGCATATATTGCCGAAGGTGATAGAGTGGCGCAGGGATTTTCATAAAAATCCAGAGCTTTCTATGCGGGAATACAAGACACAGGAAAAAGTGTATAAGTACATGAAAAGCCTGGGCCTGGAAACCCGGAAACTGGCAAAAACAGGTGTGGTAGCTATACTAAGGACAAATAACCCCGGCCCGGTCATAGCGCTGCGGGCAGATATGGATGCCTTGCCTGTGGAGGAAAAGAATAACCTGCCCTTCAAATCAACAGTGACAGCAAAATACAATGGGGCTGCCGTGTCGGTGATGCACGCCTGCGGGCACGATGCCCATACCGCCATGCTCATGGGTACAGCACAGGTGCTGAGTAAACTGAAAAATGAACTTACAGGCACAGTGGTGTTCCTGTTTCAGCCGGCGGAGGAAGGGCCGCCGGAAGGAGAAGAGGGTGGGGCGCGCCTAATGATAAAGGAAGGGTGCCTGGAAAATCCTAAGCCTGATGCGGTTTTCGGCCTGCACATAGAAGCATTTGGCGACCTGGGCAAGATATACTACAAACCCGGTCCTTTTATGGCCAGTGCCGACCTGTTCACTATTAAAGTGAAAGGGAAATCGAGCCACGGTGCCACGCCCTGGCAGGGGATAGACCCGATAGTAGTAAGTGCCGAGATCATACAGGCATTACAAACTATAGTGAGCAGGCAGGTGAATATAATTGAAGCCCCGGTGGTAATAACAGTTGGCAAAATACAAAGCGGTCTGCGCTTCAATATAGTGCCGGAAGAGGCGACAATGGAGGGCACTATAAGAACGTTCGACCCAAAAATGAGGCAGGACGTGATTGATAAAATGAAGCTCACCGCACAAAGCATTGCCGCAGCCAGTGGCGCTACCGCCGAGGTAGTTGTGGAAAACAAAGCACAGGTCACGTACAACAATCCGCAGTTAGTGTAGCGATCTTTGCCATCGCTACAGGCAGCAGCTGGCGGGGCAGATAACGTGGTGCCTTACAAATGGGCTACCGGGGCAGAGGATTTCTCGTTCTATGGCGAGAAGATACCTGCCTTCTTCTTTTACCTCGGCGCCCGCGACCCAAACATCACTATGGCCGAAGCCCCCAGCCATCACACACCCGATTTCTACATTGACGACAGCCGGCTGGATATAGGCATAAAAGCCTTTTGCCAGCTTGTGTTTGACTATGGCAAATCGGTGCAGTAATAGCAGGTCAATTTTTACTTTTGATTTTTAAGTTTTTACCTGGTATTTGACTTTCGCAAATCATTGCAGCAATTGCAGGTCAATTTTTACTTTTGATTTTTAAGTTTTTACCTGGTATTTGACTTTCGCAAATCATTGCAGCAATTGCAGGTCAATTTTTATTTTTTATTTTTAAGTTTTTACTTAGCAAGGTATTCCTGTAGCATCATCACGGCGCTTACTGTGTCAATCAGTTCTTTTTTCTCCCGGTCTTTCTTTTTCAGACCCATGCCAGCTATGGCTTGCGACGCCATTTTAGAGGTCATTCGTTCATCAACTTTCTCCACCGGCATCTGCGGAAAAACATTGCCAAATTTGAGTATGAATTTTTCCACCAGCGGCGTAGCATGGGTGGGGGAATCATCCATGTTCAATGGATAACCCACTATCAGTTTTTCTACATCTTCCTTTGCTAGGTACTTCTTCAGGTAGCCTATCAGTTCGCCAGAGTCAACAGTCTCTAAAGCGGTGGCTATTATCTGCAAGGGGTCGCTCACAGCTATGCCCGTCCGCTTCTTTCCGTAATCTATTGCTATTATCCGTGCCATTTTTATTTATACTTCTGCGATTTAAAAACAACTGTTCCGTGGCGTTTCAGGATCTCTTTTTCCATTATCCTGAGCTTCATAAACCGCTCCTGTAGCACATTCTGGGTTATGGGGTCGGTTTCCTGGCGCAGGCGGGTGGTCAGCTGGTCTTGTATGATCAATATCTTTTTCAGCTCAAAGTAGGATAGGGTACTGTCCACATCATTCACATACATTAGTGCCGGCAACACCGATTCGATACCATATTTTTCGCGCCACTTTACACTAATATCCTGCGGCGGATGCAGCAGCGACGCCATCCTGTCGCGGATAGCCTGTTCGGGATAATTAACGAAAAAATGCAGCTCAGGCGTAGCACCAAAATGCCGGTAATGCTCAAAATATTCTACAAACAGCTTTTGCACCAGCGGCTCACCTATCAGGTCGGGGCCCACGCGGTCTTCAATCAGCCGTGCTACCGATTCGTAGCCTTCATAAGGCTGGTGGCCATATTCTATAAGTATTTTCAGCAGTTGCCATTCCTGCTGTTCCTCTTGGGCGGGCGGTTTTACCTCTGGTTCAGGTTCGCTGGTCAGCGTCTCTGCCTTTGGGATAGCCTCTTCGCGGCGATGGTGTTTTTGCTCATTCTCTATCCGGTCGCGGATGTATTTATTGACGAGGTTTATCAGCCCGGCCTCATCCACGTTCAGCTTTTGGGCTGCCTCGCGGGTGTAGTGGTTTTGCAGCGAAAAATCCTCCGCTTTATTGATGCGCGATATGCTCTCCGCTATCTCGTTCACCAATTTCGACCGCTTCACCGGGTCGGTGCCCGCATCGTTCAGCCCCACCTGCAGGCGAAAGCTGATCACATCCTGCTTATGCTCCTTTATATAGGTATGAAACTTTTCCGCGCCCGACTTCTGCACAAAGCTGTCCGGGTCTTCGCCATCAGGCAGCAGCACCAGTTGCACATTAAAGCTTTGCGCCAGCGCCATATCCAGCCCGCGCAGCGCGGCCTTTATGCCCGCAGAATCGCCATCATAGAGTATGGTCAGGTTTTTGGTGAGCTGGCCTATTAGCCGCAACTGGTCTTCGGTAAGCGATGTGCCGCTGCTCGATACCACATTCTCCACCCCCGCCTGGTGTAGCGATATTACATCGGTATAGCCCTCCACCAGCAGGCATTCATCCTGCTTGCCTATGGCCTGTCGGCCCTGGTACATACCATAGAGCACCTTGCTTTTTACGTACAGTTCATTCTCCGGCGTGTTTATATATTTCGGGGCCTTCTCATTGCTCTTCAGGATACGGGCGCCAAAGCCAAGTATGCGCCCCGTCATACTTTGTATCGGGAAGATCACCCGCCCCCTATATACATCATAGTAGCCGCCATTGCGGTTCTTAGCCAGGCCCGCGCGGTCCAGCATCTCGCCCTTGTAGCCCTTGTTGGTGGCTGCTGTGTAGAACGCATCACCACGCTCCGGGTTATACCCCAGCCGGAAGCGCTCCATAATATCCTTCCTGAAACCCCGCTGCTTGAAGTACGATAAGCCTATCGCCTGCCCTTCATCAGTGTTCAGCAGCGTATCATGGAAGTAAGTTGCGGCATATTCATTAAGTATCCGCAGCCCCTCCTCGGCAAGCTGTTTCTGCTGCTGCTCCGGGCTGCGCTCTGTTTCTTCAAGAGTTATCTTATAAAAGTCGGCAAGCCACCTTATAGCCTCAGGATAGGTAAGCTTTTCGTGCTCCTGTATAAAAGTCACCACATTGCCCGCCTTGCCGCACCCAAAACACTTGTATATCCCCTTTGCCGGAGATACATTGAACGATGGTGTTTTCTCGTTATGGAACGGGCAGTTGGCAATATAATTGGTGCCCCGTTTCCGCAGGCGCACAAACTGCCCCACCACATCTACAATGTCGGCGCGGTTCATCACTTCCTGTACAGAGGCGGGGGATATCATTACCGCGAAGTTAAGCCGATTGGATGAAAAAGGGGGACTTAGCTTCACTGCTACTATCACCGTCCGTTGTGTCACTCCCTTGTACGTTCGGGGTTCTATTGGACAAGCACGAGTTTCTTGGTTGTCCATAGCCCCACCGATGAGTTAATTACCCGCACCTCATAAACACCTGGACTTATGCAGGCTATATTAAGAGTCTGTTTGTCGGAGAGAATTTTACTTTGGTACACTTCCTGTCCTGCCATATTGTATATGCTTACCTCACTGCCGGCGGCATTTTCCACCGTGACCTCATCCCTTGCCGGGTTCGGCCAGATCGTCACTTCTCCTTTGGAGAGGCTGGGAGAGGCCACCCCCAGCGTTGGATTATACACCTTTCGTATTCTGCTATTGCCGTAATCGGCAATATAAATAGTTCCATAATTATCTAAACAAATGTCTCCGGGTATTAATTCAGCATGAGTCGCTAAACCATTATCACCCGAAAAGCCTTGACTCCCATTTCCTGCAACTGTGGTAATAATTCCAGTAATTCCACTAATTCGCCTTATAACACCATTCTCATATTCCGAAAAATAAATGTTATTTTGTCCATCAATGTATATTCCGGAAGGTTCATCCAATAGTGCATTGGTGGCTGGCCCATTGTCACCAGAATAACCCCAACTTCCATTTCCGGCAATAGTTGTAATAATACCGGTTGAAATTTCTATTTTTCTAATTGCAGAATTGTATTCATCGGCAACGAAAACGTTACCGAAGGTATCCGTTGAAACGCTTACAGGGCCAGATAATTCTGCGCTTGTTGCAAGTCCGTTATCCCCAGAATACCCAATTGTTCCGTTTCCAGCAACAGTTGTTATTATACCTGTTGCCAAATTCACCTTACGTATCTTTTGATTACCCCAATCCGCAATATACAGGTCTCCTAATCTATCTAAGCATAACCCACTTGGACCAGCTAATTCGGCATTAGTCGCAGGCCCACCATCGCCAAGGCGGCCTGCTACCCCCTTGCCCGCAATAGTTGTAATTATGCCAGTTGTGATTTCTATTTTTCGTATTCTTTGGTTTGCAGCATCTGCTATAAATATATTTCCGGCGGTATCCGCAACAACTCCTTCTGGAACATTCAACTTAGCCAGTAAAGCAAGTCCTCCATCTCCTGAAAAACCAGATGTGTCGTTGCCTGCAATTGTTGAAATAACACCAGATAAAAGGTCAATTTTACGAATCCTATTATTTATGGCATCTGCTATATAAAGTGTGCTTAATTTGTAAATACATATTCCATCCGGAAAATTTAGTTTAGCATTTATTGCAAGACCTCCATCACCGCCGAAACCGGCTGTATCTGTACCAGCTATTGTTGTAATAATATTTTCCTGTGCATGTATAAAGCTACACGCACAGGAAAATATCAATATTAATGCTGCTCTTTTCATTCCACAACAAATTTAAACATAAACTGTGTTCCGTGGCTATCCGTTAACTTTAATAAATAGATGCCCGGTACAACGCTATTTAAATTCAATACGCTTTTAGCCTGTACAAATTGTAGTTTGGCTTTATAAATACCCCTACCAAGCATATCATTTATTTCTATTGCGACAGGTTCATTATCAGGAACATACTGCCGTATAATAAAGTTACCATCGTTAGGATTAGGGAATAGTTGATATTGTTGATCTTGGTTGCTGTCAGCCTTCTTAACTGGTGGCGTACTGTGTCTCGCAGCTATATAACCAGTATCCACATCCAAACAACTGTCGTCATTAAACACACTCAAATCATTGAATACGTTGCTATACAAAGCACGGGCCTGATAGACTACATTCCCGTTGATTTCAGGGCATAACTGAGCCATAGCCGTTACCTGTAGGCTGTCTGTACTTGTTAATGCGCCATCAGCATATTTCATAAACAGAGCGTAGAAATTCTGGTAGTTCTCCACTATATTATCTGCCCCTATATTATCTGCCATCTGCACCCCCTGTGTGGTATCTATACTTGTATTAGCCATAGAATCTATATTGTACCCGAGTGCCACTGTTGCGTCTGCAAAATCACCAATGGTTATCATGCTATCCAAGTCCGTTAAATACTTGTAACGGCTGTTCACAGCCATTGTTGCAAACTTCGCTATTACTGCACTGCTATCTATAAGCGAGGTATCCGCCTTTATGCTTTTCCACAACTCGTATTGCGCTATCCAGTTGTTAGCTATTATGTTGTTAGCATACTCTATCTGCTGCCGGGCCACACGTTTAGCATCACGTATTTTCAGGCTATCCGTATTGTCATAGGCAAATGGACATGGCATACCATAAGGATAGACTGCTTGGTATTGCAAGCTGCCATTGACAGTTGAATATATTTGTGGAGTCGGGTTCCCGTCATTATATATTGGCAGATAGCTTGTGTAAAGCGTATCCTGCGTTGCGTTCGCTCCGTGATATATATATGTTTGGGGATGGCTGCTGCTCCATCCTGATCCTGCCCAATTATTATTCATCGGGTGGCCGCCATATTGCTGTTTGCCTATGGTTGCGCCATTCAGCACATAGCCCTTCAGGTTGTCGTCCATGCTGTTGTCGTGCCAGGCGCTGCCATGGTTTTGCAGGAAAAATTCATAGCCCCTGCCGGTATTGTATTCTGTATTGCAGCCCACGTTTATGCCCATATTGCTGGCCGCATAGTAGGCCCGCATACTGTCGCTGCCCGCGCTGTCTGCCGATGTGGTCACTATGTTGTCATACATATTGCTGCCGTGGCACAGCGTGTGGTTTATACCGTAATACAGCCGCTTTGCTTTCGTCGGCCTCAGCGTTACTACGTTGCCTACAGTATTCACCACCCCGCTCTCAAAGTTGTTCACAAACAGGCCGTCTGTTACATCATGCATATGGTTGTTGTTTATCTCGCTCCAGTTGGCCCCGCTTCCAAGACCGGTGTACAGGGGGGCGGTCAGCGTACCTTGCACCGCTATACCCAGGCCCACATTTTGTATCATATCAAATACGTATCCGCTTGGATTAGCTACTATTTCATTGTTATTTATCTGTAACAAGCCGGGATAGTGCGTTGCCGGTGCAGTCCCCGCCACCACAGCATTTGTAGCCCAGAAGGCTATGCAGGTACTCACATTGTTTATCGTATCCGTGCTTATGCTCACCGTATCATACTGCGCCGTTTTCACGCAGTAGCCATATACGCCCGTGGGGTTGGCCGTCGTGCTGCCGCTGTTTATCATATAGTTGTTCTGCCCTGTTACCCGCATATAGTTGTAGCACTCCACGCCTATGTAAAACCCGTAAAACTGGTTGTGGTAGGGGCTTCCCGTTGGTGTATATACCTGTAGCCTGTTCAGGCTTATAGAATTGTCTGTGGTAGCCGCATAAACACCATCCCCGCCTATCAGGGTTGAACCGCCGTAACTTAGATGCACAGGCCACATATACATAAACACATTGTTCACGCTCGTCACATTGCTGTTCAGCGCAAAAATACCGTTCTGTAGATTATCAAAAATGTTCAGGTTTTTATTGCCTGTGGTCTGGGCTGTGTCTCCTACTACTATCCCGGCATAGTAGCCCGGTATCGGCGGCCCAAAGCTCGTGGGTGCTGCAGTATAGGAGCCTATGCCACTTAGTTTTATGCCCGCATATGCCGCCCCGCCGTCCTTGCAGTTCACGCCGGTATAGCCCAGCGAGAAGTCGTCGATACTATAAGGCGGTGCAAACACGCTGCCCGGCGCATACAGCGCCTTTAGTGCGCTCGCCTGCGGCCATGCAAACGGGTAGCCTGTATAGCCCGTAAAGTCCCGGCTGGTAAACACCGTATTCCGCACCGTGAATGGATAAGCGGTGACCAGCGAGTAATATTTTTCTATGTCCAGCCCGTATGTGTTGCGGTTAAATATCACGTTGTCGCACTTCACAAGGCTTGTGGCCGTGCCCTTCGCATTTATCACCGTTACAGCCTTTGCCGCATCTTCTATCATGGAGCAGGTGCCGCCTGCATCTTCCAGCCCGGCAAATATGCCCGTGTTGCTCACGCCATCATTCAGCAGCACTATACCGTTCCACATACCGCACTCACCCAGCAGGTGGCTGCCCCTTGTTGTGAGCGATGCCGTAGGGTTCACAGATACGGTTACCCCCGGCGCTATCAGCACTATTGCATCGGTCATCGTCACCGTATCCGTTATAGCCACATCATTGGCTATGTAATAAAATCCTGCGCCTACTGTCGTGCCTATACTGCCGCCCGCGCCCAGCCGGGCATAGCTCCTGTGCCTGAATACCTCGCAGGCCGTGCATGAGCCTATAGTGTCGTTTATGGTTATAGCTGTAGTAGCTATACAGCCCGTGCCTAAAGTATAAGTAATGGTTGCATGGCCAGCCGTAAGCCCGGTTACAATTCCTGTACTCGCTCCTACAGTGGCTACACCTGTTGACCCACTGCTCCATGAGCCGCCGCTGGAGGCATCAAGCAATGTGTCTTTTCCGCCCTGGCATATGCTCGTGCCCCCTGTAATACCTGCTGGTAAAGGGTTCACTACAACTGTTACTGTACCGGGGCAGCCTGCCGATGTGTAAGTGACTACAGCAGTTCCTGCTGTAACACCTGTTACCACGCCGCCCGTGCTTACGGTAGCTACTCCCGTCGCACTGCTGCTCCACGTACCTCCGCCAGGTGTTCCTGTTAGCGTAGTGCTTGTACCTGGGCATAGCGTCGTAGTTCCTGAAATTGAAGTTGGGAAGGGGTTTACCGTTACCTTTTTCTGCTGTGTACAGCCTGTTGGCAAAGTGTATATTATGCTGTCCACTCCTGCTGATACACCGGTAACAATGCCCGTGCCAAAGCCTACGGTAGCATGGGTATTTGTACGGCTCCATGTACCTCCTGTGCTAACATCGCTTAGCGCAATTGTCTCGCCAACACATACATCTGAATCGCCTGCTATTGGGGCAGGCAGCGGATATACCGTTAGCGAAGCTGACGCAAAGCAACCGCCCGGCATCGTATAATATATGGTTGCAAGCCCGGCGGCAAAACTCTGCACCACCTCTGATGACCCAAATCCGAAAACCCCAACTAAGGTTGACGTCCAACCACCTCCGGCCGCCGCATCAAATATATATAGCGCGGGCGAATCGTATGCACATACATTTGCTACCCCCGTTATCGGCGGCACACCAACCGTCACCGGGTAGGTTGTGTAGCAGCCGGTTGCAGCTATCGTATAGGTTACAGTAACTACGCCATAAGATGCTCCACCCGTTACAAATCCAGTACCCGAACCCACTGTAGCAACAGCAGAACTGCTGCTCCATACGCCGCCGGAAGCGGTGTCATGCAGCGTGGCTGTATCGCTTACACAAATACTTGTAGCGCCTGTTATTGGTGCAGGCAACGGGTTCACGGTTAATGTCTCTGTAATAGCGCAACCGTCTGAAAGCCTGTATGTGATGAGCGTAGTACCAAGGGTTACACTGGTAACTATTCCCGTTGATGCACCTATTGTTGCAATGCCGGGGGAACCACTGCTCCACGTACCGCCGGTTACACTGTCTGTTAAAGTGGTTGCGGTGCAAACACCTAAATCACCTGTTATTGGTGTTGGTACGGTATAGCTGCCCACATGTATTGTATCTATCGTCAGGTTGCATCCGTTGAATATTCGCACCCAGTAAGTACCCGTTGCGGTAATGCTTTTACCACGCGTAGTTGTTGTGTCATCGTTCCACAAATAACCCCACACCGCACCCGTATCGTGGGCGTATATTACAACGCTGCTATCCCGGTACATACAAAGGGTAGTATCGTGGCTTGTGTAAGCTGTATCTCCCGGTATATTCGGAAAAACAACAGAGGGGAGCCCATATTCACCGTTCGTACTGTGGATTAAAGTAACCCCATGGCTTACAAAACCGCATCCGGTACCATAGGTATTTGGAGAACCTATGCGGGCAAGGAATGTGTCCGAAGCAGAAGTGATGTATATCTTATTATCCGGCCCTAATTTCATGTCCCCGAAAACGCCGCCTGTGGTAGTAATTGTGTTCAGTGAGGAAACGATAGCGGCAGTAGAGGAAAGGCTGATGTTATACTGTGCCACATAACCCGTACCATATTCATCAATGTACAATAGGGAATCGTTCGGAGAAAATTCAGCGCCATACCTCGTGGTGGAGGAATCAAGTATCTGCAAACCGGAAACAATACCTGTTGTCGGGTCAAAGTCGTACAGTTCTGTCCCGTGGCCCGAGCTGGCAACATCGTAATCCTGCAACACTAATTTCTTACCGTTATGGCTGGGCTTTACAATAGAAATGCCATAGCTGATTGTCCCCGTAAACGCACCGGTGTGTGAAACTACCGGGCCGCTGATACCTGACGGGGATATACTATATACCAAGAAAACAGCCGAATCCCTTCGGTGGGTTATCAGCCACACATTACAGTTATTGCCACGCACAGCCACCATTGCTTCCGACATTGCTGTTGCAAGGGGTGTTCCTGCCGTTGCGCTGTCCACATCGCCATTGCCGCCATCCAGCGACATATCCACAAATGAGTAATAAAGATGGCCGCCGGGATACTGCTCTGACGAAAACACATAATACTTGTTGGCGGTATTGGGCACCGGTACAATCACCGCTGCCTGCGCCGAACTAAACACTGTGACGGGCACTATAGAGCTGCCGTGCGGCATGTAGTACCCTGCGCTGTCAATTACATGCTTCCCGTCTGTGTAAAATAACAGCTGCCCCGCGCCATTGCTCACAGATGCACATCCTTCATACTGGGTACTATAGGAGAGAAATGCAACGGGGCTGCCAGATGTAAAATCCAACCCGGCAAAGTCGCCAAAGGCCCATACTTTATTCTGGTTGGTATTATATTGCGCAAAAACGGGTATTGCGCCAAGAAAAATAAGCAACGATAATAATATTGTCTTTTTCATTTTGTGTGTTTGTTTTTGTGTGAAAAAATATTGTTGGATGTAAGCGGAATGCCTAAAGAAATTCATCGCAACTATGGCGGGATACACAGAAAATAGCTATCAGGATATGAAATAAAGAAGGGAAACATCTGGCTACACTATGCCGCAGGTTCCTTCAGCGGGTAGAAAATAGAGGGGCGTGAACCTCGGTCTACATCTGCCATAGAAGGAACCGCCAAGCCCCAAACACACAGAATGCAGGAAGGCCACGCCCTTTGGGGCGCGGAGTCCTAACATTCCCTGTGTTTTAAAAATTTTGGCGGCTTTTTCTACGGGGGAAAATTAAACTACGCTACTCTTTTATGTATCTTATCTCTATCGTATCATAATTGGTTTGTTTGAGGTAAAAGTAAACAGAATATTTTCATGCAAAGAATAAACAAAAGCTACTCAAAGTCAATCGCAACTAACCGCATTACTGACGCAGAACAACTAATCTTTTTGCTTTGCCTGACAAAGCGGATGGAATTACCACATACACCCCGTTACATAGGGCTTTAGTACTTATTTGTTGTTTATCAGAAATAACAAAGGTGTGATAAACTTCTTTACCCACTGCATCATAAATACGCAGATCATTCCGCGCATCATTAGTAATAGTCACTTCATCTTGCGCCGGGTTTGGGTACAATGCTATTTCTGCATTCGATAGTGTGGGAGAAGTCAGCCATAAGGTAGGATTAAACACTTTTCGTATTGTATTAGTACCATAATCAGCTACTATCATTGAGCCAGCATTATCAAACACCATATTATCCGGCATCATCTGTGCACCAGTGGCTGGCCCACCATTTCCCGAATAACCCCATGTGCCATCCCCGGCTACGGTTGTAATAATATTCGTTGTGCCGTCAATCCTCCTTATGGTGCCATTGCCGAAATCTGCTATGTAGATGTTCTCATCGTTATCAACATATACTCCTGCCGGTTGGTTTAGTTCCGCATCGGTAGCCACAGACCCATCCCCTGTGTTTCCTGCCATGCCGTTACCGGCAATGGTAGTAATGATACCCGTTGATGCAGCTACCTTGCGCACGGCATTATTATATTGGTCGCAAATAAAAATATCTCCTGCGTTATTAGCATATACCTGTATCGGTCCTTGAAATGTCGCGTTAGTAGCAGGCCCATGGTCACCGGTATAGCCTACGCTTCCGTTTCCTGCAAAAGTCGTAATAACACCTGTTGCAGCGGCTACTTTCCGCACCACATTGTTGTTATAATCGGCAATATAGATATTCCCCGCTTTGTCTAAGCATAAGCCTACAGGCTCATTAAGCGCTGCATTGGTTGCTACACTTCCATCTCCCCCCCCCCCCATAGCTCCATTACCGGCAATAGTGGTAATGATACCGGTTGCAGTGGTTATTTTACGTATCCTGTTATTTAGGGCATCCGCGATATACACATTCCCGGCCGTATCTATAGATACCGAGCAGGGAGCCCACAATGAGGCATTGGTAGCAGGCCCATTATCTCCGCCATAAGAACCCACGCCTAATGGGGGACTATTTCCTGCTATTGTGGTAATAATCCCGGTAGCAGAATTTATTTTTCGTATCCGGTTGTTTGCCGCGTCTGCAATAAGAATGTTATCTGATTTATCAAGGCACAATGATTCAGGAGCGTACAATTTTGCATTAGTTGCCTGTCCGCCATCCCCGCTAAACCCAGGCATCACGCCCCCTTTTCCCGCTATGGTTACAATAATATTTTCCTGTGCCCGCAGCATATTGCAGCCGCAGGTAAGCAGTATTATTAAAATAAAAAGAGGTCTCTTGTTCATAGTAAGCATTCGCCCTACGTAAAAGTAGATAGAATTTGTATGTGTAGGTACTATTGCAAAAGAAAAACTTCCGCCCTACCCACTGGCGCGAGTCTGTAGCATAGCCATGAGCGCAGCCGACTCGTGCCTACTCAATTGAACCAGTTTACAACTGGCGTATCGCGCAGGAAACGATGGACATTATAGCCATAACCTTAACAGGTATAGATAAAACGTGTTGGGCTGTATCATTTTCTTACAGACCTTTGTTGCGAAAAGTCAAGCTCCCTCTCTTTTGGAAGCCAGTCCCGATCTACTATCGGGAAGGTCGGGGTGAGGGTGCTAAAGTCGAGCAACAACTGAGCAACTTTTGAGCAACAATTATAGTACACCTTAATTGATTATCAATTAATTCAGCGTTTACAAAATAATTTCAGAAAACTGAGCAACTTTGCGATTTCTTTGCGCGGCCTTTGCGCCCTTCGCGTGAAATTTCGCTCACCCCATCACCCCACAAAATAGGGTCACCAATGGGGTCACCTAAAAAATGATCATCAGCTACAATGCCCAACAGGCATATCATAGCAAGGATTAGACAATACGAAGATATCCACAATTGTTTTTTTTCATCGTGGTGGGGTGGTGGTTTTCAGGGTCGGAAAAATAAACAAACCCCAACGCAAAACTTAGGTAATACTTTGTATTTTAATATGTAAATAATAACTAAATTGTATAATTTCTACCTTGCAAATCGGACACTGCGTGCTCGATTTGCAAGGTAAAAATCACACATTGCGGGTTTAATTTTGCAACACCAACTTAGCATACTTACTCTGCGTGCCACCGTTCATTCTCACTAAGTAAAGCCCGCGCGGCAGGCTACTAAGGTCTATTGCCGTGGCAGCCCCGTTGCTGTTCGTGGTAGTGTGATAGACCTCCGTGCCAGTGCCATTGTATATGGTAACATTGGTTTCGCCTTGGCCGAGGCCCTTTATGGTTATGAGGCCGGTGCTGGGATTGGGGTATATAAGTTCGGTTTGCAGGGCGGGGAGTTCGCTTACGGCGAGCTGTGGTACATTTGAGATGGAAAGGGTTTCATCCCAGGTATGGTCTCCATCGGTTTGCATCCAGGCATAGCTGCACATAGATAGTCCTTCGCCGGGCCAGGGGTTCATGTAGTAAATGGTGCCGCCAGATATGCCGCTGCCCACTACAAAATGTCCACCGCCTGCCGCCCAGGACCAATGCTCTACGAAAAGCTCCTTTGCGGCCATCTGTGCGGTTATCTCGCTTTCGGTCAGCACCCCGTTAAAGCCTGTGCAGCTTATGCCTTTGAAGTGGTGCAGTATATCGGCAATGCTGCCGTTTGCGCCCCAGTCGTAGTTGGGGGTGTTGCAGCTATCGTGGCCGTCTATACAGCAGTTTTTTGTGCCGAAGCTTGTCCATGAAATGACCTCGCGGGCGTACTCGGCTATAGTGCATTGCTCTATAGAATCGCCATAATAGTTGAGCATACATTTGCTGCAACCCGCCCAGCACCATTCGTCCTGCTCCTGTGTTATCTGCGGCACGTTTAGTACCTGCGCCTGCGCGCTGAACCCGATAACAACCAACACAATCAAAAGTATCTTTTTCATAGCTGTTATTTTGAAGAGCCTTTCTTTTGTGATTTTTTCTTTGTGGTATCTTTCTGGGCAGGTTTTTTCCCTACGGCATCTTTTACCATCTGCTGCACCTCATCGAGCGTATAGGTGGCTTTTTTGTTTTTGGCAAGTGATGGTATAGCGACTGTTGCTGATGCCAGCGGGATGAACTGGGCATCGGCAAACGAATTATCATGCTCAGATACCAGGAAGTCGGCTGATAATGGGAACACACGGAGCAGATAAAAATTGTCGGTGGCGGGGAGGCCTGCGCTTTTCAATTGGAGTTCCTTTGACAGTTCTGTGCCACCCATGCCCGATACGCTGAAATTGCCAGGATTGCCATCAAGTGTAAGCAGTGTGCGGTTTTGACCATTGATGGATACCGGCACACGCCACTCATTTTTTATGGTCAGGTAATTAACCTCTGGTTCTGTTTTAGTGATGTAGAAGTCGTTAGTGAATACCAGCATCCTAAATGGTTTACCTACAGTACATTGGTCCATATTATCCTGGTCGGTAAAGCCATAAGCGGCTTCCTGGCCGGCAGGTATCTTGGCAATGTAAACGGGTAGCTGGGATTCGGCAGCCTTCATCACTAGGTCGTTAGTCTGATCGGGGGAAAAACGAAAACTGCATAATGCTACCAGCAACACCAAAAATGCGGATCTGTACATCTTATTTTAGATTTTAGTGCAATATATTTAATAACGGTATAATGGCAAAATAAATTGCGGGGGTGGGGTAGTAGGTTAATAGGTTAAATGGTTAAATGGTTAATTGGTTAATAGGTTAATTGAGTTGAGTTGCGTATAGTTGTTCCACGCACGACTGGTCGAAGCGTCTCGCTTCGTCCTGGAATGAGGAAGCGTCTCGCTTCCGGGCAGTCAGAATAATAAGTGGTTTTTCGGAAGCGAGACGCTTCGGTAAATGAGGACGAAGCGAGACGCTTCGGCCAGCGACCGGGTGTAGGACAACTTTAGTGACTGCCTCCTTCATGGCTTATTAACCCATGGCTCCCTCTATAAAGTACATGCTTAATTCCCCCTTGTTTTTGGCGGTTATTTCGCCACGGTAGGTGCAGTTGAATTTGTCTTTTATGAGGCTGAAGGTTGTTTGGGAGCAATTTATTTTGCCGGGGGCGCTGTTTTGTTCCATTCGGGCTGCGGTATTCACCGTATCGCCCCAGATGTCGTAGGCGAATTTCTTCACGCCCACTATACCGGCGACAACGCTGCCGCTGTGTATGCCTATCCGCACATCGAATGTATTTGCCCCCTGCCGTTTCCGTTCGCTCATAAACTGTATGATCTCCAGGGCGCACAGGGCTATTTTTTCGGCATGGGCGGCATCGGCCACAGGCAGGCCAGAAACGGCAAGATAGGCGTCGCCAATAGTCTTTATCTTTTCACATCCGTATTTCGAGATAATGTCATCAAACGCCTTGAAGCAAACATCCAACTCATCAACTAATTCCTGCGGCGGACGGGTTTCAGCGGCCTTGGTGAAATCGACAAAATCTGTGAAAAGCACTGTAACATCGTTGAAGAGCCTGGCGGCGGAGCGGCCTTTTTCTTTGAGTTCTTCGGCTATTTCTTCCGGCAAAATATTTAGCAAAAGATCGTCCGATTTCTTTTTTTCAGCCTTCAGGTCGGTGTGCTGTTTCTGTATCTCTTCTTTTTGTGCCACTATCTCGGTGGTACGCACAGCCACTTCTTGCTCCAGCCGGTCTTTTTCTGTCTCCAGCATTTGTTGCTTTTCAATTTCCTTAGCCATGTTTTCTGCCGATAGCTTTTGTATAGAACCAATCTGCTCGATCAGCTTTTTTTGGTTAAGGCCGTTCCTGCGGCCCAATACGATCGCTGCGGATAGCGGATAAATACACAAGCCAATATCGGACATATAGTGCATTATCGTGTTGGCGATAGGTATAAGTTCCATGTGCCGTGGGGCAACAATGCCGAAAACTATAAATGGCGCTACAAAAAATACGCAAGCTGTAATAGTAATAATATACACAACAGCTTTGGCCTCCCATTGCTTTTGCCCTATGCCCTGTATCAAAAAGTATATAGAAGACAGGATAGCGTAACCGCCCAGCACTGCAAAAATTATTCCGCGTATCAAAGGTACATGGTTGCCGAAAAGGAAGATGTAATAATAGAGGATGAACGGGTGAAAAGAGATAATGGAGATGACGAGAATAACGAGGAGTGGTATTTTTGATTTTTCCTTATTTTTAAAGATCCTGGCAAAGAAGATGGAAAGGAATTCTAAGGAAAAAATAAAGAAAAAGGTACTGTTGCCTTGTAGCGTGTTACCAAACATGTCTTTCCAGAGAAATGACAGGGCGGCGCATAAACAAAATAGCGAGAAATAGAGGTTTTCCTTCCGCTCCCTGAAAAAAGCGAACAGAATAATAAAGATGATACCGAAGGCGAGGTAGTAAAACCCAAAGGCAAAGCTCTCGTTTATATTTCTTACATGGATCTTCTGCTCATATTCAGCGCTTTTCAGCTGGTGGATCATTAAATTTACATTAATGAAGTTTTTCCCCCGGTGCGGCAGGTAGATTATATCGAGCCGGCTGAGCGTGTCCTTGAAAAAGAAATTGACATACCCGTCCTTCAATTCATTATTTGTCTTGCCAGGATCGTACTTCCCGGTTGAAACAAGAATGCTCCCATTGAGCTTAACGATCATTGAACCCTCTGCATTATAATAGAAGGAGTATAATTGATTGAGTAGTGCCGGGGCAACCTGGAAGTTGCTACTGAGGCAGGCAGTAAATGGTTCGTTATAGCTGATAGTATCCGGTTGCGATGTACCGAACCGTATTGTGTCCTTATCGTTTTTAATAACGGTTACATTCCAGTAAAATCTATCAAGGATATTAATAGAGGGCGTGGTGTCTCTTGTAGGCTTGCCACCAGACAGTTCATTTGTGCCCAGGTAATCCAGCCTCACGGTTCCGGGGTCGGCATGAGCGCTGACTGCACAAAACATTATGCAAAGAACACCAACAGTAAATCTTTTGATAAAAAGCTGTAGCATTCTTTTTTAGTTTTCCGGGTGAATTTAATTAGTCTGCAACGATCACGTGCGGCTCCCTTTTACAAATTGCCGCAACAATGAGCCCTATGATAAGCCCCAGGATAACGCCGCCTACAACCTGGATGGAGAAAAAAATTGCCGGGTTTGTTGTTAAAAGCCTTGCAGTCTTCATAGCCATCTCAACCTTTTCATCCGGGAGGCCCTTGGCCACCAACTCCTGCTCCTGTGTCTTGAACATTTTTTCAAGAAACTCATGGTGCAACACGTGGATAAAAACAAATCGAAATGCGGCACTCAAAATCGCCGCAAGGGTAAACGACTGAAGAGTTAGACTAAACGCTTTACCAAAGGGTATATAACCGCCCAGCGATCTGTCCCTGAATTTTTTAGTGAGCAGCACTGCTACTACTCCCAATAATACCATAAAGCAAAGTTCGACAATGGTATTGCCGCCCTTTTCCAGTTGTCCGCTATAGTACCCTTCCAGCAGGTTAAGTATCTCAACCGCTCCAAGAATCAATCCCATCCTCATCACGAATGCCAAAGCCGAAGACTTTTGTGTGCCCGAAGTATCCATTACTATGTGTGTTTATGAAGTTTGAAATTAATATTTTTTTGTAAAACGAAGATTATATTTCCTGCCGTAAATGAACAGTGAAAATTGCGGATTTCTTAGTCCCGCCTGTTGTCGATAAAATACATACTTAGTTCCCCTTTGTTTTTGGCGGTTATCTCGCCACGGTAGGTGCAGTTGAATTTGTCTTTTATGAGGCCGAAGGTTGTTTGGGAGCAATTTATTTTCCCTGGCGCACTGTTTTGTTCCATACGGGCGGCAGTGTTCACCGTATCGCCCCAGATGTCGTAGGCAAACTTCTTCACGCCTACTATGCCGGCCACGACACTGCCGCTGTGGATGCCTATCCTGATGTCGAAGGTATTGGCTCCCTGTTGTTTTCGGTCGGCCATGAACTGGATAATATCCAGGGCGCATAGTGCTATTTTTTCGGCATGGGCGGCATCGGGCATGGGCAGGCCACAGACTGCAAGATAGGCATCGCCTATGGTCTTTATTTTCTCGCAACCGTATTTCGATATGATCTCGTCGAATGCTTTGAAACACACATCAAGTTCGTCCACAAGTTGTTGTGGGGCCATCTTTTCGGCTGCTTTAGTAAAATCAACAAAATCTGTGAAGAGCACGGTAACATCATTGAAGAGCCTGGCCGCAGACCGGCCTTTTTCTTTCAGTTCTTCCGCAATTTCTTCCGGCAATATATTCAGCAGCAGGTCGTCAGATTTCTTCTTCTCTGCTTTTAGTTCGGTGTGCTGTTTCTGTATCTCTTCCTTTTGGGCTACCACCTCAGTGGTGCGTACTGCCACCTCCTCCTCCAGCCTGTCTTTTTCTGTCTCCAGCATTCTCTTCTTCTCCTGTTCCTGGGCTATGGTTTGCTTCGATAGCTCTTCCACATGCTCCAGTTGACGTTTCAGGTCCCTGTTCATCGTAGCCACATTCCAGGAAAGGTATATGGACATGGAGGCAGGAATGCTCATTATAGCACACAGTGAAGTGTACAAAAAAATCTCAGCCGACCACCCTTCATTAAACGATAATCCATTCTTTTTAAAGACTGCTAAAAGTAGTAACGTTAAAATAAAAAGCGTAAAGAATAGGATCCCCGTTCCAATGATCCGGGCTCCTTTAACATGTTTAATAATGGCCCGCACCGTTAGTATTATTGCCTCAAGCAACACGGATACAATAAGAATTAAATAAACGCAAAACACAACTATGATATTTTTAATAACACCTTTACCGGCTTCAGTATGTACATAGGTGGCGCCGACAATTTAATTTTCAACCAGTTGGTAAGTGTTAATGAAATCACCTTTTACCCTATTCTCATTTTTGCCATTTTTATGACACTATCCGTGTTGCACCTCTTGCTATTCCTGTACTATCGCTCCACCCGGTCGAACCTGTATTTTAGTATCTTCTGCCTGGGCCTTGCGCTGGCATTTTATGCGTTTTACCTTGCGAAGAACAGCAACAATGTTGTCATTGGCAATTGTTGTTGCCTGGCGGCCTTAATAATCCCATCGATCATCTGTT
>JABDBX010000052.1 GCA_013288445.1 Bacteroidota bacterium
GAGGGCAGCACCATTACATTCAACGGACCTTTTGGGGAAACCAACCTGAACGTGGACGCAGTATATACAGCAAAAGCAAGGTTGTCTGACCTGATGACCGACGCCGATAAATCACTGCTCACATCAAGCGACCTCACCGATGCACAAACACCTCAGTGGGTGGACGTAATACTGCACATGAACGGGCCATTAAAAAACCTGCTTCTTACTTTCGACCTTGACCTGGAAGACAAGCATTCGCAGACCAGTCTTGCCTACCAAAAACTAAAGCTCATAAATACAGATGACCGGCAAAAAGTAATACAGGCAACATCCTTATTAATACTTAACACCTTTCTGCCCCCAGAAGGTATAGGTACGAGCACGGTGGCTACAGGCGCTATCAACAACCTGAGCCAGATCATATCCAGCTCGGCATCAACGGGGCTTACCAATATTATCAATAAAATTACCGGCGACAAAAAACTGAATGTGGACGTAAAATATATCAACTACAACTATAGTGACCCAACGCTGGGCAACGGCCTAAACCGGAATATATTGAACGCAAGCATCAATAAAAGCTACTTTAACGACCGCCTGATAGTAGAAGTAGGCAGCACATCAGACTGGGGACGCCCGGCAAGCGCCAGCGCCACATCCAACTTTAACCTCACCGGCGACTTCCGCATACAGTACCTCCTCTCAGATGCCGGCGGTCTGCGCCTCAACTGCTTCCGCTCGAGCGACTATGACGTAACCCTCGACCGCGACATTATACGTAGCGGTGTGGGTATATCCTGGCGAAAGACCTTTGATAACTTTGGCGAGTTTTTCAGAAGCAACAAATACGCCGAAAAACAGCGAAAACTACAGGAACAAAAAATGAACAACGCCGAATTGCAGGACACAACCTCTGCGAAAAAACCTGCCGGAACTGAGTAATGCCGATAATTTCAGGTATTGTAAAATTGTTGTTGTCCTGGCCTAGTACTCATTGCCGTTTAGCCAACGAAAAATTATGCTGGAAGGTGCTGAAGGTATTGAATATGAGTTTGCATGGATTTTTGCTTGGTCAATGGCATTGCCCGTTAAGGCATCCAACTGATACGCGGTGGATGATTGAACCACCAATGGTCATCCCGAATCATAAAAAACCTTGGATAACTGCAGACGGATTAAATGATTTTTCACGATGGGGTTAGGGTGATGTAAATTAAGTAAAATACATATTATAATATAATACAATCTACCCTACATCCGCGATGTTAGTCAGAAGCAAGACCAACTTCAGAACTCATTAAAAACCCCGCCAGGTGACGCTTTTAGCAGTCTGGCGGGGATAATTATTAGTTCAACCTGTATCTCAGTGACGTTGACGAAATAAATACCACTATATGGCGAAGTTATTTTTCGTTTATGCAAGGCACAAAATCCGCGAATAGTGAGCTATTTAAGGACTTTTGGAACGAAGCAGAAATGAAAAAGAACAAGTCAGATGGTGGTATTTACTTTGTCATCGTCACTTATCTGTGATCATGGTCATGTTCGTGCTCGTCATGTCTTGCACCGCCGCGGGCAGGGGCAGCGGGACGACCACCCCAGTGGTTATGCTCCGGGTGGTTGGGGTTTTCCAGGTATCTCTGGTCATGGCTGTCGCGTATCACCTGCTGGTCGTGGCGGCCTGCAAACTGCGCGTACTGCGCTTTGAACCGCGCATGGTGCATCCACGGGTTTGGCTCATTGATAACCGCTTTGTACGAGTGGTAGAGGTCGAAATCATGGTACCGTGGGGGCAGGAATGCCGTTGTCACCCAACGCCCGTTATCGAAGTAGGTGTATTGCCGCCTGGACACACTGTAATACAGTTCTGCATCTGGGAAGTAGTAATAGTCGGCATGGTCGTACCCTACCGGGCCCCAGATTGGTTGAACCCCGATATTTACATCAACATGCACCTGTGCTGTTGCAACCTGGCAAAAGCCCGAAGCTGCGACTACAGCGAGCGCTAAAAACATTTTCTTCATAACGTGATGTGGCAAACTATGCCGTTTTATGGTGGTTAAGGAATGAATAAGTAACCCAAAAATACAGCCTAATTGCCGGATTTTCCAAACCACAAAGCAACACGCAGACAATCAATAAATTACCTATAACGGCAAGACGGTAGCTTCAGGAAAATCAGCGAAAATCAAAAATAATCAGCTTCATCAACGGTTCAGACTGAAATGTCCCAAAAACTTTTTTTACCCAAATACCTATCTATCCGCAATGAAGTGCTAACTTTTGCTATTTTTGTCGCCTCTCTAATAAAATATCATGAACTATCGCAAAGTCAACAACCTTTTTGGTTGGATCACGGGCGCCATCGCTTTTATTGTCTATTTGAAAACCATGGAGCCCACCGCCAGTTTCTGGGATTGCGGTGAGTTCCTGTCATGTGCGTATAAGCTGGAAGTTGGCCACTCCCCGGGAGCCCCTTTCTTTATGCTGGTGCAAAGGATTTTCTCCCTGCTGGCTCCGGGTGCGGCTACCGCAGGGCCGTCTATCAGCACACTTGGTACTGTAGGTGCGGCAACTTATATTAACTCACTTTCGGCATTAACGAGTGCCCTTTCCATACTATTCCTTTTCTGGACCATCACCCATTTTGCCAAAAAACTTACTAACCCGAACAATGACGAACCAGACGCCAACAACATAGCCCTTATAATAGGCTCCGGCTTGGTTGGCGCGCTGGCTTATACCTTTTCCGACACATTCTGGTTCTCAGCCGTAGAGGCGGAAGTATATGGTACTTCTTCCTTCTTCACCGCAATTACTTTTTGGGCAGTGCTGAAATGGGAAAATGTTGCTGATAAAAAACATGCCGACCGCTGGCTGGTACTTATTGCCTACCTGGTGGGTGTATCCGTCTGCGTACATCTGCTCAACCTCCTTACTATTCCAGCTATAGCAATGGTTTATTATTTCAAACGTTACGAGGCCACCTATAAGGGTACCATCATAGCGTTTATTTTGGGTTGCGTGGTGCTGGCGTTTGTGCAGTTTGGCGTTATACAGTACATACCGCGCATTGCATCATCGTTCGATATTATGTTCACCAATAGCTTCGGCACTGGTTTCGATGTTGGCGCTGTCACCTTTATTGTACTCGTTATCGCACTGCTTGTATTCTTACTGTTTTTTGCAAAAAAAAAAGGCAACTGTATGTGTTGCATACCTCGGCGCTGTGCATATTGTTTATCATTATCGGTTATTCCAGCTACTTCTCAGCGGTTATTCGCTCCCGTGCCGATGTGCCTATAGATATGACCAATCCCGACAATCCCATCAGCTTCCTCGACTATGTGGACCGCGAACAATTTGGTGAGCAGCCATTGTTCTTTGGCCCTTATTTCAACAGCCAGTGGAGCGACCTGGATACATCAGGCAAGTTATATGCCCAATCGAGGGTTGGCGGTAAAGACCATTATGATATTGTGGGCAAAAAAATGAAACCCGTTTATAATGGGGATGCATCCCATTTCTTCCCCCGCATGTACGACAACCAGGAAGGCCACATAAATGCTTATCGCGCCCAGGTGGGCCTGGGGCCAAATGACGAGCCGTCAGGTAAGGATAACATAACCTACTTTATAAACTACCAGATGAACTGGATGTGGTGGCGCTATTTTATGTGGAACTTCGCGGGCCGCCAGAATGATGTGGAAGGCCAGGGCGATGCAAAAAGGGCCAACTGGATAACCGGCATTACTTTTCTTGACCAGATGCGGGGGCTTGGCGATACCGATAAAATGGGTTCGGGTTTAAGCGATAATGCTGCCCATAACAAGCTATACTTATTGCCGTTCATCCTTGGTATAGTGGGGCTTATTTACCAGTTCAACAGGAATAAAAAAGATGGTATCGTAGTTCTTACCCTGTTCTTCTTTACGGGTGCGGCAATAGGCATTTACCTGAATATGCCGCCAAACCAGCCACGTGAGCGTGACTACGCCTTTGCAGGCTGCACCTATACGTTCACAATATGGATAGGATTGGGTGTGCTAATGGTTTATCAATTATTTAGAAAAGCGATACAAGGCCGTGTAGCCGCTTATGGAGCTATTGGTTTGTGCCTGCTGGCTGTGCCATTGCTAATGGCCAATGTGGAATGGAAAGACCATGACCGCTCTAAGAAGACACTGGCCCGTGCAGTTGCATTCAATACACTTTCGTGCTGCGCACCGAATGCCGTTCTCTTTACATTTGGCGACAACCAGACCTATCCACTATGGTATATTCAGGAGGTGGAAGGGTTCCGTAAAGATGTACGTATCATCAATACCAGCCTGCTGGGTATAGACTGGTATGTGGACCAGCTCAATTACCGGATCAACGATGCCGATGCCGTGCCGATGATCTGGACGAAGAAAGATTATATAGGCGACCATCACAACTATATATCTTACCTGAAAAGCCCGCAGATACCAGAGGACAAATATTTTAACCTTACTGATATTTGTAACTTTATGAACAGCGACGACCCTGCGAATAAAGGGTCTGGACGTGGGGAGGCAATGAATTACATGCCAGCTAAAAACTTCTTTGTACCATCGCTGAACAAAGAAGATCTTATAAAGGCAGGAATGGTGGATGCGGCAGACACTAACCGTATCATAACAGACATGAAGTTCAACTATCCTAAGAACCTGGCGTATAAAAGCGATCTGGCTATACTCAATATCATAGCGGCTGTAGCTAACCAAGGTTGGAAACGCCCGCTGTATTTTGACGCGGGCCTCCGTTCTGGCGACTATGGTGGTACCGGTGACTACCTGCATATGGAAGGCTTGGTTTACAGGCTCATGCCATTCAAGTTTGCCGATGTAGCCAAGGTGAACCAGCAGGTATTAGGCACTATAAATACAGAAAAGAGCTACGACCTGTTTGTAAACAAGTTCCTTTGGGGTGGTGGCGAGCGCACAGATGTGTACTTCGATGAGCCAAACCGCCATGAGTTTGTCACTTACCGCATGGATGCCTCATTTGTAGCCAACCAGCTAAGCGCTGAAAATAAGAAAGCAAAGGCTATACAGGTACTCGACCGGGTGATGGCAGGCGTAACGGAGCAATCTTATTGCTACGATTATACAGCCTATTTCATTGCAGCGTCTTACTATCGCGCAGGGGCTTTGGCAAAAGCAGACAGCCTTTCTAACAAGATAGTGCGCAATGCGATAGATGAGGTTAACTGGATAGCCTCGCTCAGGGACAACGAAAAATCGGCGCTGGCAGACGATGTAAACCAGGAGTTCCAGATCATGCAGTCGCTGAGCAGTACGGCCTACCAGGTAGGTGATACTACTTCGGCCAAGCAGATCTATGAAAAAATGAGGTTGCTGGCACCAAAGGTGCAGGACCTGCTTCAGAAACGAGCCGCACCACGTGGTGGCGGGGATGATGACGAACAATAAAATAATGCTTTGAATAAGAAAGCCCTGGATATTCCGGGGCTTTTTTCTGTAATTTGTTTCTACTTACCAATATGACCACAACGCCGAACAGGTATTTTATTATTAACAAGCCATACAACATGGTGTCGCAGTTTGTGAGCCCGGATAATGTAGGCCTCCTGGGCGACCTGAAGTTCGCCTTCCCTGAAGGCATACATGCTATAGGCAGGCTGGACAACAAATCTGAGGGCCTGCTGATACTGACAACAAACAAAAAGGTGACAAGGCTATTGTTCCAGGGTGCGGTGCCGCATAAGCGTACATACCTGGTAAGAGTAAAGAATATAGTAAGCGCAGAAAGCTTAGAGAAGCTGCGGGGCGGCGTTACCATCCGCATCAGCGGCGATATAGACTACCTCACCCCGCCCTGTGAAATAGATATAATAGACAATCCGGTGAACCTGTTTGAGCACCAACGTGAAAAAAGGGAATATGCCCCGCATACCTGGCTATCTATAACGCTGAGCGAAGGTAAGTTTCACCAGGTGCGCAAAATGGTCTCTGCAATAAACCATCCCTGTAAGCGGCTTATAAGGGTGTCTATCGAAGACCTGGAATTAGGCACGCTACAGCCCGGCGCGGTTCGTGAACTGGAAGAAACGGATTTTTTCAGGTTATTGAAAATTGACGATTGGAGTTAAAAGCCCCCTACTCTCTCATCGTTTTCAAAGCTACCGCCCATTTATAAAGCTCGTTCAGCACCATGTCTGCCGACTTATCGAGGCCTGGATCGTTAATGAATTTGCCATTCTCATCTAAGTGCTTGGTAAATGCCGGGATGTGAACCGCATCGGATATGGGCATCATGCTAACGGCTGTTATCACAGCCTTGAGCATCTGCACCGCCCTGGTACCACCAGATACACCTCCGTAACTTACAAAACTAACCGCCTTGTAATTCCATTCTTTGAAAAGGTAATCAATGGCATTTTTAATCGTCGCCGGGAACCCATAGTTGTACTCTGATGTCACGATCACAAACGCATCGCCGGAGGCTATTTTTGCGCTCCAGTCCTTTGTGTGCTGGTGCTGGTACCGCTGGAAGCGCGGGTGTTCCGGCTCGTCGAGAAACGGCAGGTTCACATCTGCAAGGTCTATCAGCTCCACATTAAATTCGGTGTGCTTTACAGCAATATCATAAAACCAGTTGGCAATTGCAGGGCCTTTGCGCCCGGGGCGCGTGCTGGCGATAATTATTTTCAGATTGATCATATGTGGTAGATGTAGTTGGTCAAAAGTAGATAGTAATTAGTAAATAGTAGATCGTCGTTTGAAATTAGATTATATACTATACACCGGATAAAAATGTGCATTGAATTTAAAAAGCCTGGAAGGCTTTAATGTGAATAGCTCCGGGTGCAACCCGGAGTCTTCAGGGTTATACCAGTTGAACCCCGCCGGGGTTCAATGACCACATCTATTTTTCCACCGGTTTCACCGGTGGCTATTCATCATTTAAGCCCTATCGGGCTTGCCCGTTTATCATTGCACAAACTTATGCGGCGAGAAGTATAAATCCAATTCAACCGAAAGCAAAAGCGGCTGCCCATTTCCGAACAGCCGCTTTAAAAATTTTAGTTAAGCCAGAATTAGTCCTTCCTGTTACCGAAAAGCTGAAGCAGGAAAAGGAACATGTTAAGGAAGTCGAGATAGAGACTCAAGGCGCCCATCAAAGCCAGTTTCTTAGTATCTCCTTCTGAAGTGCCTTCATATTCAAGACCGGCACCTATACGTTTCAATTTTTGGGTATCGTAAGCAGTAAGGCCCGTAAATATAGCCACCCCCAAAATGCTAATAATATAGCCCGTAACAGAGCTTCTTATGAACATATTAATAACCATCGCGACTATGATACCGATAAGCCCCATTGTCAATATCCTTCCGAATGAAGTCAGGTCTTTATCTGTGGTATAACCCATAACCGCCATAATGCCAAACATAACGGACGCCGAAGCAAAACAGCCAATTACTGAACCCGCTGTATAGATAAGCAGTATGTTGCTAAGGCTAATGCCTAAAACGGCTGCAAATGCAAGGAAAAGGAAAGTGAGCGAAGAAGCGGAAAGCCTGTTCATGCCGAACTGCATAATAAGCAGAAACGCAAATGGCGCAAACGTGATAACCCAACTTAATGTTGTAGGCCGAAGACCTCTTTCTGTTTGCGTATATAGCTCGGCAGTGAGGGATGGACTGGTGGCGTATAAAAATGCAAAAAGTGAAGAAACGCCCAGCGCCACAAACATCCATAAAAATACGCTGGCCATAAACTTCTTGGCTACCGTACCGGTACCTGTTGCGGGTTGGCTGTCGAGTACTGTGTAATTAGAGAATTCTCTTTGATTGTAATTATCCATATTTTTAAAAATTTGCAACGTAAAGTTACTACTAAATTGTAAATTCCCTTTCTGCTTGCGCGCCTTTTTAACTTTTTAACAATTCCCTCTTCTTCTTATTCCCGGCACAATTGAAGTCGTATATTTGGCCAATTAAAACACAGCACCATGGAAAGTATTTACGACCAAGCCACACTCCGGGAGTTTACAAAACGTATAAATAGCCTCACACCAGCGGCTCAACGCCAATGGGGTAAAATGGACGTGGCACAAATGCTGGCTCATGCTTCCATTCCGCTTGAAGTGGCACTGGGTGAAAGGCCTGGGCAAAAGACGCTAATGGGTATGCTCATAGGCCCGTTTGTAAAAAAGATAGTTACCGGCGAAAAACCATTCAAACAAAGTATGCCCACCAATCCCGATTTCGTTATAACAGATGCCCGCAATTTCGAGGTAGAAAAGCAGCGGCTAAAAAATGTGCTTACCCGCTTTTCGGAAGCAGGGGCAGCTACACTTGAAGGCAGGGCACATCCGTTTTTCGGCAGGCTTACGGCCCAGGAATGGAGCAACTCGGTGGTGAAACATGTGGACCATCATCTGCGGCAATTTGGGGCTTAGTATTTGATGTCAACCGCAAATTTCACCCGTTCCCGTTTTTTTGGTGAGCACATGCCAGTTGCCGTTGTAGTCGATATGGGTGGGATATAACTTATCGCCTATCTGCGTTGTGCGCACTTTCATCTGCACATCAAAGTCATACACAAGTGTGCTGTATGACAGGGAGTAATTTCTCGCCACTATGCTATAGTCGGTCTTGCGAAACCAGGTGGTGAGCTCATTGTATAAAGTGCGGTGTTCATACCCATTTTTAGGCGTTATCCTGAACACATAACAGTCCTGGCCATTATAGGATTCGACCGTAATTTTAAAATCATATTTTTCCGCCTCGCCTTCATCGAATATCGAAGCCCGGCTGGCCATAAACGGCACCCCGCTTACCTTTGAGCCGGGGTTAAAAATCAGTTGCTTTAGTTCGTATTCGCTTTTTGCCATAGGGCCTTTTTGCATCACGTCCAGCGATCCGGCGACTACATCGGTCTCGTTACAAACCGGCTCTTTCGCAAAAAAAATATGTGCAAACAATTCTGCCGTATAATAGTTGTAGTCGCCATTGCGCTTATAAAAATCACCGGTTGCACGTTCTGTAATAAGCTTTGTGATGCGACAATGATCCTTTACTTCCTGCTTTGTTTCGCTTTGCTGCGATGCTATCGGGTCATGGTCTTTATCAAACGCCTGTATATAGTTGCTCGCAGTATAGGGCACAAAGTGCAGGCTCTTAAAAGCCTTATAAAAAGTAGTGTCTGTTTTTACTCTCCGTATAAAGGCATTGACGTCAAAGCCACTTTTTAGCACAAATGAATCGAGCTCTACCGGGAGCTTAAAAACACCGGCGGTATCATACTGCTGGGCATTGCATATAACAGGCAACAATGCTAAAACGAAAACACCTACACTGCGCAAGGGATGAATTTGTGATTTTTATTTTCAAAGAAAAATCGAAGAACTGTCATGGTGAGCCACGCCGAACCATGACATGCTGAAATGATGTTTGAAGCAAAATCGGAGTTAAGACCGGTCTTTCATCAGCGCTTCAGCTATGATCATATCTATGGGGTTGGTCACCTTTATGTTGTCGCGCATACCTTCTACCAGGTACACCTTGGTACCGAACGCTTCCACAACCGTAGCCTCATCTGTAAAAGACGGATCGTATTCCTGTTCAAAAGCGGGGAGGATGATCTCTGTCCTGAACGTTTGCGGCGTTTGTATAATGCGTAGTTGTTCCCTGTTCACCGGTGTTGAAATGCCGTTTTCATCCATTCGCACGCTTTCGGTAACTGGCACTGCCGGTATTGCGCTACCATTTTCTGTGGCGCGCACGTAGCACCGGCGTATCAGTTCGGTGGATATCAGCGGCCTGGCCCCATCATGCACAAATACTATACCGTCATCGTTCACTTCCTTCAACCCGTTTTGTACGCTGTGATAGCGGGTCTCACCGCCCGCTACTATTGTTACATTGATGTTGCCTATATAAGACCGCAAAACGGTGCGTGCGCTGCCCAGTTGGTCTGGTGGCAGCACCAGTACGATGTGGATACCCGGCAATGCATCGGCAAATGCCTGGATGGGATGGCATAACAGCGGCTTGCCGTGCAACGGCAGGAACTGCTTGGGTACTATGGCGCCCATACGTGTACCTTTTCCCCCGGCCACTATTACCGCGTATTTCTGAATACCTATCATGTTTGGTGAGGTTGCTAAGCCCGCGCTGTTGTGTAGAATACACAACGATAACTCGGGGGTCTAAAATAGATAATATTCCTGAAAGCGTTTAGTACGCAGGGGGAATTGCGATAAAATGAATTGTTAATGATTAAAACGCCAATCCTTCCTTGCTCCGTTGCTCCTTTATGAAATCTACCCCGAACGTCAGTTTCCCGGCTGCGGGGGCCTTGCTGTCTATCATTCGCCAGAATGGGGTTATTTTTTTCAACGGTTTGCCAGCCATGTATTCTTCATAGGCCGCTTCTGCAACAATACGCAAAAATATACCAGATGTGATGGGGCAGCTATATTCGGCATTATGCTCAGCCGCCAGGTCTTTCCGCATCTGCTGCAAATTAGTGTGAGTTCCCTTGGGTATTTGCCTGATGTATGCATCCACTACTTCGGGTGTGGCGATGTACATGGAAGCGCCCATGGGTACATCGGCAAACTTCTTGTCGGTTATCTCCACTTTATCTGGCAAGCCATTGTGCAATTTTTCCTGCCAGGTTTTACGTTTGTATGCCATTTTTTTAGTCTAAAGTCAAAAATATAAAGTCGAAAGCTGTTTTTAAATAGCCCGTGGTTCCTGGAATTTGGAATTTATCTTTTGGAATTTCCCCTTTGGAATTTCACTTAGCGAAATGATAAGCAGGCTTATAGCAAAGGCGAAAACAGCATCGCTGAAGGTCTCTATACGGGCTGGCTCGTGGCTGCGCCACTGTATTCGGTCTTTGGACTGGGGTTTTACTTTTTCAAGATTTTCACGGAGCATATCACGCTATTTCGCTACAAATTAACGATTGTTTGTAAATCTATACAATGTGATTACAATGCCGTAGCAATGTGCACAAAAAATAGTTTTCCTTAGATAGCGATGCAGTAATTTTGCCGTCACAAATGTCCCTTTACATCTCATCTTTGAACTCCGGTAGCAATGGCAACTGCTACTACATAGGCAACGACCAGGAAGCAGTGCTTATAGACGCAGGTATATCTTGCCGCGAAACAGAGCGGCGGCTGATAAGGCTGGGACTAAGCCTGCAAAAGATAAAGGCCGTTTTCATTACCCACGAGCATATAGACCATGTGCGGGGTATGGAGGTGATTGCTACCAAGCACCAATTGCCCATATACATTACCGCGCTTACGCTGCAAAACAGCCGTATGAAGCTGCCCACACATTTAGTGCGGCCGTTCAGCGCATACGAGCCGGTACAGATTGGCGACCTGGCGGTAACCGCCTTCCCGAAACTGCACGATGCCATACATGCCCATAGCTTTGTGGTGGCCGGAAATGGGGTGAACATAGGTGTGATAACTGACGTAGGCGCGGCCTGCGAGCATGTGATCCGCAATTTCCGCCAGTGCCATGCCGCCTTCCTGGAGGCGAACTATGACGAGGCCATGCTGGAAAACGGCGGCTACCCTACCCACCTGAAAAACCGCATCCGTGGCGGGCATGGTCACCTCTCTAACCGCGAGGCGGTGGAACTTGTTGCTGCACATAAACCGGCATTTATGAGCCATTTATTGCTTGCACACCTCTCTAAGAACAACAATACCCACGAACTGGTGATCGAGGCATTTAGCCGCTTCGCAACTCAAATGAATGTGGTCATAGCATCGCGCTACAACGAAACGGAGGTGTATAAAGTGACCGGCACGCCCACCCCAGCAGTAAAACCACCTCGCCCAAAAGCGGCACAAAAACACGCCACCCAGGCCACACTATTTTAGGCCGTTGTTTTCATTTTCCGGTTGCTTTTTTTAACTTCATGCCCGTATTTTTTTCGGGGCGTAGCGCAGCCCGGTAGCGTGCTTGTTCGGGACGAAGAGGTCGCTGGTTCGAATCCAGTCGCCCCGATATATTATAAACGGGAATAAACTTGCCAGTTATCGCTAGTTTATTACCGTTTTTGCTTAATTTCCAGCTCTACATTTCGAATCCAATTGCGTGTCTTGTTATAACCATTAAAATACACACCACAATGAATACAGAAAGAAATGAAATTCTGTCAATTATTAGCAACTTAACTTATGAATCCCCAGATAGTTCTTTTTTTGATAAAAATGTTGATTCATTAACATTAGATGACGAGCGTAATCCATTGACCATATACGTAAAAAAGCTAACAGAAAGATATAGTTGTTCAGTTGTTCATCGAGATGGAAAAATGTTTATGGAACCAATCTTAATGACTGTTGTTGATTTCAGTAATGAACATACTACCCTCGCAAGTGAGAATGCAAGTAGAGGGCTAACTTTTTACTTTTTAAACTTTACAATCGTGAAAGTAGTTTTCTTTGACACTGGACTAAGAGAGGGCGAGCTATTTATCGATTTTGCTTCAAATATTCCAGATCTTGCAAGAAAACCGGGACCATGCCCGATGTTACTGTATGAAGTTGCGTTATGTTTGCATAATAGAGGAGAGAAAGAAAAAGCTACTGCCTTATTTTATAAGGCGTTAACAGCAGGTGGATATATATCACCATCTTTAGCGTTAATGTCATTGCCTTTTTCAGCGCAAAATATTCCACTTTGTAAGTCGAATTTACTTGATTGTTATTAGTTTCAAAATGCCAATATTGCCGGGATTTGTCAATTTGTTCTGCCACCAAACAAAACTGCGGTGCCAGCATTGATGTTTACACAAGTTCGAAAATTGTAAAGCCAAGCACACGCAAGTATTTGCTAGTTCTTGCCAGTTGTTACTCATTCTTCCCCAATCATTCCCAAAAGTGCATTCAAAACGAGTAAGTCCTTGATGAATTGGTTTGAAGGTTGTCCAGTCAACTTGCAAAAATTGAAAGCGACGAAACAGCGTATAGCGGATTTTTCTGCCTTTTAAATTTAAAAGTTTAGCAAATATTGTTTGGACTATTTACAAAAAGGACTTTGTAATGAATATCACTATGCCGGTCAATATCAGTTTAACAATATAAAAAAAGTATTGCTCTCTTTTAAAACGAATTACGTCCCGAGACTTTCCATGCAACATTTCTCTTTTGGTCCGATAGAATAGGATTGATTTATCATCAAGCATAGCTTTATATTTTATAACAGGGCAAAAGTGATCGGAATCGAAATATAAAACAAGGTATATACCTGTCTATGTACCTATTCGGAAAATGTTTTGTGATAAGATGAAGCAATTCACAGCATTTGAGCTAATTCCAATCAGAGAAGTTTGCTCTCTTTTTGCTTCTTCCATCCCCATTTAATTTAACTTGGACGTTGCTAAACGTTAATGGCTTCCCTGTTCTATCTCGAAAATTCGTACAAATAATACGGGCTATATCCGCATTGCTACCTCTAATTAATTGCATCTCTTTCAAATCACTAAAGAGTGTATATAACTCTACAGATTTCCCTAGCCAAGTAATATTCTCTATATTTATTTCATTTTTTGACTCAATCTTACAGTCTTCTATTTCGCAAATTCTATTCTGCAAATATTTGGCAAAATCAATTGCCCCCAAGCCTATTGAAAGATCTACAAGAGAAAGACTCGTTTTAAATATTGGGTGTCCATGTTTTGCTGCTTCAATCCACTTTGGGTATTTCTCTTTTTCAATTGTTATCAGCCTTAACTTCGCAAACTCTATTTCAGGCAAAGGAGTTCTTTTAATGCTTAAATTATACTCTTCGACATCATGTTCGAAGGAGGTCAGACGGAGGTATTTTATATTTTCCCACTCTGCAAGTGTTGGTAAGTACCAACTGCTATTTAATTGCTCATCTGTATATACTGTGAGTTCATTTATACTCTTTTCTATTTTTTTTCCTTCTTGTAAAAATATACTTTTGAGTTTTAGACTCTGAATGTTACTATCATTAAACAAAGTTCGTTGATGCAAATACATAGATGCCTTATAATAACGATTCATAGTATTTTTTGCTAGCGGCATACAAGAAATATCTACACTAAGATTGTAATACCACTTTACGTAACGATCAATTTCTAAAGTATGTAATGGTATTCGCATTTTTGTCTATTGATTTTGTCTAATGCAAATTAGACAAAAGAACGATTCAAAATAAGTCTAGTAACCAAATTCCCAGTGATGCTAAACTATATTGTTTTAGTAGAGTTGTGAATACTTATCTCTATTGACGAAATAACATGCTGAATTGCATTGAGGTCGTGAATAAAAGAGTTCGAAACCTGCCCAGTCGACTTGATGCAAATGGGAATAATTTGGCACAATTTGGAATTGTTTGGCCTGATTGTTCCCATATCTGTATTAATCCCAACCTTTAAATGCAAATCAATGTCTATATGGATTTGGTGAATAGAAAAAAATATAAACAAATACCGAGCAAAACGAACAAAGATAACGATCAGATTATTTTAAAAGATGCTAATGGGAATATTGTAACGCGTAAAAAGGAGCGACTTACACATTGGGCGACTATCGAGACCGGCGGATTGACGAAATATTAGACGATTAGATTATTACCGGAATACTATATTTTGATTGTAAGAAAAGTATGGATGAAAATCAGGTACGGAGCTGTGAATTAAATTATCCTTTAGTTCATGGTGGGCAATGGAAGGAAATAGTTCCTTGTTAACAGGTATTAAGGCATTAGGGTTATGATATAAGTTTACGCCTTCTCCCCAGGTTTCTTGAGTGCTTTCATTAACTTCATAAAAGAAGTTCTCAGCCATTGAAGCATTTGGATCATTGCGATACTTTGCTCCCATTCGATACATTTTATGATTAATTGCTCCAAACCCTGCTTGCATACCCATTCTTGAAAATTTAGAAATTGTTGCAGTTGACGAGAACAATACAGCACTAATATTTTCGCTTTTAGGCTGAAAAAAATAACCGGATTCTACTTTGGCACCACTTTTTTTGGTATAAGAATTTATTTTCTCGGGAGAAATAATTAACTGGCCTTGTTTGTCGTGATAATGTTGGTATCTGAAGCCATATAAATACTCCATTATAGCATTAAATGACCATGTCATGGATTGGTCATCGTGAAAATCAGCGATAGCTAAAATAATTGCTTTGCCTTTAACATGAGGCAAGTTCCAATACTCCTTCTCCAACTTGCTGAATAATGGACTGCCAAATCTTAATGGCATATCATTGATATTATCCTGACGAATTTCTTCTGGTAGCTTATGTTTTAATGGGGTATAATATTTTGGTGGGTTTTCTTTTTTCCTATCGACTATAACCGCCTCTACGGCAATTTCTTCCATTAGCTTATCAATAATAAAGTCTGGTCTTTCATTCTCTCTTTTTACCTTGAAATTTTCTTCTGTAAAGAAGCAAAAAAGGTATAGCTCCCAAAGACGAGCATCGAAGCCAGTCGACTGAAATTGTTCGACAAAATTATTGTCTATATCTTCAAAATATCTTGACAATTCAGAGATAATTTTCTTTGCTGGTAGAAAATGTAAATCTTCACTTAATCGTTTAAAATATGGGTTCATTTTATCCGCTAATACCTGCGGTGTAAATATGTCGACTCCTTTTTTTATAATGCCGCCTTGTTCAAATTTTTTTATTCCTTTCCCTGTATGCCATCTCATTTTGCGGATTAGCCATTCTCTCGCAGTTTCAATACTTTTGAAATCTACCTTTACATCAATTGCCCTGAATTTACCAATCTCGTCCCTGCACAGAATTATACAGCTATAGTCATTATCAACTCTATCCAACACAATAGTTCCTAAAATGGTAGTATCATCATTTGAATAGAACTCAAGTTCTTGAGTGAAAAAAGTCACTGTTGGTTCTCGTGTAAACATCACAAAGGCTTTAAACCTTGCTTCTGTTATTTGTTTAATGTTAATCTTCGATACTTTCATTTTTGGTCGAATTTACGGTTATCAAAAGTAATAAACATTGAATTAGGCAAGAAGGAAAAAAATAATTCGCTATAGGTAAGGTTCCGAAGATGGTTCGAAATTTCTTCATTCAACCACATTCTATGTTGTGCTGAGTTGTGCCGACTTAAGCTGGTTCGCGCAAGTTAATGTTGAGTGATATAATAACGAGCTGAATTGTGTCACGGTCTTGACCAAAAGAGTTCGAAACCTCCAGTCGCCCCAACTTTAGGTGATAGCGAAAACACATACCACCGAGCGATTTTGCAAAAACTTTCCCTCTACATACCATAAAACACATAATTAACAAATATTTTATTGAATAAAAATATTAAGTAGATACTGCTTTATGCCAAAATGTTTTATGTATATGAATTCCATAAAAAGGCGTATTGTAAAACATAATTGTTTATTTTCGCACCATTATTTTTGCGATTATTTAGACAAAAAAATTCAAACACATGAAGAAGGTATTATTTTTTGCCGCATCAGCGATCGTTTTCGCAGCGTGCAACAACAGTCAGCAACCTGCCGATGCAGGTCAAACGAAAGTGGACTCTATGGCCCAGGTAATGATGAGGCAACACGTCATCGACTCGATGAATGGAGTGAAGCCCACAACCACCTCAGCGGCTGCGGCAGCGCCAGCCGGTGAGCAACACCATCATGAAACTTCTTATGAACACAACCATTCTTATGGCGGGAATGCACCCGCAAATAACGCACCTGCGCCTGTTGCAACGCCAGCTCCGGCACCCGCTCCGGTGGTTGCTGCGCCGGTACAACCTAGCGCCGCAGATGTGGCAGCACAAAAAAAAGCAGAGCATAAGAGCGATCTGAAAAGCGCTGCTGAAGGTGGCCTGATAGGTGCTGCTGCCGGTGCATTGGGCGGTGCATTAGGCGGTAAAAACGAAAAATATAAAAAGCAGGACGCTGCAATAGGCGCAGGAGCTGGAGCCGTTCTGGGCGCAGGAGCCGGACTGTTGCTGGAAAAGCGCAAACAGAAAAGAGATTCTACCCAGCACTAGGAATAAATGGTGCAGCGTACCCCAGTCAGGTACCTGTTCGGGACATGGAATCGTTGGTTCGAAACCAGTCGCGAGGCCAAAATTTCAAAAGCTATAAAGCCCGCTCCAATAGCGGGCTTTATTGTTTGAGATAGGGTTAATCATTTTCAAACTCACTTGGAGCAATGCAATCTTTCCAATACTCAACGATCTTTTTTATAACACTTTCAAGCCCCTGCATGGTACTTGGCTTGATGAAGAACCCCTGCACAGACAAGGCATAAGCATCCATAACCGCTTTTTTGGTAGCGCTGGTTGTGAAGAAGAGATAAGGAATGCATTTTGTATGCAGTTCGGCATTTGTAAATATCTTGTTCCTCAGTTCAAATCCATTGATCCTGGGCATATTAATATCACAGAGAATCAAAAAAGGCTGAACATCTGTCAGGTTTATAAACTCTAATGCTTTGTTGCCATCGGCGAAAAAGCAGATCTTATTTTTATATCCTAGCTTCAGGAATATCTCTGCAAGCATTTCCTGGTCGTCCAAATCATCTTCAATGACAATTATAGGGCCGTTCTTATTCATAAACTATGTTTTTGGTGTCGCGTAAAAAGCGCATTTAATTTATAAAGTAAAGATACGCAATTAATGGCACGATGTTTTATGGCATAACCGTAGCTAACTATATGACAATAGAAACTACGGATACACATACACACTTCACGCTTACCGATAAGATCAAGCAGCTTGAAGGACTAAACTACATGATTGCTCATAACCTTCGTGGCGCGGGAGCAAACATAAAGATGCTCTCGGAGGTATTGATGAACAAGAACATACCTAATGACTGCCATGCCGAACCAGATGACGATGTGTTCACAACGACCGAAGCGATACAGTGCATACATGAAGCCAGCAATTCCCTGCTGAACACACTAAACACGTTAATGGAGGTCGCTGATATTGAGCTGAACGAGACAATAAAATACGACACCTGCGACATCGCGTATGTGGTTGAACATATCACAAGTCAGTTAAGCGGGTTCGTGCAGCAAAAGAACACCACGATAGTGCTAAGCCTGGATATTCCACATATAAGCTATCCGATGCCTTACATGGAGAGCATTCTTTATAACTTCATCAATAACTCCCTAAAATATTGCAGGTCTGAAGTTCCGCTGAAGATCATCATCTCTACATATATCGAGAACGGTAAAAAAATGTTATCTGTAAAGGACAACGGCATCGGGATAGATCTTGAGGCACACGGGAGAAGGGTTTTCAACCTCTACCAGGTGTTTCATACGGGGTATGAAAGTAAGGGCATAGGGCTTTACATCATTAAGAGGCAAATAGAATCACTGGGTGGTACAGTAAGCGTGAAAAGCAAGGTAAACGAGGGTAGCGAATTCACCGTTTCCTTTTAATGGCCTGCATTTTCAAGCCTATAACACATATCAGGCGCTCGATTACCTGGCATGATTATGGACACTTTTATGTTTGGACTGTCACATCTTTTTGGCATCTCCAGGAAATTAACTTTTAACAGTTGCATCAAATCCGGCAAGAGTTTGCCGTTGCAGCCTTCCTTTCAAATACAAACAACAATTATGAAAAAGTACATTATTATTGCCGTACTGGCAATCGGGGTAGGCTATACGCCTTCATTCGCACAACAGCAGGTTCCCACAAAAAGAGATGATCGGGAGCAAAAACGAGCTGACGATCAGCAACATGATCTCAACTCAGCCAAGTACAAACAGGACAAAAAACAGGATAAGGCTGATAAGAAAGGTCGCAAAATGCACCGGAAACAAAGGAAGGTAAATAGGGAACAAAGATCTATAGATAAGCAGCCCGAAAACAAATAAGGGCTCGGTTTAACACCCGATCTAGGCTAAAGAAAGTTTACTGAAAATATATTCAGTAAGCTTTCCTTTTTTTGTTGCCACATTGGTTTGATAGATTCCAGGGCAATTGCAGTCCGGCATCGCTCCCTGAGTATAATATCAATTGTTAAAAACAATATTTTTTCGAGGCGCGGCCCTATCAGGCATGGTTTTCCTTAGTTAGCTACCGAACAATAGATAACGTGGTACCTGATGATACAAATTGAAAAAGAGTTTAACTACAAGCTGTTAAGTGAAATTGCTACACCAAGAGGATGGGAAGTGAAAGAGAATACAACAGGCCCTGACAACATTAATGAACAGCCTTATGACGAGCTATTAAAGAGAGAGATCGGACTCCAGTTTCCTGTTATCGTCAATACCATAGAGGAATTCATTACCGACACTACCCATAGATTTGATATATCTATTTCCACTGCGTGCATTTCAATAAATGCTGAAGCAACGTTTCTAATTACACTGCTTGTAAATAAGGAAGATTATTTCTCTCCTGCGCTATTTGCAGTAAAAATTATTGCAGATGAACATCTGACAACATTTGGGAATGTTAGTATGCGGTATAAATTCATGATGGAGGACGAGTATTTCAAAGTCCACCCCACCCTGCGCAATGATAAATTCAGGTGTTCTTTCAGGAATCCTGTTGCCGCCCCGCCAGGGAATTATTTATTCCGGGGATAGACCCCGGAATATTGGAATTGGTCGTTGCGATCAGTGGGCATTTTTTCCGTCTTAATTACAATGTTGTCTATGTAGGCCTGAAATGACATAAATATTGGTTTAGGAAAAAGGTATTATATTTCTCACGGTAGTATTTCTCAGGAATTCTGCCAGCAAAATGAAAATAGCAAATACGACCGGAAAAAGATACGGATGACCGCCAAGGCCGGCCCTGTAGGTAATAGCAGCTGCACCCCCAAGATAAGCAAGGAGAAAAAAGCATCCCATTATTACCGTTCTTGGATAAATGTAA
>JABDBX010000053.1 GCA_013288445.1 Bacteroidota bacterium
CTCTTTCTGGTTGTCGTCAAGGGTCATAAGCCAGTTTATATCATCTTCTGAGTTTTTGGCTATCTTATTTGCGAGCGCTGCACCTCTGTCTTTGGCCCCTGCACGGTAGTAAGATATGGCCATATAGTAGGCGGTCATGTCGTAGTTGTAGGAGTGCTCTGTGATGCTTTCCATTACTTTGTCCAATAGCCGCACCGCATCTGCATTTCTACCTTTGTCACTTAGCCGGTCGGCTATGTTCGATGCATATATCCGGTAGGCCATGAACATCACCCTGTTCTTTTCATCGAAATACACATTGTTGCCGGTTGCCCCGCCCCACTTATAGGTATTCATAAACAGGTTGTAGCTCTTATCCAGGTCTATATTGCTTGCATCGCGCCGGTCCTGTCCGGGCGCTGTCATTAATCGGTATGGAACCAGGCGATAGGTTGCCCCCTCTTGTTTCAGGTAGCTGCCAAGTCCCAGGTAGTTTTCATTGCCCGGAAAGCCGCCGCTAAAGTATATGGGGCGTTTCCAACCCTCTTTAGAGATAGCGGCGATTATATTCAGCAGCGCTACATCGTTTTTATACACTCCGCCCTGCGGTAGCTGGAACTTCATTTCATTCACTATATTGCTGCTGTCGGCAGGGTTGAGCATACCATTTTTTATCAGGTCTTCCTTGCTTAGCCCGGTCACATAAAAATTGCGCGTGGGGAAGTAGTTTTCCCTGTCGCCTTCATTGTTTTGCAACTGGTTTTGTGGGTCTTTGCTCACAATGAATTTGCAGATGTCATACAGGTCAAAGTATTTGTCGTCCGGAAGTTTCGGGTCTTTGTAATAACGCACATATTCGTGCCGGTTGCCCAGGTAATCATCCCTTTGCCACACCATGGGTATGGCGTCTGCATCATTCACCTTGCTCTGCATCTCGTCTATAAACCAGTCGGTACCCACCAGGGTTACTATCATTATGCGCACATCGCGCCTCAGCCCTTCCATCTCCTGCAGGTACCATAGCGGGTAGGTATCGTTGTCACCAAAGGTGAGGAGAATGGCATTGGGTGCGCATGATTCCAATACATTGTACGCTGTGTCGCGGGCCAGCGTTTTTTTAGACCGGTCGTGGTCGTCCCATTCTTCTTTGGCCATCAGCGCGGGTACTGCCACGAGGCACAACGTTATCGTTACTGCTATGGCCGGGCCTCCCTTCACCAACTTCTGCATCCACTGGTATGCCTGCAATACGCCCAGGCCTATCCACATGGCAAAGGCATAAGTGCATCCTGCAAAGGCGTAGTCGCGTTCGCGTGGTTGCAGCGGCGCCATGTTCAGAAATATACCAATTGCTGCCCCCGTAAAGAAGAAGAAGATAAGCACTACCAGCCAGTCCTTTCTGCCGTGGATAATCTGGTACACCATACCCAGCAGCCCCAGTATCAATGGCAGGAAATAAAGCTGGTTGCGTGCGGGATTATCGCGGTAGCCATTGCTCATTTTGTCTATATCACCTACGCGTGGTTTGTCCAGCACTTTTATGCCAGATATCCAGTTGCCATTCTTTGCCTCACCCTGGCCTTCCAGGTCATTTTGCCTGCCTGCATAGTTCCACATAAAGTAGCGCCACCACAGCCAGTTCATCTGGTAACCGAGAAAATATTCCAGGTTGTTGGCCGACGAAGGTGTTTCCCCTTCTTGAAGGCCCAGGAAGCTTCGATAAAACTGCGAGTGTCCTTCACTATTATCCCATATACGGGGAAAGAACCTTGTAGTGTTAGGGTCATATACGGCTTCGCGTTTTACCCCTGTTTCTTCATAATGATCTTTGCCATTTTGCTGCACCTGGCTATATTCTATGCCTGTCTTGGCTACACTTACAACAGGGCTTGTATAGTCAGGCCCGGTAAATAACGGCTGTTGCCCAAACTGCTCGCGCGACACATAGGCATCGAGGCTGAAAGCGTTATTGGGGCTGGTCATATCTATAGGCACGCCTGCCCGCGCCCTGATCACCGGCACTATATAGCTAGCATAACCGATGATAATAAACAGCACAGAAAGAACACCTGTATGCAGCAGGTAACGCCCCTTCTTTTTGGCCCAAAGCAACAGCCATACCAGCAGCGCAGTTAATAGCACGAGGAAGGTTATAGAACCCACATCGAATGGCATACCAAAGCTGTTGGTAAACGATATGTCGAACTTAGCGGCGTATTTTGGAATGTATTGTATTATGCCAAACTGCACGAAACCCAATATGGCACAGCTTGCAAAAAACGCCGCAATTGCACCCTTGTAAGAAAAAGTATAGCGCTTGAAATACCACACCATGATGATAGGTGGGATACAAAGGAGATTCAGCAGGTGTACACCTATAGAAAGCCCAATGAGGTAGGCAATAAGCACCAGCCACCTGTCAGCATGTTTTTGATTCGCGGCGCGCTCCCACCTGAGTATGGCCCAGAAGGTGATTGCGGTGAAGAAAGAAGACGTGCCATATACTTCGGCCTCCACCGCAGAGAACCAAAAGGTATCTGAAAATGTATAAGCCAACGCGCCCACCAGGCCGGCGCCCATTATGAGCCATGTATTCTTGCCATCCGGTTCGTTATCTCCCGAAAGTATCTTCTTTGCAAAGTGAGTAATGGTCCAGAAGAGAAAAAGTATGGTGAGGCCGCTGGTGAGTGCAGAAAAGGAATTCACAAAGATCGCAGTTCTTGCGGGGGAAGGGGAGAACATAGCAAAAATGCGCTGCATCATCATAAACAGAGGCGCGCCCGGCGAATGCCCCACTTCCAGTTTACCAGCGCAGGCAAGGAACTCGCCACAATCCCAGAAGCTGGCGGTAGGCTCCATAGTAAGGAGGTAAACCAAATAAGCTATGCCCCCGGTGATCCACCCCGTGATGTTATTGATCCTGTTATATTTCATATTCATGTGTATTTAATGACGGTGACAAAATAAATACCACCATCTGGCTTGTTCTTTTACATTTTTTCTTCGTTGTAAAAGTCTTAAAATAGCCCACTATTCGCAGATTTTACGCCTTGATAAAATGAAAAATAACTGCGCCATATAGTGGTATTTATTTTGTCAACGTCATTTACAAAGAAAATCGAAATTAGCCTTCCCACATACATATGATAGTTAAAGGAAAGAGAAATAAGGTTAAATAAGGTTAAATGCGATGAAAATGAAATGTTTTGCGTATTATATTTGTTGTGTGAAGAAAACAAAAAAGATACATCTTAAATCTATCAGGCTCCTGATGGTCTTTTGCCAGGCCCTATTGCTGCTGTTTACGGCCCAATGGCTCATCAGCCAATATGCCAGCCAGCAACTGCAATTGAAAAAGAACCTGACCGAGTTATTTACCGATGTTCAGCGGAAAATAAGCGACTCCCTGCTTTTAACCAGTATCGTGGACCCTGCAACAATACCCAGGTCGCAAACCGCGAATGTAGAAAATAACCTGGCAGGCAATGAGGTGCAAAAAATAAAGCTGTCGCCACAGGGCTTGCACCGTGTCTTAAGCGGCAGTAGCGGTATAACTTCGGCGGAGGAGAAGAGATTGTTTCGCATGGACACGATCCTCTTCAATGAGATATTTACCAGCGAAATGCGGCACAATGGCTGGAACTTTAACTCGCAATGGATAAATGCCAGCGACAGTGATTCAAGAGCCGCCCAATCTATGTTTATCAAAAGCGATTTCTTCACCAACGCAAATGGCATAGTTGTAAATAACTACTGGTGGTATCTTTTCTGGAGGTTGCTTCCCCAAATATTATTCTCATTGGTGCTGCTGGCATTGACCGCCATCGCATTCTGGGTTACGTTCAGGAGCCTGACAACACAGATAAAGCTGGGCAGCATGAAAGACGACTTCATCAGCAACATGTCGCACGAGCTGAAGACTCCGATTGCTACTGTGAAAGTTGCACTCGAAGCGCTCAATAATTTCAACATTATCGACGATCCGAAGCTTAGCAGGGAATACCTGGGCATGGCCACCAGCGAAATGGACCGGCTGGAACTGCTGGCCACGCGTGTGCTCAATACATCGCTGCTGGAATCGGGAAAAATTTATCTGCAACAGGAAAGCTACGACCTCAGGAAGTTGGTAGAAGAGGTATTGCAAACCATGCAGCTCCGCCTGCAGCAACAGGATGCCACGGTGTCTTTTAAAACAACGGGCAGCGGTTTCATTATTGCTATGGATAAGCTGCACATGCAGGGCGTGCTCGTAAACCTGCTGGACAACAGCCTGAAATATGGCGAAAAGCCGGTGAACATAGACATCAATTTAACGGAACAAAACGGTGCCGTGCAGCTTGCATTTACAGATAATGGCCCGGGCATACCGGAAGAGTATAAGGACAAGGTGTTTGAAAAGTTTTTCCGCGTACCAACCGGCAACAGGCACAATACCAAGGGCTATGGCCTGGGGCTTAGCTATGCCGCCCAGGTGATGCGCCAGCACAATGGCAGCATAAATGTGAACAATATAGCCGCCGGAGGATGTGTTTTTACCCTCACTTTTTAATTTCCAAACCAGTATCCATGAAAAAGAAAGTGCTTTATATAGAGGATGAACCCTACCTGGCACGTATAGTGAAAGATACGCTGGAACTGAAGGGTTATGAAGTAATGCATAAAAAGGATGGGAACCGGATATTGGAGAGCGTAAGCAGCTTTGCGCCCGATATTTGCCTGCTCGATGTGATGCTGCCAAATATAGATGGCTTCACCCTTGCCAACCACATACGCAACATAAACCCCAACCTGCCTGTGATATTCCTGACGGCAAAAACGCAGACGGAAGACCTGGTAAGAGGCTTTTCATCCGGAGGCACAGACTATCTTAAAAAGCCGTTCAGCATGGAAGAGCTGATAGTGCGGATGGAGAACCAGTTGAAAATAATGAACCGGGATGCATCTGCCTTGCAATCATTGCCCGAAGAAGTGCCGCTGAAAGGCTTTAAATTTTATCCCGGCCGTTTTGAGCTACATACCCCCACAGCAGTAATTAAGCTTTCTAACCGCGAATCGCAAATACTGGGCGTGCTATGCGCCCATACCAACAGCGCCATAGACCGCCGCGAACTATTGCATATAGTATGGGGCGACGACTCGTTCTTCAACTCCCGCAACCTTGATGTGTATATCAGGAAGTTACGGGGATATTTTAAGGGCGCTGAAGGTATAGAAATAGTGACGCTGAAAGGACAGGGATACCATTTTGTGGTATCGTAAAAATGTAGGAATTGCATTTTCGAATTTGGGCTTAGCTTAATAGAAATTCTGTCATGGTGAGCCTCGCCGAACCATGACATGCTGGGTTCATAGTGTATGCTAAATCAACGAACTTTAGTGACGTTGGCGAAATAAATATCACTATTTGGCGAAGTTATTTTTCTTTTATGCTAGGCACAAAATCCGCGAATAGTGAGCTATTTATCCCGATAGCTATCGGGATTGGGACGAAGCAGAAATGGAAAAGAACAAGTCAAATGGTGGTATTTATTTTGTCATCGTCACTTAGCCATTTATTACTGCAATATTTGCAATCTGGTTGGCGTTATTCCCCGGCATTCAGCCCTTTTCAATTGCCTTACATCCTTTCAATTGCAAAATTTATGCAATAAAAAGCGTTCTTATATTTTCATAAACAACGATGACCCTGAAAACCAAGCGGGCAAAGTATTTCAAGGAAATTTTCGCTATTAGCCATAATTGATTGAAATTAATTTGGATACTTGCCTTCTTTAATTAAATTTGTGACAGATTGATAACTTAAAACACAGAATTGTGGCGTACGAAAACAAAAACTTTGGCGATAATCGGGGTGAGAGCCGTGGAGATAATCGTGGTGAGACACGTAATGAAAGCATCTATAGTAAACGCATAAAAGCAGGCAAAAGAAGGACTTATTTTTTTGACGTGCGCGCTACCCGTGGTAATGATTACTTCATAACGATCACAGAAAGCAAAAAACGTTTTGATGATAATGGGTATGACCGTCACAAGATGTTCCTGTACAAAGAAGACTTCAATAAATTCCTTGCGGGTTTAACAGAGACCATTGGCTATGTGAAGACGGACCTCATGCCCGATTTCGATTTTGACGCATTCAACCACGACCAGGAAAATGAAGAAGGCGTAGAAGTATCTGCATCAACAATAGTTGCAGAGATGCCCGAAGTTGCCGAAGTGCAGGAAGTTGTTTCTTCAATCACTGCCCACGAAGGCGACAGTGTTGACGACTGGAAAATATAATTTACCCTTACCTTTTTGAAACCTTTGCAGCGAAAGTTGCGAAGGTTTTTTTATGCAAAAAAGTATGCCGACCGGGTTTATTTTGAATAGGCTACGCAGGGCGTAGCCTATTGGGATGTTTTGTAAATCGTAGGTTTTGACAAATAAAACGCAAAGAATTACATGTTATTTTTTTGTTGTGAAATTGCTATACACTGCGTAGCAAATTGTAGGCGAAAATAAAGTGATGGTAAACGCAGTGTTTATTGATATCCGATCATATAAAATAAGGGTCAAAGCCGGGATAATGGTCATATCCAGCTTGCTGGAATAAATAATGGTACCGTAGAACAAGCAATAGAATAATGATGTCCAGTAAAACAACTATGTAGAATAAATTTCTTTTTTTTAAGCACAATATGTTTACGCAAGTGAATCCTGCGTACGCAAGTAAAACTAAAATATTCCTTACAGTAAAATTTGTTAGGCTGCGAAATTGCCAATGCTCCTCAGAGGGCAACATTACGTATAGTTCTTTAAATTCTCTCGGGTTTAATATTGTGAAATAAATATCTAGTATTGACAATAGGGAAAAAATGATTCCGTATGTAATACCAATGAATAGAATTGCTTCAACTATTTGTTTTTTCATCAAGGTACAGTCATTAAATAAACCCGAAACTCACCCCTTCACCATCATCTCGCTATACAGCATCTTTATCAGCCCGTCGGCACGCCCTATCTTGGGTACATATATTTCATCCGCAAGGGCCCAGCGCATTATAGAAATGTACACCTGCAGGGCAGGCGCTACAGTACATTATTCCCGGCTTTTGTACGGGTGGAAAGAATAAGGGCTTTTTCTTCGGGGGTTACCCATATGCGGGTAGTATATCCGGCAGGTTTGCGGCCTTGTCCACGCCCGGCCCCACCGCGTTTATCTCTTTCTGCTTTTAGCTCCTGTATCATTTCTGCAAAATCAGGCACCTTTAATTCGCCCGTTTGGATGAGTTCAAATTCTTTTATGCCTTTCTTTAGCCCCTTGATGATCTTTTCTTTTTTTGTTGACATACTATACTATTTAATAGTTTTGAAAATTTCTTTTAATTCATTTATTGAGATTGATACCTTTTCCGATTTGTCATAGATGGATATAAGTCCAACAATTTTATCTACCACCTTAACGTTTATTATAATCCTTGCGCCGCCCGACTTACCTTTACCTTTAGACGTTATCGCCATTCTGATCTTGTAAAAGCCATTGCCAAGTGAAGTTCCGGCAGTGGGGTCAACCATTAATTCGGATGCCATTAATTCCATGTCTTCAATTATTGAAGCATACTTTTTTGATAACGCCTTTAACTCTTTAGTGAAATTGGGTGTTTGTTTGAGAATGTAAGTGGGCTTTACCATGCCACAAAGATACAAACATTTTGATAAAATGTGCATTTATTCAAAAATATATTCCACCATTGCTTGTCTTTTCCTCACTTGGGTACTGGCGCAGGGTGGACACGTAGCTGCATTTAGTAGCTGCATTTAATGACTTCAAGAAGATTCTGATAACAAAGGACCCTTCAAGGTATCCTTCGGGTGCGCATATGCATATACCGGCTCCCAACAGGCTATGTACTAAACTCACCAAAACTCACCCTTTCACCATCATCTCGCTATACAGCATCTTTATCAGCCCGTCGGCAAGCCCTATCTTGGGCACATATATTTCATCGGCAAGGGCCCAGCGCATAATGGAGATGTACACCTGTAGTGCGGGCACTATTACATCGGCGCGGTCGTCGCGGAACTGGTAGAGGTGCTTGCGCTCCTCGAGCGGCGTGTAGCTAAGTTCTTTATAGTAGTCCTTCAGCAGGTCCAGGGGGAGTGGCCTGCCTTCTTTCCGTTTGGAGATGGAGAATATTTTATTGATGTTGCCACCGGTGCCTATGGCTTCCAGCGGCTGGTAATCGCGGGCATAGGTTTTTATGTACCACTTCATGTGTTCCCACTGCTCGTCGCTCACTTTGTTGTGCAGCATACGTATGGTGCCTATGTTGAACGACTCTTTGAAAATGGTATGGTTGTGAGCGTACAGGGTTACCTCCGTGCTGCCGCCCCCCACATCTATATACAGGTAAGATTTATTGTCGCTTAGTTTCTCAGCTATATGGGTTTCGTAGATAATGTTTGCTTCCTCCTGCCCGGTTATGATTTCTATTTTCAGGCCGGTCTCATTGTATATCTCTTCCAGTATTTTGGCCCCGTTGGCAGCATCGCGCATAGCCGATGTAGCGCAGGCTTTAAAGGCCTGCACATCATAGATGTTCATCAGCAGTTTGTAGGCCTTCAGTGTTTCGATCAGCTTTTTTTTCTTCTCTTCGGTCACAAAGCCTTTGTCAAACACATCGAACCCCAATCGTAGCGGTATGCGTAGCAGATTTATCTTTGTAAAATCCACCGTACCGTCTTTATACACCGATGCCTCGCTTATCAGAAGCCGCGCTGCATTAGACCCAATATCAATAGCCGCAAGTATCAAATTTTAGTAGCTTTTATTTCGCAGGTAATTGTAAATAGCCTCCTGCGAGCGCACTTCGGGCATATGTTCTTCTCTCGGCACGTAGTTATTGTTTTGCTCATTATCTAAGATACGCCCTTTTACATTCTCGGCAAGCTGTATGTTCAGAATGTCTATCAATTCCTGCTGTATATTTTTATCATAAATAGGGCAGGCCGTTTCTATCCGGTGGTCAAGGTTGCGCACCATCCAGTCGGCCGACGATATGAACACCTGCGGGTGGTTCCCGTTGTTGAACACAAAGACACGTGCATGTTCCAGGTATTCATCAAGTATGCTTATAGCCCGTATGTGTTCTTTAAATGCTTTCTGCTCGGTATAGGCACAGCATATACCACGTATCACCATTTTTATGTCCACCCCCGCTTTTGCTGCCACATATAGTTTGTCTATCAGCGCCACGTCCACAAGGCTGTTTAGTTTAATGGTCACAGACGCCGCCTTTTTCTTCTTTGCAAACCGTATCTCTTTGTTTATTTGGTTCAGCATCACCGTGCGCATGTTCAAAGGAGAAACAGGCAACGTCTTACATGCTTTTAGCGTAGCCACCTTCTTCACGGGGTTTTCTAAGTAGTCAAACACACGGTTTATATCGCCCAGTATGGTCCTGTTTGTGGTCAGCAGGCAGTGGTCGCCATAATACCGCGCAGTATTTTCATTCAGGTTGCCGGTTGACACAAATCCATATTGCTTGGTACGGTTGAACTCGCGCTTTTTTATCACGCATATTTTGGCATGTACCTTCATATCGTGAATGCCCAGCACCACCTTCACACCCTCTTCTTCCAGTTGGGTTTTCCAGCGCATATTTGCTTCCTCGTCAAACCGCGCCCTAAGTTCCAGCACCACGGTAACTTCCTTCCCATTCCGCACGGCATTAACGAGTGCGTTAACGATCTTCGAGTTTTTGGCAAGCCGGTAGCAGGTTATGCGTATGCTTTGCACAAACGGGTCAATGGCCGCTTCGCGCAGCAGGTCTATTATTGAGTCGAATGAATGGTAGGGCAGGTGCAGCATCACATCCCGCTTTTCCAGTATATCCATTATCCGGCATGGCTGTTTCAGCAGCGGGTGCACAAACGGCTGTGGGCGCGGAGTGATGTCATTAAATATAGCAGACGGGAAGTCTATGAAATCTTTGAAATTATGTATCCTTCCGCCGGGTATCAGGTTGTCTTTCTTGGTGAGGCCAAGCCGCCGGGTCAGGTAGTTCAGCAGCATCGGGTCTATCTGCCGGTCATACACAAAACGTGTGGCGCGGCCATGCTTGCGGTTTTTCAGTCCCTTCTCCAGCTCGGTGATGATGTTGGTGTTTACGTCATTGTCTATGTCCAGCTCGGCGTCGCGGGTTACTTTAATGATGTAGCCCATAAACCTGTCGAACCCAAAGGGTGCAAACAGGCTTTGCAGGTTGAAGCGGATAATATCTTCCAGCAGCACTATATCGGTATGCCCTTCTTCCGATGGTAGTATCACGAACCGGGGCAGCACCTTTGTGGGTATCTCTATAAGCGCATAGCGCTGCACCATAGACTCTTTTGTATTGCCCAGCACACAGGCAAGGTAAATAGACTTGTCGCGCAGCAAGGGGATGTGCGGGATCGTCTCGATCATCAGCGGGATGATCTGGGTACGGACCTTTTCCTCAAAAATCTTGGAAACGAAATCTTTCTGCTTTTTAGAAAGCTGTTTTTCATTTTTGATGAAAATATTTTTACGTTCCAGTTCCGTTATTATCTCCGAATAGGTATGGTCAAATTCGGCCTGCTGGGTAATAACCGTTTGCTGGATCTTGCGCAATATCTTATCCGGGTTGGCTTCCATATGCATTTTGGCGGCCTTGCCTAATAGCACCATCTTATTCAGCGCTGCTACCCTTACCCTGAAAAACTCATCCAGGTTATTAGAGAAAATACCAAGGAATCGCAGCCGGTCGTGAATATGGTTAGATGTGTCTTTGGCTTCCTGTAGCACACGGGCATTAAATGCCAACCAGCTTAGGTCGCGGATTATGGTTTGTTTTGTTGATTTCAAAGTGAGCAAAATTAATCATCAAAAATACTTTCATTCTGATAATGTAGCGACTAAAATGGGGGTGTCCTCAATAATTTAATATTGGCCATGCGGGATAAATTCATTACCGTCTGTAATATAAGCAATAGATAATGTGAGCCGATATTTTGGCTACTCGTATTTGGTAGCTCCCTTTAGGGCGGGGGGTTAATCCACACCAATCCACACTAATTAACACGTTATGCACATGCTTTTTCCTGTTTTTTGGCCAAATATTGCCTGAAACCCGCTACTGTAAAGCATTTCAGCCCATATATGTGTATGTGGATAAATATGTGTAAATAATTTTGTGTAGATTAGTGGGAATTTGTGTTATTTTGTGGTAATAATAATTAACAATTACTAAAATGACCAGTTTCCTCGGTGAATATGAAGTAGCAATTGACGCCAAAGGGCGTTTCCTGCTGCCATCGGGTATCCGCAAGCAAATGGCTGAGGGTGCTGGGGAACAGTATGTTATAAAAAGAGATTTTGAAAATTGCCTGACCATATATCCGGTCAACACCTGGAATGCTATTAGTGAAAAAATAAATAAGCTCAATGATTTTAAGCCAGGCGTAAGAGAATTTAAAAGATTATTCCTGAATGGGGCCACGCTCGTAGAGCTGGATAGCGCAGACCGCATGTTGGTGCCTAAGCCACTACAGGAGTATGCGGGTATTAAAAAAGATGCGGTATTAGCGGCGCAGGGCAATAAGCTGGAGTTGTGGGATAAAGATACCTATTATAATTATCTCCGTCAAAATGCGGTGAATATGAGCAGGCTGGCGGAAGAAGTGGCAAACGATTTCGGGAACCCATTTGAAAATCTGTAAAAAATGGAACAACCCGGTTTTTACCACACAACAGTTCTTTTACACGAGGCAGTTGATGGATTAGATATAAAGGAAGATGGTGTGTATGTAGATGCCACATTCGGCGGTGGGGGCCATAGCCGGCTGATACTGGAGAAGCTGGGGCCAAAGGGAAGGCTCATAGCATTTGACCAGGATGCGGACGCCTGGAAGAACAAACCGGACGATGTGCGGCTGATGCCGGTAACAGAAAATTTTAAATACCTGCGGCGTTTTTTGCGGCTGCATGGACACACCGAGGTGGATGGCATATTAGCAGACTTAGGTGTAAGTTCTTTTCAATTTGACACGGCAGAACGTGGCTTCTCTATCAGGTATGACGGTCCGTTGGATATGCGGATGGACAAACGATCGGAGCTTACGGCGGCTAAAGTGTTGCAAAGCTATACCGAGCAGCAGCTTCACCAACTATTTGAGCAATACGGCGAAGTGCGCAACGCAAGGCAGCTTGCAAAGCACATCGTGACCCACCGCAAGGGAAACGGCGTGCAAACCATAGAGGCGCTAAAAGCAATGTTGTCGCCTGTTATACGGGGCAACCCTAACCGGTACCTGGCACAGGTGTTCCAGGCGCTGAGAATAGAAGTGAATGATGAGTTGGGTGCGCTGAAAGAGTTTTTGCAGCAGGCAGCAATAAGCCTGAAACCGGGTGGGAGGCTAAGTGTTATCTCCTTTCACTCGCTGGAAGACAGGATAGTGAAGCACTACATGAAGAGGGGGAGATGGGATGAAGCAGGTGAATATGAGGAAGCGATCATACCCCCGCTAAGACCATTGACACAGAAACCGGTAGAACCAACAGAAGAAGAAATAAAAAATAATCCGAGGGCGAGAAGCGCGAGGCTGAGAGTAGCAACCCCAAACCCCTAAAGGGGCTTCCCCTTATTTTTTATCAGGGGATTTGGAAGGGAGGGGCAACGAAGGACGCACTCGTTTGAAAAGATAATGAGGGGAAGCCCCAGAACAAGGTCCCGATTTTCCATCGGGAGGGGTTTGGGGTTATAGGTAAGAGGTATAAAATATGAGTAAAGAAGACAAGAACGATCAGCAGGAAGTGCTGACGCCCGCACAACGGGTGAGGAACGACTGGCGGGCGTTGGTGGAGAAAGTATCTTATAAAGCATTCGTAAACAATATTCCCTACCTGGCATTTGTGGCGCTTCTGGCGGTGTTGTATATCAGCAACAGTCATCGTGCATTAGAGATGCAGCAGGAGCTTACCATGAAGCACAAAGCGCTTAAAGAGCTACGCTGGAAGTATATGGATGCAAAATCGCAGTTGATGAATGTGAAGGCCGAAACGCAGGTAATAAAAAACGCAGAGGGTATTGGGCTGAAGCCATCCTTGATGCCGGCGTATAAAATTGGGCAGTAGGGTGATTGGGTAATAGGTTAATCGGGTAATAGGTTCATAAGTTAATCGGTTTCGGGGTGAAGTTAGAATATTAGAGGTGATGCCGAAGGTATCAAACGTTATAGAAAACCAGCAAACCCTGTACCGATGCCGAAGGTATCGAACCGGCTCGCAAAGGAGATTATTTAGTTAACAGGTAATAAGGGGATTACGAAAAAAGTGACGATAAAAAAAGACATACGGTTCAGGGTGTACATCGCTTTCACATGCATTTGCTTGTTTGGTGCTGCCATCATTTTCAAGGCCGCTATGATCCAGTATAAAGAAGGCCCCAAGCTGCGCGCTATGGCAAAAGAAATGCATACGCGCTTCGATACTTTGCTGGCCGAAAGGGGCAATATATACACCGAAGATGGTGTGCTGCTCAGCTCCTCAATCCCCGAATTTGATGTGCATATTGATTTCTCGGTTATTGACTCAAGCCTGTTTGCAAAAAACATTGATTCATTGAGCCGTTGCGTATCCTACCTGTTCATGGATAAAACCCCGGAACAATATAAGAGCGAATTTGTGCGCGCTTACAATGAAGAGAATAAATATTACCAGCTGGGCAAGAAGCTAAAATACTACCAGTATGAAGCCCTGCGCTCATTCCCGATATTTAATAAAGGGAAAGGATACGGCGGCTTTATAGAAGATTCAAAGAACAAGCGGGTAACGCCTTACAACATGCTTGCGTTCCGCACTATTGGTGTTTTCCGCGATAGCAATGTTTCTGGTTTAGAAGCTACGTACAACCGCGACCTTGCAGGAGAGAACGGCCGCAGGGTAGTGCAGAAAGCAACAGGCAACACCTGGATACCCATAGAAGGATCGGAAGTGGACCCGCTAAATGGCAGAGACATTGTAACCACGCTGGACATGAACGTGCAGGATGTGGCCGAACACGCACTGATGAGCATACTGGAAAAGTATCAATGCCTCTATGGTACATGTATAGTGATGGAAGTAAAGACAGGCAAGGTGCGTACCCTGGTAAACCTGGGCCGCCAGCCCGATGGCAGCTATTGGGAAGATTTTAATTATGCAATGATACCTACGGAGCCGGGTTCCACATTCAAATTAGCTACTCTGTTATCATTGCTCAACGACAAGCTGATAACAGTTAATGACATAGTGGATGCAGAAGGAGGTCAAATAACTTTTGGCAACCGGGTGATGCGCGATTCTCACCTGGGCCTGGGTAAGATGCCTATATGGAAAGCCTATGCCGAATCGAGCAATGCGGCAATGGCCAAGCTGGCCAACCAATACTACGGCAATAACCCTAAGAAATATGTAGATCACCTGGTGTCGCTGCACTTCGACCGGCCAACGGGTATCGATCTTTTAGGTGAGCGCCGCACGCACATTGTTACGCCGGACACGAAAGAGTGGAGTAACTCATCGCTACCCTGGCTGGCTACAGGTTATGGTGTGCTGGTAACCCCGCTGCATACCTGCATGTTGTATAATGCCATAGCCAACAACGGCAAGATGATGAAGCCATACCTCGTAAGCGCTATAAAGGAATATGGCAAGGACGTAAAAACATTTGAACCAACAGAAATAGAGGAGGTAGCTGATTCCAGCGCTGTGGCACAATTGCAAAAATGTATGCGTGCAGTAGTTACAGAGGGCACTGCTAAAGGAATAGAATCGCCATACTACACAATGGCCGGTAAGACGGGTACTGCCCAGGTGGCAGATAAGGGCATCAGATATACCGATGGGGTTTACCAGGGTTCATTTGTAGGTTTTCTACCGGCAGAACAGCCTAAATATACCATCTGCGTGGTTATTCGCACCAAGCCCCATTCCGAAGCGTATTATGGCGGCGCTATAGCAGCTCCCGTATTCAGGATGGTGGCAGATAAAATATTCTCGGAGAACATTGGTGCATGGGCGGGCCCGCTGGATAGCCTTGCGCTGAACAACACAGGGGTAATACCTGCCAAAGCCGCAACTGCAAGGAACTACGAGGTGTTGCTCAACGGCATTAATAAACATACTCCCATTGCCACTGACTATATGAGCCAGATGATGCAATTATCAACCGACTCGAATAAACATGTAGCGATTCAACCTAAGAAATTATACAAAGACATTGTTCCCGATGTAACCGGTATGAGCCTAAAAGACGCCGTGTACATGCTGGAGAATAGTGGCTTGCAAGTGCATGTGCGCGGGAAAGGAAAAGTGCAGGGGCAATCAATAGCGGCCGGATCAAAATTTACCAAAGGACAAAACATAATACTGCAATTAAGCTAATGCCCATACTTCGCGACATATTGATAAATGTAACACCACTGCAAGTCCATGGCGACATGGATACGGTTGTGGACAGTTTGTGCATTGATTCCCGCAAGGCAACGACCGGTAGCGCGTTTATTGCAGTGAAGGGCACTTTGTCCGATGGGCATTCGTTTATAGAAAAAGCAATTGACCAAGGAGCCTCCGTTATCGTTTGCGAATCGCTCCCTACTGCACAAAAAGATGGCATTGCTTACGTACAGGTGAAGGACAGCGCTGCCACCGCAGGGCAAATGGCCGATGCATTCTACGATTTTCCTTCGTTGGGGCTGAAGGTAGTGGGTATCACGGGCACTAATGGTAAAACAACAACGGCCACCCTTCTGTACAAGCTCTTTGAAAAACTAGGCTATAAATGCGGCTTGCTGTCAACCGTACAGAACCAAATACATAGCGAGGTGGAGATATCCACCCACACCACACCTGATGCGATCTCCATACACGCACTGCTGAAACGTATGGTGGATGCTGGATGTGCTTATGCCTTCATGGAGGTAAGTTCCCACGCAGTACACCAGCAGCGTATTGCAGGTATCCGTTTTGCGGGTGGGGTGTTTACAAACATCACGCATGACCATCTTGATTATCACAAAACATTTGATGAATACATACGGGTGAAGAAACTGTTCTTCGATGGTCTGCCTACAGATGCTTTTGCGCTTACCAATGCCGATGATAAAAGAGGGCTGGTAATGTTGCAGAATACAAAGGCGGCTAAAAACACTTACAGCCTTAAAGTGCCAGCAACAATAAAAGGAAAGGTGCTGGAGAATAACCTCACCGGCCTTGTGATGGTGGTGGATGGACAGGAAGCGCATTTCAGGATGATAGGCACATTCAATGCCTACAATCTGTTGGCAGTATATGGGGTGGCGAAGTTATTGGGCGAAGAGAAAATGAATATCCTGGAAGCGCTTAGCGGGCTGCATGGCGCCGAAGGGCGCTTTGAAACCTACATGTCGCCAAAAGACAAGATATTGGGCATTATAGACTACGCACATACCCCCGATGCATTGATAAATGTATTGGCTACTGTCAACCAACTCCGCACACAGGGCCAGCAATTGGTTACAGTGATAGGTTGTGGCGGCGACCGCGATAAAACCAAGCGGCCCATTATGGCGCAGGTAGCGTGTGAGCATAGCGATAAAGCTATTCTTACCTCAGACAACCCGCGCAGCGAAGACCCCGAAGTAATACTGAACGAAATGGAAGCCGGGCTTACCGGTCCACAAAAGAGAAAGAGCCTCCGTATTACCGACCGGAAGGAAGCGATAAAAGTAGCATGTTCCTTTGCCCAGGCGGGCGATATAGTGTTGGTTGCAGGCAAAGGCCATGAAAAATACCAGGAGATCAAAGGCATTAAAACTCATTTTGACGACAAAGAAATATTAACGGAAGCGTTTGAAACACTAAATAAATAAAGGGCATTAATGCTGTACTATCTGTTCACATATCTGCGCGATAACTTTCACCTGGCTGGTGCGGGGGTGTTTAATTACATCACCTTCCGCGTGGCTATGGCTATCATTTTGTCGCTGGTAATATCCATGCTTTTGGGTAAAAGGCTCATCAGCTTTTTGCAGCGCAAGCAGATAGGTGAAACAGTGCGCGATCTTGGCTTGCAGGGCGAAGCGCAAAAGAGAGGCACACCTACAATGGGCGGCCTCATTATCATCGGTGCTATACTTATACCTACGCTGCTTTTTGCAAGGGTGCTTAATGTTTACATCGTGCTCATGCTGGTATCCACGGTATGGTTGGGTATAGTAGGTTTCCTTGACGATTACATAAAGGTGTTTAAGAAAAACAAAGAAGGGCTTGCAGGCCGCTTTAAGATAATGGGCCAGGTAGGGCTGGGTATCATCGTTGGCCTTACCATGTACTACAACAATCATGTGGTCATCAGCAGGGAAGTAAAAGACCCGCGTGGCGGGGTGTTCAATGTAGCGGAAAAACTGGAAGCAGGTCGTTTTGTGCGCAAAGACGAGAACGGAAAGGAACAGACCTATGTAAATGTAAGAACAGCCACTACAACTATACCTTTTGTAAAGTCGCACGAATTCAGATACGAAAAGATAGCAGCCTTATTTGGTGAAAAATATGTGGATGTGACCACGCCCATCATCTACATCATATTTGTGATCTTCATTATTGTGGCTGTATCAAATGGGGCCAACCTTACCGATGGCATTGATGGGTTGGCTACAGGCACGTCAGCTATCATTGGTGTATGCCTCGGTGTGTTTGCCTATGTATCCGGTAACTACCTTTTTGCCGGTTATCTCAACATCATGGATATACCCAACCTCGGTGAGCTGTCTATTTTCATCGGCGCCTTTGTAGGCGCTTGTGTAGGCTTTCTTTGGTACAACGCCTATCCGGCACAGGTGTTCATGGGCGATACGGGTAGTCTCGCGCTTGGTGGCATTATAGCCTCGCTTGCTATCATCGTAAGAAAGGAATTACTGGTGCCCATCATTTGTGGCATCTTCCTTGTAGAGAATGCGTCCGTTGTACTTCAGGTCTGGTACTTCAAGCGCACCAAGAAAAAATATGGCGAGGGCCGGCGGATATTTAAAATGGCGCCCCTACACCACCATTACCAGAAATTAGGATATCACGAATCGAAGATAGTAACACGCTTCTGGATCATAGGGATTCTGTTGGCCATAATGAGTATAGTAACATTGAAATTGCAATAGTGGAAGGGAAACAAACACAACGCCTGGTGATACTCGGTGCTGCTGAAAGCGGTGTGGGCGCGGCTTTGCTGGGTCGGCTACAGGGTTGGGATGTGTTTGTGAGCGATGGGGGAATAATAAAACCCGGGTTCCGGGCTGAGTTACAGGAAAGCGGTATTGAGTTTGAGGAAGGTAGCCATACGGAGGAAAAAATACTGAATGCCGATTGTATAGTGAAGAGCCCCGGCATCAGTGATAAAGTGGCCATCGTAAAACAGGTGCGCAGTGCAGGCATAGAAGTGTGCAGCGAGATAGAGTTTGCTTACCGTTATAAAGGAGACAGCAAAATAATAGCTATCACCGGCAGCAACGGCAAGAGCACTACCACCAAGCTTACCTACGAAGTGTTGAAGAATGCCGCTTATGATGTGGCTATGGTTGGGAACATAGGATACAGTTTTGCAAGGCAGATGGCGGAGCGGCCATGTAAGTGGTACGTGATGGAGATCAGCAGCTTTCAGCTCGATGATATTCATTGGTTCCGGCCAGATGTGGCTGTGCTGCTCAACATTACGCCCGATCATTTAGACAGGTACGATTATAAGTTTGAAAATTATGTGGAGTCGAAATTCAGAATAACCAAGAACCAAATTGCAACAGACTTCTTTGTCGTGAACCGGGACGATAAAGTAATAATGAACTACCTGGAAACCCATTCTACTCACGCAAAAATACTGTACTTCACAATGGACGAAAATAATATAGATCTCGAAAACGACGGTGGCTATATCAGCGACGGTAACTTGTACGTAAAGTACGATGGAGACACAATGGGCATGTCCATTCACGAACTCGCATTAAAGGGCAAACACAATAGGTATAATAGTATGGCAGCGGGTATATCATCAAGGGTGGCGGGCATAAGAAAGTTAAAGATTCGCGAAACATTTGAAGCATTTGAAGGCCTCGAGCATAGGCTCGAATACGTGGCGACCATCCGGGGTGTGAGGTTCGTTAACGACAGCAAAGCTACAAATGTAAACTCCGTTTGGTTTGCATTAGAGTGCATGGAGCAGCCGGTAATACTTATTCTTGGCGGCCAGGACAAAGGCAATGATTATTCCGAGATACTGGAACTGGTAAGGGAAAAAGTGAAAGCCATTGTTTGCCTGGGTCTGGATAATAAACCCATCCATGATTTTTTTGGCGACGACATTGAAACGATATATGATACAAGAACGGCTTCAGACGCTGTAGGTGCAGCGTACTTACTTGCCGAGAAAGGGGATGTTGTTTTGTTGTCTCCCGCCTGTGCAAGTTTTGACCTTTTTAAAAATTATGAAGACCGGGGAAGACAGTTTAAAGCCGCTGTGCAGAACTTATAAATGAAATTGACTTGAATTAAAAATGGTTTCAGGAAAGTAGTATGAACGAATTACTCAAAAAAACGAAAGGCGACAAAATGATATGGGCAGTGGTGCTCGTACTGTCGTTTATTAGTTTGCTTGCTGTTTACAGCTCCACAGGGTCCCTTGCCTACCGCATGGAAAGGAACTCCAACTATTACCTCGTAAAGCAGGTAATGGTGCTTGGGCTTGGCTTGCTCATTACTTACTGGGTACATAAAATAAACTATACAAAATTTGCCAGGGTTGCA
>JABDBX010000054.1 GCA_013288445.1 Bacteroidota bacterium
GTCATTGATGACGATCCTTTTAATAACCTGCTTTGTAGTGGCAATATCCGGCAATTGTTTCCTGATACCGATATTCAAACCTTTACTAATCCTGTAACTGCCCTTGATTATATTCGTATTGAATACCCCACAGCAGGCCCGCAGACTACGATGCTGTTCCTTGATATTACTATGCCCGAATTGCTTGCCTGGGAGGTATTGGATAGTTTTGAAGCATTTGGAGCGGAGGTGAAGCAGCAATTTAAGATATACATTCTTTCATCCTCACTGGATGTTAATGACATAGAAAAGGCAAATAGCAACCCACGAATATCAGGGTACATTCATAAGCCATTAGACGTTCCACAGTTGCTTAACCTTTTTTAATAGCGGATCTGGGCTGAATGGGATAGCAAAGAAAAAGAGCAGAAAATCGAGTTGGACGTCTTAGCAGTGTACCGTAAGATACTGGAGATCAAGAACGCCAGAAAGGGTGACGAAAAGCCCATTAGCGTTAACGAGATCGCACAGCAGTTTGACGGACGTAATGAACTTGTTGAGGAGTACATAAACGCCCTAACTATCCTGGAGTTAATAGAACCTATGGACAACGAGTAGTTGTTACCGGAAGTTTAAATGGAGTCTTTTAGTCATACCGCTCATAGGCTTCATAGTAAGGTATGTCTATATCATCAGCGCTCTCCTCAATTTCGTTGCTGTTGTTTATGTCGGCACGGTTCGCTGTTTTTTCGTCAGTTCCTTTCTGGAAACTGCTTTTGATTTGGCCGTGCTGCATTGGTCCTTCAATAAACTGATGTGACACCCGGTCTTGAATGATAGTTCTCATGGCAAAATGTTTTTGGGAACTGCAATACAATCATGCCAGTAATACATTACGGTGATAGTACGTAGCACCCAATAATAAACTTACATTGACACTATTAAACAGCGTTAGTAAACCTGGCTTGTCATGGTCCCGAAAGTTTGTAAAGGAGTAGCCCGAGGATCTGATCACTGCTGAGCCGCGCCCCAGTTGGCACAATAATGTTATTGTAATAGCCAAAACCGTTTTTATGACCGGGAGTAGCAATATACGGAAACCTATAACAACAGCCTTTATAGGTGCGTTACAGAAAAATGAGGAAATGAATAAGGGTGTGAAATCGAAGAAGGTAGAGGCGAAAGCCGAGCCTACCGATACCAGTAAAAACCCTGCTTTTATTACAGATGCCTTTCTTGAATCCTTGAAAATAAATGAGGAGATGAATAAGAAGTATGGTGTTTCTAAAATCGACAAGGAAGGTGGAAAATAAATGCCCATTCTGTTTACCTTTGAGTACAGTCAGTCCGGTGACGATGACAAAATGAACAAAGCCAAAGAGTTTTCAGCAAAAGTCAAAAAGGCATTCGCGATATTGGGGCCGGGGCTTATTACCGGCGCCAGCGATGACGACCCATCCGGTATCGCCACATATTCGCAAGCAGGGGCACAGTTTGGGTTCAATACGTTATGGACTGCTGTTATTACCTTCCCGCTTATGGCGGCTGTTCAGGGTATGTGCGCCCGGATAGGGCTGGTGACCTGCAAAGGGCTCACAGTTACATTGCGGGAAAACTATCCTAAATCCATCGTCTATCTGATGCTGCTGTTCGGGTTCCCGGCCATCACGTTAAACATTGGGGCCGATATACAAGGTATGGGCGCTGTTGCGAATATGCTTTTTCCACAGGTGCCAGCAAATGTGTTTTGCGTTTGCTTTACGGCCATCCTTCTTTTTGTAATTATCAAATATCCCTACCAGAAGATCGCGAGGATATTGAAATGGCTATGCCTGTCGCTGCTGTTGTATATTATTGTGCCGTTTATGGTAAAGCAGGATTGGTGGCTGATAGCAAAGCATACGTTTGTGCCCACGGTGAAGTTTGATAAGGCATTTTTTTCGATACTTGTAGCTATTCTTGGTACTACTATTTCTCCTTATTTATTCTTCTGGCAGGCTACAATGGAGGCAGAGGGTATAGTGCATAGCAAGCGGAAAATTATAGTGGACAAGCGGGTACTCGGAGATATGAAAAAGGATGTGAACTTTGGCATGTTCTTCTCAAATGTGGTTATGTTCTTTATTATACTCACAGCGGGCAGTGTGCTTTATACAGCTGGCATCAGGCAGATAGATACGGTGGACCAGGCTGCAAAGGCATTAGAACCACTCACCGGAAAATTTACCTACCTCATCTTTACTTTAGGTGTTATAGGCACCGGCCTTTTGGCAATACCGGTACTGGCGGGTTCACAAGCCTATATGCTTGCCGAGACTTTTGGTTGGGAGTCGGGGCTTGACAAAGTATTTCCGCAGGCAAAGGCATTTTATGTTTCCATAGTCATATCGTTGCTGGTGGGCCTGTCGCTCAATTTTATTGGCATCAGCCCCATACAGGCGCTTGTTTATACTGCTATTTTATATGGCCTCACAGCGCCGGTGCTTATTGCCATTATCATGCATATAGCCAATAACAAGAAAATAATGGGTGACAAGACAAACTCAACGCTTTCTAATGTCCTTGGTGGTGTTACTTTATTGCTTATGACTGTTGCGGCTGTAGCGCTGCTTTATTTGCAGTTTACGTAATATAGCGAAATGGGCACAATGTGTGGCACCGAAAACCACTCATGTTAAGTGGTATATGCTGTGAATTTCGGCTAAAGCCAACTTATTATTGCCAGCCCCCCGGTCTTTAGACCGGGGCAACTGGTAATGAACTTGCATAAAATGCGAATGCACCTATGCAACTAATCCTATAATTTAAAGACCGATTGCTAATTTTGTATTTTATTTACGGTGTAATCTCGATGAAATGAAAAAGATACCCTTGGTTATTGCCTTTTGTATCGTGGGCTCAAATACGTATGCGCAGGAATTGGGCAACTACAAATATGTGGACAAATACCGCACAGATTTCTATTCCCCTATACTTTGGGGGCCGAACGGTTTCCGCACAGTAGAGCAGGAAAACCAGCTTATGGCCGACCTGATCGCGGAACGGCGCCGGCGAAGCCAACTGGAAGACAGTTCGCCGGAGGAGCGCAGCATTGCAAAGCAAAGGCACGACCAGGAGGTAGCCGCCAAAAAACAAGAGTTTGACGCTAAGAAAAAGAAAACGAAGTAAGTGACGATGACAAAATAAATACCACCATCTGACTTGTTCTTTTCCATTTCTGCTTCGTCCCAAAAGCCCTTAAATAGCTCACTATTCGCGGATTTTGTGCCTCGCATAAAAGAAAAACAACTTCGTCATACGGTAGTATTTATTTCGCCAGCGTCACTAAGCGATGATGAATAAACACAAACCCATATGCAGTATCTTTTAGAACAGCCAGTACATGGCGATATTGGGACCGAAAAATATAAATGCACCATTACGTGGCGCAATGGCACGCTGGTAGCAGATGAACCGGAAAAGACGGGGGGTAAAAGCCTGGGTCCGGACCCGCACTCGTTATTGCTTGCGTCACTCGCTTCCTGTACACTAATGACCTTGCGTATGTACATTGACCGGAAGGGATGGGACGTTGCATCTATAGCGGTGGACGCAAACCTGTACCAGGCTATGGAGGGCGGTAAGTTGGTAACAACAATGGACCGCGACATAAGGTTCCTAAGCCCGGTGACCGAAGAGCAGCGGAAGAAGTTGCTGGAGATCGCTGCCCATTGCCCCATATCAAAAATATTGCAGGGCGAAATGAAGGTGCGCACCTTCACCTACAGCGATGCCGACCTCGAAAAAAAGATCAACTATTCTAATGAAGAAGGTGCAGTGGTGTGGAAGCCTGAATTGTGCCAGCATTCGGCGCGTTGCGTATCTGGCCTGCCGGAGGTATTTAATGCAAATGCCAAGCCGTGGATAAATGCCCATGGAGCCCCATCTGATAAAATTATGGAGCAAGTGAAGAAATGCCCTACCGGGGCAATCAGTTTTGCAAAAAGAGAAACAAGCAATATTCAAGGATGAAGATAACATTTCACGGAGCAGCCCGCACAGTGACCGGTTCAAAACATTTGTTGCACATAAACCCGGATAAAAATATTTTACTGGATTGCGGTATGTTCCAGGGGCTGGGTAAGGAAACCCTGGAGCTAAACAGCCAATGGGGTTTTGACCCCCGGCAGCTAAATTATGTCATCATTTCCCATGCGCATATAGATCATGTGGGCCTGCTGCCCAAGCTGGTGAAAGACGGGTACAACGGCCCCATATACTGCACCACGCAAACAGAGGAACTTGCGAAGATACTGATGCTGGACTCTGCGCACATACAGGAAAGTGATGTATTGCACATCAACAAGATGCATGAAAGGCAGGGCAGGCCACCTGTGGAACCGTTATATACCGAGGAAGATGCAACCAGGGTATTTCCCCTGTTGCGGCCTATTGGTTACGATGCGCCCTTTAAAATTGACGATGATGTAGAGTTGCTTTACACCGACTGTGGCCATATTATAGGCAGCGCGGCCATTAACCTGAAAATAAAAGAAAATGGCAGGATAACTCACCTCACCTTTAGCGGAGATGTGGGCAGGTATAACGACCTGATACTGAAATCGCCTGAAGTTTTTCCGCAGGCAGACTACATCATTATAGAGTCAACCTATGGAAACAGGCTCCACGACCTGCCAACCTCCTCTTCCGACAAGCTACTGAACTATATTACGGATACTTGTGTGAAGAAAAGAGGTAAGCTGATTATCCCGGCATTCAGCGTGGGGCGCACGCAGGAGATACTCTACTTGCTGAACCGGCTGGATACCGAACACCGGCTACCAAAGTTGAAATATATTGTGGATAGTCCACTGTCCATTGAAACTACGGAAATCGTAAAACACCATCCCGAATGCTTTAACCGGCAGGTTCAGGATCTGCTAAAAAAAGATGATGATGTGTTTTCCTTTCCAGGGTTGGTATATACCCGGACTGCAGAGGAATCCATGGCGCTGAATTCATCGAAGGAGCCGTGCGTTATTATATCCGCATCGGGTATGGCTGAGGCGGGTAGGGTGAAGCACCATATAGCGCATAATATAGATAACGAGAAAAACACCATCCTGATTGTTGGCTACTGCGAGCCGCATTCCCTTGGCGGTAAACTACGGAGCGGCGCCAGGCATGTTACTATTTATGGCGAGCATCACGATGTGGTTGCAGAGGTTGGCGTTATATCCAGCATGAGCGCCCATGGCGACTATGAGGACCTTTGCCAGTGGCTTGCCTGCCAGGATGCAGGGAAGGTGACGAAATTATTTCTTGTACATGGAGAATATGAATCTCAGGTGGCGTTCCGGGAACGGCTATTGAAAAAGGGCTTTGCCGATATTGAAATCCCATCGCTTCACCAGGAAATAGGGCTGGGATAAGGGCAATGACATTTCGTGGGAAGTTTTGAATTTGTCTTTTCACGGTGGAGTTATATCTTTATGGACATTATCCCGTTTCTGACCTGCAATTTTAAAGATTGAAGAAGCAATTCTATTGTATCACTACTGTACTGCTACTGCTCGCATTTGGCGTTAGTTCGCTTATGTACGTGTTTTACGATGTGGCGCAGTTTAGTTTCAAAATAGCCGCCGGGAAAAACATACTGGAGAAAACAGACCTACAGGTTATTAAGGTACCTGTAAATGAAGTTAGGAGTGCCGGGAATGATAAAGAAATTTGGGTAGGTGGCAAGCTTTATGATGTAAGCGGCTACGTGATTGTTGATGATACCGCTATTGTTTCAGTTTTTCATGATGAGGACGAGGAGGGTATTGTAAAAAGCATAGTAAGCTGCTTTGAACCTAACGAAAAATGTTGCACCGATAATATTGTTCACGTAAGTAAGCGGCATGTTCATGCGCCCAACGACAATAAGATACTTGTGGAGCCATTTACAGTGAGTTACTGTGTCGGCGCGGTTTCGTACCATTCTTTATCCTTTTTCAAAGACTACTTCTCTTTGTTTTCAACATCGGTGATCAAGCCGCCCCCCAAGGTGTATTGATTGGTTGCAAACGACGTGTGCTACAAGATCCCTCCTGTATGCACCTTTCCTTTTTTTGACTATTTAAAGTAAAAGCGGGCCGGTAATGGCCTGTATTCCCTCATTTATTAAATATTTACTTATGAATGCGAAATTTATTCGTTTAGCTATACTATTTCTATGCCTTTTCGGCATAAAGTCATTTGCCCAGAACGAGCTTACGGGCAAGGTTTATAACAAGGAAAATAATACACCGGTACCCTACGCAACCGTTTATATCGAAGATATTAGAGTCGGTGTAGTAAGCGATTCCGAGGGCGCATATTCCATGAAGAGGCTACCGGAAGGTACATACCTAGTCTCTGTTCGGTCGCTTGGGTATGCACTTATGACCCAAACGATCACTATAAAAGGGACCATTATGCACGATTTTCCACTTTCATCGTCGAACACAGAAATACATGGGGTAGTGGTAACCGGCAACTCACGGGCTACCGACATAAGAAACTCGCCACAGCCCATTACCGAAGTTTCAAACGATTACCTGAATCAAAATTCTGCTACGAATGTAATAGACGCGATAGCCAATGTACCCGGCGTGTCGGCAATGACCGATGGACAAAGTATCGCAAAGCCGTTTATACGTGGGCTGGGGTATAATAGGGTACTGACCCTGGTGGATGGCGTGGAACAAATGGACCAGCCCTGGTTCGATGAGTTTGGTATTGAAGCGGACCCCGATGCCGTGAACCGTGCGGAAATACTTAAAGGCCCTGCTTCGCTTGCTTACGGCTCTGACGCCATAGCTGGAGTTATAAACCTATTACCCGAACAGCCTTTGCCGGAAGGCCAAAGCAAGGGCGATGTGCTGTTTAACTACCAGACAAATAACGGCCTCATAAATAATATGGTGCACCTTGCCGGTACGCAAAATGGTATATCTTGGAGCGGCCGTGTGGATAACATTATGGCCCATGCCTACCAGGATGCTGCCGATGGGTATGTACTCAATTCCCAGTTCAGTAATTTCAATATGGATGGCACTATTGGCATTCACCGCAAATGGGGGTTCTCGCAGCTACATGCCAGCTATTTCGATATGGCCACGGGTATTGTTGATGGAACGAGGGATTCCACTGGCGCTATGCTGCGGCAGGTGTCTTATCCCGATCTTAATGGCGGCGCGCCATCTTACGAACAGCCTACAAAGCAGGAGCTTACATCTTATACACCGTTAGTCATTAACCAGCGCATACGCCACACCAAACTTGTTTGGGACAACAGTATTGCAGTTGGGGGTGGCCGTATCACAGGCACATTCTCTTACCAGAAAAATCAACGCCAGGAAACCAACGACCCCACGCAGCCCAACACACCCGACATTTACTATTCTTCCAACGCCGCGACCTTTGACCTGAAATATATTTCTCCGCAATGGGGGGGCTTCAATATGTCGGCTGGTGTAAATGGGGCGTACCAGGATTCAAAGAGCCTGGGTACGGTAATGCTGATACCCAACTATAATTTCCTCCAGGCAGGTGCGTTTGCCATTGGTAATTATCATACCGGTAACCTTACTGTTAGCGGTGGCATCCGGTATGACGACCGTACGTTCACCGGCGATTCGCACTGGATAGATACGACCAATGTAGCGCAGGCGCCGGTACCCCCTAATACTCCGGGTGCTTTCCAGGAGTTTAGCCAGTTTACTACTCACTTCAGCGGTATATCGGGCAGCCTCGGTGCCACTTATAATATCAACAAGGATTTTTATGTAAAAGGCAACATAGCCCGTGGGTTCAGGGCGCCTAACGTAGCTGAGTGTGCTGCCGATGGTGTGCATGACGGTACTGTTGTATATGAAATTGGCGATCCCAACCTGAAGCCAGAGAATAACCTGGAAGAAGACTTTACTATCGGGATGAATGCTAAAGATGTGAGCTTTGAAGTGAATGTATTTAATAACAGCATAAACGACTTTATCTATTCCAGGGGATTAAAAAGTGCATTGGGTGGCGACTCCACCAGCAATTTATTAAGTGTGGGAGGAACATTATTTCCGGATGCTCCTGTATTTAAATACACACAAGGGTCTGCCCAACTGTACGGTGGAGAAGCCATGTTGGACATCCATCCGGCTGTTCTACCCTGGATAGAATTGAAAGCGGGGTTTAGCTTTGTGGACGGGGGCTTGCTCAATGTGCCCGACAACGTTAAGTATCTTCCTTTTGTGCCTCCTGGAAAGATCACTGCCGACCTGATATTCCATTTCAAGAAAGTGGGAAGGGGCATAAAGAATGCCTATGTGAAAGTGGGTATGCTTAGTTGCTTCCAGCAAAACCATGTGTATCTGCAGGATTCTGTAGCCAGCGCGCTTAATACGGTACAAACACCGCAGGAATACGCTGCCAGCCAGGCGGCAACAGCAGGCTATACTTTGTTTAATGCAGGGCTGGGTGGCGATATTCAGAGCCATGGCCGGACATTGTGCAAACTATACCTTTCCGGTACCAATATTTTCAATACCGTATATATGGATTACATGAGCCGGTTTAAATATTACCCATACAACAGCGCCACCGGTCGTGTTGGAGTCTTTAATATGGGTTCCAATATCAGCCTGAAATTGATCATTCCATTCGACTTCAGCAGGAAAAAATCCTGATTGAGTAATTTTTTGCCCAAATAAAGAAGCTAAATTTGTATATTGCGTGCGGAAAACGACGTGATATACAAATTTAGCTATCCGGTCTTAATAAAAATCTTAAAAAATAAGCGCGTAAAAATTTGAATTTTTTATGAAAAAACTCTTGAAATGTGTTACTGTTTTATTGCTATCAACCTCTGCCAGTGTGGTTTCCAGTGCAAAATCAGTTGACGAAAACACCGCTAAGACAATAGGGTGTAATTACCTGATTTCGACCGGGATACAGGCGGTAAAAAGCGCTGCGGATCTTACCACTTCGTATGTTGCAACTGCTAAAATAAATGGTAAAGTAGTTAATGACTATTATGTGTTTAATTTTAAGAATGGCAATGGTTATGTTATGGTGTCCGCAGATGATAATGTGATACCTATACTTTCCTATTCGCCGGAATCGCCTTTTGATATTAATACGATCAATCCAATCGCTAAAAGCTGGATTGAAGGCTATCAAAACCAGATCACGGCAGTTATAAAAAACAATATAGCTGCAGAGCGTTCAACAATTACCGCCTGGAACGATCTGAGTGTAGCAAAGCCTGCTGTGCCGGCCCCTAAAGGCGCTACCGCACGTACTACTAGTATTACATTCCCAAATGCAACCCAATACCTTCTTACTACAAAGTGGGACCAGGGGACAGGCTATAATACCTATTGCCCAGGGCCTTCCAGCAGCAGATCTGTAACTGGCTGTGTTGCTACTTGCATGTCGGAAGTTATGCAGTTCTGGAACTGGCCGAGTGTTGGTTGTGGTTCGCATACATACACTCCGCCTGCTGGTCTCGGATACCCCGCCCAAACTGCCGATTTTGGTAATACGGCGTATAACTGGACCAGTATGAACAGCTCGCTGGCTGCGGGAAATACTGCGATTGCCACACTCATGTATCATGCTGGTGTGAGCATAGATATGGACTATAGCCCTACAGAAAGCGGCGCCTATGTTATTTCCATGGAATCCCCAGTGATAAACTGTGCCGAATATGCCATGAAAACTTACTTCCATTACAAGCCTACATTAAGGGGCATACCACGTTTTGGTGAACAGTACACGAGCGGCGTTTATTATGTGGACAGCATAGCGCAGGCTACATGGATAAGCATATTAAAGACAGAACTGGATGCACAAAGGCCTGTTATTTATTCAGGCGAGGAGCCAGCTGCCGGCGGTGGTCACTGCTGGGTTTGCGATGGTTATAATGCATCAAGTATGTTTCACTTTAACTGGGGCTGGAGCGGCGCTTCGAATGCGTGGTACACGGTAGATAACTTAGCCCCACCTGCGTTGGGCATAGGTGGTGGCTCCGGCAACTTCAACCAGGACCAATGTGCTATTATTGGTATTATGCCAGATACTTACCCGACAGCAACCGGTAACATAGAATTAGCAGCACATCTCGACTGCACCACCAGCCAGGGAATGACTTATAATACGGGTTTTTCAATTGTTACCCAGATCCAGAATGCGGGTACCTCTTCTTTTAGCGGTGATTTCTGTGCACAGGTTTTCGATACTTTAAACCACCTTGTAACTACGGTTGAGACTTTTACCGGCAAGACAATTGCGGCGGCTGGCACCCTTCCGCTAACATTTACAACGACAGGGCAATACCTTATGATCCCCGCAAACCATTATCATGTACAGGTTATGTACCGTACTTCAAGTAGCGCGGCGTGGGCGCCTGTAGCGAATAACGGCACATTCATTAACTATAACATCCTGGATGTAGAGGATAACTCTACTCTTAAATTAACTGATGCTATTACCATTACCGGTGGTAGCACTACCCTTGTTACAGGACATCCCCTTACTTTAAGCGCCCAGCTTACCGATTATGATGTGGCAAATTTTAGTGGGTCGGTACAGGCTGTGCTGATCAATGCATCAACAGGGGCTACTACTAATATCCAGCTATACACCGGGCAGAATATCTCGTCCGGTTATTCTTTTAGTTTTACTTTTCATAGTGCCAGCGTAGCTGTTCCGGTAGGTACCTATGTTTTAGCTATCCAGCACCAACCAGGTGGCACGGGGTCGTTTGTTTATACCAGCAGCGATTTCTTTGAAAATCCTATTATTATGAATGTTGTAAGTGGGACAGGCGTATCTACGGTATCCCAAACTGCTGATAATATTGCTGTTTACCCAAATCCTGCAAATGATGTAATGAACATTGCCCTCAACGGTGTTGACGCAAGCGAAATAACGATCTGTGATATACAGGGTCGCGAGTTGCAAAAAATAACGCCGGTTCGTGGCCAGGACATTGTTACGGTTCCAGTAAGTAATTTTGCTGCTGGTGTGTATTTTGTTCGCTTGCAGGCAGGTTCAGACATGGTTACCAAGAAAATTGTAATTACTAAATGAGGAAATTAGCGCTGGTATTTATTGCGGCTTTCCTTTGCAACGTTGGTTTTACTTCGGCACAGCAATGGCATACGGCAAGCGCTTCGCCTCACGTGATCGTCTATAAAACGAAGAAGAATTATCGGAACAATGTGCCGGTAATCCTTTCAGAAGACAGGTCGCAAATTATATCTTATCCTGGTCCGGGAGATATTGTAACAGGAAGCGGTTATACGCTTCCTGTTATTTTGCTTAAGGGGTACCTGCTCGATAAGAGAGGCATCGGCAAAAAATCGGCTTTTCTCAGCTATACGTATGAAAAATACAGCAAGCTCACTGATCTGCCGCCTTTGGATGAAATGAACAAAATGATCATAGACCGTAACCCGATCGCTGAATTGTATGATTGCGGCGTGCGGAATCCAGAGGTGAATTCGGAAGAAAAAATCAATCAGTTGATTGATAAGAAGCAACTAAAGAAGAAGTGCAAGGAGATAAGGTAATTGGTTAATAAGGTTAATAAGGTTAATAAGGTTAATAAGATAAAAGGGCAATAAGGAATTGGTTATTTTGTTCTGGCATATGACACAATATCCGAGCTCCTTGTATGAGGCAGTTTGATGTACCGCAAATTGCGGGAATATCCGCGAGAAAACCCCGACCCTAAAGGGAGATGCCACGTAATTCGCGAGGTATTAAGGTAGAGACACCGCTACTACATTTCTGCAATCCATCACATTACGGCATTATTCTACAGCCTTTTCCAAGCTTACCCGCCCGGCCAGCCAGCTTTCCTGCAGCGGTACCAGCCAGTTCTCCAATAATTCTTTTTTGTTAGTGACTACGTTATTGAAGAGGCGTGTGTCTTTATTAATGTATCCTTTGTCTATAGCGTACTGTACCTGGCCGAATGTGAGCATTTCTGCCTTGTTTTTTACTAAGAAGGTAAGCATCATCCGGTCGAAGAAGTTAACGTCATACTGTCGCTCTATGCTTTTTATTACACGTACTGAACTATCTGTGCTACACCCACTTACCTGCATGTCAGTTTCGTCGGCAATAACTACAACGAATTGCTTAAACAGCAACTTAGCCCAGCCTTTTACCGGCGTGCCATGTGATTGCCATTGCGAATAGAACTGGAACAACTGCTCGTTTATCTCTTTTTCTTCCTTCTCTATAAATGCCCTGCTGCTTTGATATACCCACACCCGCGCATTGTCATTAAAATCCGTTGGTAGGAGGCTTGTTAATTCCTGTGTAAACATGCCGCAAAGTTAAGCGACGATAGCGAAATAAATACCACCATCTGACTTGTTCTTTTCCATTTCTGCTTCGTCCCAAAAGACCTTAAATAGCTCGCTATTCGCGGATTTTGTGCCTCGCATAAAAGAAAAACAACTTCGTCATATGGTGGTATTTATTTCGCCAACGTAACTAAGGAATTATTGAACTGGCAGAATTGTGCAATAAACATTACTTTTGGCTCCATGAGGTTACTTATAACAAATATTAAGCAACTTTGCCAGGTAGAGATAGCGGATGGTAATAAAACAAGAGTTAGCGGCAGGGACATGGCTGTTTTGCCATCTATAGATAATGCCTGGCTGATCGTGGAGAGTGGCCGCATCCATAGCTTTGGGGAAATGCGCAGCTTGCCGGAAACCAATGCTGATGAGGTGATAAATGCTGACGGTTGTTTGGTGCTGCCGACCTGGTGCGACAGTCACACACACCTTGTTTTTGCGGCGCCCCGTGACGGTGAGTTCGTAGATAGGATAAAAGGCCGCAGTTATGAGGAAATAGCGCGGAATGGCGGTGGCATATTAAATTCTGCCCGTAGGCTGAATAAGATGAGTGAACAGGAGTTGTATGACCAAAGCCTGGAGCGGCTCCACAATGTAATGGCGCAGGGTACGGGTGCAATAGAGATAAAAAGTGGTTATGGGCTTTGCCTGGAGGGAGAGTTGAAAATGCTGCGCGTGATCCGGAGATTAAAAGAGACCAGCGGTATTCCGGTGAAGGCCTCCTTTCTTGCAGCACATGCATATCCTATTGAATATAAAGAGAATAAAGAGGCTTACATTAAGCTGATAATTGATGAAATGTTGCCCGTAGTTGCCGGTGAGGGGCTTGCCGATTACATGGATGTTTTTTGTGAAGAAGGCTTTTTTGGGGTGCCTGCGACAGAACGTCTTTTAGAGGCTGGCTGGAAATATGGACTTAAACCAAAAATACATGCCAACCAGTTGCATTATTCAGGCGGCGTGCAAGTGGGGGTGAAGCATAATGCGATAAGCGTAGATCATTTGGAGTGTGTCTCGGAGGCGGAAATAGCTGCTTTGAAGACGGGGAACACAATGCCCACATTGCTCCCCGGGGCGGCATTTTTTCTTGGTATGCATTATCAGCCGGCACGGAAAATAATAGATGCCGGCTTGCCGGTATGTTTGGCATCGGACTACAATCCAGGTTCATGCCCATCCGGTAATATCCCGTTGTTGCTGTCTATTGCTTGTACGCAATTGAAGATGACCCCGGAAGAGGCGATAAACGCGGTAACTATAAATGGCGCCGCAGCCCTCGAATTGGAGATGGAAATGGGAACGATCAAAGTGGGTAAAAAGGCTAACCTTATCATTACAAAAAAAGCGCCCTCATTAGCCTATATTCCCTATGATTATGGCAACAGCCCAATTTTACGTGTGATATTTAGTTAATGAAATGTAAATTATTCCTTAATTTGCCGCCCCAAGTATAAATGTGGGAGCATCTTTCTGCAATCAAATGGAAAAATATTTTTTGCCAAATTAAACTAATAGAAAAAATAATAGTCACACTATGAATACCCATTCCGAAATTGATAACAAGGTGAGCGTGCTATTGTAATGTATTATCAATAATGGTATCAGTTGAATTTGTTTGTGCTTCGTTTTGCTATTGGCGGGTATTTAGATGATTTTCTCGATTCCCAGACAGTTGTTAAGTATTTTTTAATGGCATTATTGATTTTTTGAAATATTGACGATAATTTATACATTAGTTGAGCACGTATAGTTGCGTGCTTGCATATAAATGGTGATTTTTTGGTAAGGGTGATGTTTGGATTTTAATAGGTCAAAGTGAGCGAAGGCAATATTGTGGCGCAAAATGCGCAAAACACGTTTAGTTACAATAACAATTTGCCTGGTTTTTTAGATTGGGTTAACTCACAAAAATTATGTCCTCAAAGATCAGCCATCAAGCTACAATTTATACTGATGGAAGCTGTCATACAAAACAATTTATAGGCGCATGGGTAGCTATTCTTTTCATTGGAGAAGAAAAAGTAGTATTAACCGGCGTGATACCTGATACTACTCATAACCGGATGGAACTTACCGCCGTTATTGAGGGTATAAAGTATATCAGGTATAATTACAAGTCCATTAAAGTTGTGAATATTATTTCGGATAGCCAGTACGTAATTGGCATTTCTGCACGTAAGCAAAAACTGGTATCCAATAATTTTATTACAAAAAAAGGAACCAGCATTCCCAATGCCGATCTTGTTACACAATTGCTGGAGCTATGCGAGGTGGTAAGTGTAGAGTTTATAAAAATTAAGGCCCATCTGAAAAAAATTGACCTCCCTAATTACAATATCGAAGCCGACCAGTTATCAAGGAAAATAGTGAGAGAGGCTATATCTAAAATATAACTAGAGCGCTATTTTCATCTTTTCCCCGCGTGTGACTATCTCATTTGCACATTTGTCCATTATTCAATTATCTTCGCGAAAATTTTACACCGATGAACTTGCATGAATACCAGGCAAAAGAACTGTTGAAGCATTATAATGTACCTACCCAGGAAGGAATAGCTGTTTCTAAGGTTGACGATGCCGTTAACGCTTACAAACAAATATCTGTGAGCAACGGGACTAAATTTGCCGTAATAAAAGCCCAGATACATGCCGGTGGCCGTGGTAAGGGCCGCATGGTAGAAGTGCCGGAGCAAAGCGGAGTGCAAGTGGTGAAAAGTGCCGAAGATGTGGAGCGCGTTGCAAAAAACATTCTCGGCCACACATTGGTTACTATTCAGACAGGGCCTGTCGGAAAGAAAGTAAATAAAATACTTATAGCCCAGGATATGTATTACGATGGGCCGAGTGAGCGCAAGGAGTTTTATCTCTCAATACTGCTGGACCGCGCCAAGAAGCAGAACGTGATCATGTACAGTACCGAAGGCGGTATGGACATAGAAGAAGTGGCTCATAATACCCCGGAGAAGATATTCAAGGAGTGGGTGCATCCCGGTATGCCGTTGCAGGCGTTCCAGGCGCGTAAGGTGGCGTTTAATCTTGGGCTCAGCGGTATTGCCTTTAAGAACATGGTAAAATTTGTAACAAACCTCTATGACGCCTATGTGGGCCTCGACTGCTCGATGCTGGAAATAAACCCACTGTTCAAGAGCGCTGATGATAAAATACTGGCGGTGGACTGCAAGATGAACCTGGATGATAATGCATTGATGCGCCATCCTGATCTTGCCGACATGCGCGATACTACAGAAGAAGACCCTACGGAAGTGGAAGCAGGGGAGTATAACCTGAACTATGTGAAGCTGGATGGTAATGTGGGCTGCATGGTAAATGGCGCAGGCCTGGCCATGGCCACCATGGATATGATAAAGCTTGCTGGCGGCGAACCAGCCAACTTCCTGGATGTGGGTGGTAGCGCCAATGCACAGACAGTAGAGGCGGGCTTCCGGATCATTTTAAAGGACCCGCACGTAAAGGCAATACTCATCAACATATTCGGAGGCATCGTGCGTTGCGACCGGGTAGCGGCTGGCGTTATTGAAGCCTACAAAAAATTAGGAAATATAAGCATACCTATCATTGTGCGCCTGCAAGGCACTAATGCCGAAGCAGCTAAAGAACTGATAGTAAATTCCGGCCTCAAAGTAGAGTCTGCAACGCTCCTCAGCGAAGCTGCAGACCTTGTACAGAGGGCGGTGAGTGCATAAAGCTATGCGTTAAATAAATGAGCCGGGCCACACCTTTTTTGGGTGTGGCCCGGCTCATTTAGAAATATCCCAAACCGCTAAACGGGCTTCCCTGCATTTCGTAAGTTTCCCACTGTGTATTAAGCCCCAATTGTCATGGTGAGCTTTCGCCGAACCACAGCCATTAATAAAAAGCTTCCTCAAAGTGTACAATTTCCTTCACGGTATCCCCGGCCATGAGTATGCTGATGATGTCGAACTGCATGTTCAGGTACTTAGGGTTTATTTGCATAAAATAGGCTGCCGCAGCCTTTAAGAAGCCTTGTTTCTTCTTGGTTACAGCCTCCTCGGGGAAGCCAAAATCGTAGTTGGAGCGGGTTTTGATCTCTACAAAAACCACAATATCGCCCTTCATGGCTATGATGTCTATTTCCTTCTTGCCGCTACGCCAGTTATTATGAAGAATAATATAACCTTTATTTAGCAAATAGCCGGCTGCTATTTGTTCGCCCTTTATCCCAATTTTACTATGTTTGGACATTAATTAAGCGTTACAACATGAAAAAATTAGTCCTCGACTTCCCGATACAATTACATGAAGCATTAATAATAGGAAAAAATCATCGTTTCATAGCTACCGGCAAAGATTTTAACAATGTAGTGGTCACTGGCCTCGGCGGCAGCGGCATTGGCGGCTCCATTGTGCAGAACTATGTTTTCGATAAAATGAAGATACCCTTCACGGTAAACAAAGACTATTTCCTGCCCGTCTATGTGAACAGGAAAACGCTGGTGATCGTGTGTTCTTATTCCGGCAATACGGAGGAAACCCTAATGGCGATGAAGGCGGCTATGAAGAAGCGTGCTACAGTAGTATGCATCACATCTGGCGGCGCTGTTGCGGAGATAGCCAATGCAAAAAAACACGATTGCATTCTCGTTCCGGCAGGTATGCCACCTCGTTCGTGCCTTGGCTATTCGCTTGTGCAGATACTGTATGTGCTGGCTCATTTCGGGCTGATAGGCAACCAGTTTGAGAAGGAAATAAAGAGGGCGATAAAACAAATGAAGGACGGTGAGGCCGAGACGCAAAAGAAGGCGCTTGCTGTGGCTAAAAAACTGCTTGGCAAGCTCCCCATTATTTATTCGGCTGGCAACTTTGAGGGCGTGGCAGTGCGCTTTCGCCAGCAACTTAACGAGAACAGCAAACTACTTGCATGGCATGGCGTAATACCCGAGATGAACCATAACGAACTGGTGGGCTGGCGCGATGCCGCGCAGGATAAAGCCGTGGTAATACTAAGAACAAACGATGATTACGAGCGTGTGCAAACACGCATGGAGATCAATAAAAAAGTGATCAAAAAGCATACCTCTACCGTGCTGGAAATATATGCCGAAGGTAAGAGTTATTGGGAAGAAGTGTTTTACCTGGTACACCTTACCGACTGGGTTTCCGTGATGCTGGCCGACCTGCGCGAGCTGGATGCGACCGAAGTGAAGGTGATAGACTTCCTTAAGAAGTCTTTAGCTAATGGATAAGACCATATTGATAGCAGTTATAACATACGATGCTCTTGCCGAACAGTGAGGGCATTTTTGTTTACGTCTGTTTTCTTACGAATCTTGGTCCGCATCCTGCCATCCTTTTATCCTTCTTTGTCCGCAATAGCCTTTTTGCGACGGCGGATAAATCTTAGTTCATGTCAACGTTCCTTAGTAATTTTACCCACGATGAAAGATTTTAATTGCAAAGGTTTTTTGCTTATTGCTTTATGGGCAATTGTAGGATTTTCGTGTAAGAAAAAAGAGAAAACTGATACCTCCGATATTAAGGGGCATTATTTCTCCATCAACCAGTATGCCCTTGACCAGTGGAACACGTTTGCCGGCGAGCCTTTCCTGATCACAAAAACGGTAAAGGTGAATAGTGGGAAGGCCGACAGCAGCCTCACTAATTCGGATACGATCAGTTGGGCACCTATATTCAAGTTGTTTGCCGAAACGGATATCAGCGACCGCAAATTCTTAGAGCAATATACATTTACCCAATTTGACGACAACCAGGACCTGACGCACAATTTTTTTTACCAGGCCAAGGATGAAGACGAGTTTACCCAGAAGCTGCTAATAACTATAGACCAATATACCAGCAAGGTAAAGGGCATATACATAGAAACCTATAAAAAGACGGCATTGGCAAATACCACCCAGAAGCTATACTACCAGCCCATGAAGGAGATACAGGTGCAAACGGATGAACGGCCCGCAATAGGCAGCAAAAAATACACTATTGTGCAGTATATTTTTATGCGGTAATTTTGGTACACACACGATGACCAAGGAAGAATTCAGTAAAATTGTACAATCCATACCACACCAGCCGGGATGTTATAAGTATTTCAGCAAGGAGCAGGAACTGCTGTATGTGGGGAAGGCAAAAGACTTGCGCAAGCGGGTAAGCTCCTACTTCAATAAAAACTTAGACAATTTTAAGACCCGTAAGCTGGTATCGCTTATTTATGCGCTGGACTTTACGGTAACCAATTCGGAGCACGATGCCTTTCTCCTGGAAAACTCTTTAATTAAGCACTACCAACCTCGGTTCAACATTGTGCTGAAGGACGATAAGTCTTATCCCTACATTGTTATAAAGAATGAAAATTATCCGCGCGTATTTTTTACCCGCAGGCTTATCCGGGACGGGTCGGAATACCTGGGGCCATTTACCGGCTTGGGCAGGGTGAGGGAGTTGCTGGAACTGATAAGGCAAAACATACCGCTGCGTACCTGCTCGCTGAATCTGACACCCGCCAACATACAAAAGGGAAAGTTCAAGGTGTGCCTGGAATACCACCTGGGCAATTGTAAAGGGCCATGCGAGGCGCACCAGCCGGAAGCGGATTACAAGATAAACCTGCAGCAAGTGCGGTATGTGCTGAAAGGGAACATAGGCGCGGTGATAAAAGACCTGAAAACAGAGATGGGAGCCTATGCTGCAGAAATGCAGTTTGAGAAAGCGCAGATCATAAAGAAAAAGATAGAGTCGCTGCAAAGCTACCAGAGCAGATCGATAGTGGTGAACCCTAAGCTGGAGAATGTAGATGTGGCCTGCATCCTTGTTGACGAACATCACTTTTATGTGAACTATATGATGGTGAGCAATGGCAGCATCATTCACTCTAATACGCTGCAAATAGTGAAGAAGGTGGATATGGAAGACGAAGCAGATGTGCTGTCGCTGGCCATAGACAACCTGATGGAGAAATACCAGAGTATTGCCAAGGAAGTGATAGTGCCAATGGAAGTGGATGTAGCTGATGAGGAAATAAAAGTGACCGTACCCAAGGCCGGCGATAAAAAGAACCTGCTGGACATGAGCATAAAGAACGCGGAGATATTTATGCAGGATATGCGCCGCAAAGATACTTTATTGCTGGGCGAGGCATCGAAGGAAAAAAATATGCTGATACTGGAAGAGCTTCAGGAGGCCTTCCAGATGAATGAGATACCGGTGCACATTGAGTGCTTTGATAACTCCAACTTCCAGGGATCGTACCCGGTTGCAGCAATGGTGTGCTTTAAAAATGGCCTGCCTTCTAATAAAGAGTACCGGCACTACCACATAAAGACGGTGGAGGGTATTAATGACTTTGCATCTATGGGT
>JABDBX010000055.1:0-14550 GCA_013288445.1 Bacteroidota bacterium
CTATCTTTTTTATTTTTTCATCATCCTGTAGCCGTAGATTTTGTGAACGATTTGTCCCTGGCTGATGCTGATAAAATCATCATCAACGCCATGCATCCAGAGGAAGGGTTGCTGCACACTTTTTATTTGTAGTGAATTATCCACTTTCAGATTAGTGAAATAGCTGGCCGGAAATGCGAGAATTGTGGCCTCATTTACCATTTCAGCAGCAGAGGCAAACGGGGCTTCAAGAATAAGTTTTGCAGGGATAAGCGTTTGCGGGTGGGCGGTATAATAGCCCACCTCACGATCAGAGAAAAAGAAGTGCTGAAACTAATAGCTTTGGAATACAATACAAATGAGATTGCAGAAGAATTGTTTATCAGCACAAATACCGTAGAGACCCACCGCAAAAACCTATTAAGTAAACTCAATGCAAAAAACATAGCAGGGCTGGTAAAATTCGCTATACAAACAGGGCTCATCTCATAATGTGATGAAAATGCCGTTTGTTTATCTTTTTTGTTATTTAACCAGGCAGCCCCACGACAACCCATTTTTTAGTTTTTCACATACCATTTCCCATACTCCATTTCTCTACGGCTGCTCTACGGCGGCAATTTTAAAACGACAAAACCAGCGCTGGGCACGGGTTTTGGAACATATTTGCGGACTGGACGGGGGTAAAACTATTACACAAGAATGAATAGGAATAGACGTACATAGACATTCATAGTGTCTCGAAGGACTATTTTAATTGAGGTTAGTGTCTATCGGTGTCAAAAACTGTCTGTTTCTGTATAGCGATTCTCTACGGCCCCTCTAGGGCACAATGAGTTAAATCGCATATTCTGGCCGAGAAATTGGCGCAAAATCTTGTGGAATACATCAACTTTTGGCGGTTAGTTTCTCCATTTGTTTTATTAACTATGCCATGCGTCTTTGCAGATCGACTACTGTTTTTTGTTGTTCCTGAACGCCTTTTACTATTCCTGCCAGGATACTTTCACGCCATTGCCTCTACGAAAAGCAATCGGGCAAGCTGAAAGGCTTGCCCGATACGGCGATTGAAACATTTTTGCGGACTGGAGCAGTAGTGCTACCCGTGGTTATGAAATGAAAAATACATTAGTACCAATGCGCCAAACCTACCAGATTACTATCTTACCCTGGTAAATAGTACCTGATCCGACTATTTGGATCAAATAAGTGCCGCGCGCCACATTGCTTAGATTGTATTGCGCCTTTCTTTCGTCATTTCCCGATACTTCCCGTGTTTCAATTAATCTCCCTTCTTCGTCAGTGATATTCACAGTGACGTTGCTTTTTATTTCAGATAGATCAATAGTAAACGACCCATTTGTTGGGTTCGGATATACTGATATTGGCGCCAGGGTCTTTACAATAACAGGGACCTGTGTATGCTCATTATCGGTGGAAGTCGAACTCGTATCAATTTGTCTGCTACCCGAGTGACTGGTAACAGAAATAGTTACCGTAGCAATGGCTGTGCCGCAGCTATGGCTTGCTACAGAATAGGATATTACTGATGTGCCAACTGCAACACCGTGTACGATACCCGCAGCAGTAATTGTGGCTATAGCTGTGCTGTGGCTTGTCCAGGTGCCACCGCTGGTTGTATCAACAAGTGTTATGGTTGATCCCATAGGCAGGGTGAGCGGGCCTGAAATTATGCCGGCCACTGGTAGCGGGTTCACGGAAACCGTTTTGTATTTGGAACTGCTGCACCCGGATACGTTTGTTACTGTATAGGTAATCGTTAGCGCACTGGCAGTAACACCGAGCACATGACCGGAACCATCAACCGTAGCAATTGTAACGTCACTGCTGCTCCAGGTACCACCCGTTGTTGCATCTGCTAAAAGAATTGTGGCACCGGCACAAACTGAGGTGGCACCGCTAATGGTGGCAACTGTAGGTAAGGCATTTACCGTTACCGGCGTAGTGGCAGTATTGATACATCCGTTGCCGTCAGTAACTTTGTAGGTGATTATGGGTACAGGGGTGGCAGCATTCACGCCGGTTACAAAACCGGTTACAGAACCAACAGCTGCCCTCGTAGCGGAACTGGTAATCCATACACCACCGGGGGTTATATCACTTAATGTATCAGTTGAGCCGATGCATACGGCGACCATACCTGTGATGGGCGCTACTACCGGCAATGCGTTCACTGTTACAATAGTTGTAGCACTATTCCTGCATCCGCCCGATGTATAAGTATAAGTAAGGGTATCCACGCCTGCGCTAACTGTAGTTATTGTGCCGCCTGTAGAAATAATAGCCACTGCTGCATTACTGCTGGTCCAGCTATCAGGGCTGCCTGTGGAACCATGTAATACGGTAAGCGGAAGGGAGCCCAGGCAAATAGAACCTGCCCCCGTTATCACAGGCACAGTGGGCAATGGATTTACAGTTACTGTTTTATGAACACTGGTCGTGCAGCCGGTAATGCCATTTGTTACGGTATAAATTATAGAATCAGGGCCTGAAACCGAATCAGTCAGCACAGCGGCAGAATCGAATACTGCGATGGCATAGCCCGGGTCGGTATAAGTCCATATACCACCAGGGGTCAGGTCAGTAAAGGTCATTGGCGACCCTGCGCATATAGTTGCAGGGCCTGCGATGGCGGCCACGACAGGAACCGCATTAATAGTTACGTTGACTGTGGCTTTATTGGTACAACCATTCATGTCGGTCAAGCTGTAAGTGATCGTTGGGACTGGGCTGGTACTGCTCAGACCTGTTACTACTCCTGTTGCCGAACCTACCGTAGCCTTGGCAGCAGAACTTGTACTCCATTCACCGCCTGGGGTAGCATCACTTAACGTATCTGAGGAATGAATGCATACGGATGTAATACCCGTAATGGGCGCTACTACCGGTAATGCGTTCACCGTTACAACAGTTGTTGCACTGTTCCTGCATCCGCCTGATGTATAAGTATAAGTAAAGGTATCCACCCCTGCGCTAACAGTAGTTATTGTGCCACCTGTAGATATAGTAGCAATTGCTGCATTACTGGTAGTCCAGCTATCAGGAGTGCCTGTGGAGCCGTGTAATACAGTAAGCGGAAGGGAGCCCAGGCAAATTGCGCTTGCTCCCGTTATCACAGGCACTGCGGGCAATGGATTTACAGTTACTGTTTTATGAACACTGGTCGCACAGCCTGTAGTGGCATTGGTAACGGTATAAATCATAGAATCAGGGCCTGCAAACATATCGGTAACGGTAGCCGCAGAATCGAATATCGCAATAGGATAGCCCGGATCAGTATAAGTCCAGACGCCACCGGCTGTCAGGTCGGTAAAGGTCATTGGCGATCCGGCACATATTGTTGCCGGGCCGCCGATAGCTGCAACAACAGGTACCGCATTAACAGTTACTGTCGCTGTTGCTTTATTAGTACAGCCGTTCATGTCCGTTAAGCTATAAGTGATCATGGGCGCGGGGCTTGAACTGCTTACGCCTGTTACTACACCAGTTACCGAACCTATCGTAGCCCTGGCCGCAGAATTGGTACTCCACACACCACCGGGGGTAACATCACTTAATGTATCCGTAGCGTGAACACATACAGATGAAGTGCCGGCAATAGACGCTACAAATGGTATTGAGTCCACAGTTACCAAAGCTGTCTCTGAATTCACGCAACCGTTGACCGTATGGGTAAAAGTAATGGTTACAGCGCTGGGGCTAATACCCTTTACAACCCCGCTTGTACTCACCGTGGCAGTAGCCGTATTGCTGCTACTCCAGGTGTGTGAACCAATTGTGGAGGTGTCAGTTAGCGTAATAGTAGAGCCCGCACATACGCTGGACAAACCTGCAATAGGCCCAGCCGAAGGTATGGCTTTAACGGTTATGGCCTTGATCACATTTGAAAATCCACAACTGCCTGAAACAGAATAAATAATAGTATCGATACCCGGAGATAAAGTGGCAACAGCGCCGGCCGAAACAGTAGCAATAGAGGTATTACTGCTGCTCCAGGTACCACCCGGTGTTGCATCTGTAAGGGCGATTGCAGTACCATTGCAGACAGATGTGGGGGTGCCGCTGATTGCACTTACAGTTAAAGTACCTATCGCTATAACTTTGCTGGCGGTGGAAGTACCGCACATATTTGTAACGGTATATTTAACTGTGTCCAATCCATTTGTAACGCCCGTAAGCATTCCTGCTGCTGAGATCGTTGCCCTGGAATTTGTGCAGCTCCATGTTCCTCCCGTTGCCGTGTCCATTAAAGTGATCGCAGAGTAAACGCCTTTGCATACCGTACCGGCGCCTGTAATGGTACCGGATGCAGGGGATGCAATAACTGTTACAGTAGTAACGGCAGATGCAACGCCACAACCATTAGTTACCGTGTAAGATATATTTGCAACTCCGGCTGCTATGCCTGAAATCCCGGCTTCGCCAATGGTTGCGATCTCAGTATTGTTGCTGCTCCATACACCGCCCGCTGCTGTATCAGCAAATGTAGTTGCCGATCCTGCACAAAAAGCCGTTGCACCACTTATGGTCCCTGCAAACGGCAATGGATTCACCGTTACAAAAATAGTAGTGGTAGCTGTCGCACTGCCGTCTGACACCCTTATGGTAAATGTATCGTTGCCAATATAGCCGGAAGCAGGAGTATAGGTTAAGCCGGAAGGGGTTATTGTGCCCCCGTTTGAAGTATCCGTTGTTGCGAAACCTCCCAACATACCATGCGAAGGGCCCGAGCTAATGGTAAACGAATCAACCAGTCCTATAGCGGAATCACTGATGCCGAGCAATGTGTTAACAGGCGCGGCCAAAGTATTTTCACAAACGACAAACGGCTGCATTGCGCCGCCAATAAAGGCAGCGGAATGGGCATGGGTCGCCGCGCCAACAATGCGGACAACACTATTTGATTCATCAGCGATGTATAGGATGCCAGAACCAGTGACGGCCACGCCACCTGGATCTGACAACCGCGCATCGTTTGCCGGCCCACCATCGCCACTATAGCCGAAACCACCATAACCTGCATAGCTGCTTATCATCCCCGATCCGTCAACTTTACGGACAACATTATTCAACATGTCTGCTATATATACGTTGCCGGAGTTGTCAACGGCTATACCTGCCATCCCATTAAATTGAGCAGCAGTAGCCGCCCCGCCATCGCCGCTAAAACCAGAACTGCCATTGACACCTGCAAAGGTGCTGATAGCGCCCGATATAGCCACTTTCCTCACATTACCTGTCCAATTGGAAATATAGGCATTGCCCGAACCATCAAAGGCTATGCCTGTAGGTTGACTTAAGGTTGCCGCAGTAGCAGGCCCGCCATCGCCTATATCAGACAGGTAATAGCCATAAGAACCATTGCCTGCGAAAGTGCTGATATTACCTGCTGCATCCACTTTACGAACAACAAAATTACTGTAGTCAGCGATATAAAGATTGCCGGCGCCGTCAAGGCATACACCTCTCGGGTTGTTTAACTGTGCGAGTGTAGCGGCGGTGCCATCTCCCGTATAACCGGCGGTATTATTACCAGCATAAGTGCTGATATTGCCTGATGCATCTACTTTACGGACTACATCATTATACATATCAGCCAGGAATACATTTCCACTACCATCAACAGCTATACCATAAACATAAGATAATGCGGCGTTGGTGGCAGGGGCCCCGTCTCCACTATAACCATAGCTGCCATTACCGGCAATGGTGCTGATATTGCCTGAAACGCCTACTTTACGTACAACAAAGTTTAGCATGTCAGCAATATATACGTTGCCTGCATTGTCAACTGCTACAGAAGAAGGATACAAAAGCTCGGCAGAACTGGCAGACCCGCCATCACCAGAGTAGCCATTTATTCCATTGCCGGCAAAAGTATAAATGTCTGGAGATGTGACTCCGGTAGGGTATGCAAACGTAACAGTCTGCGGGGTGCTTAAAGAACCACAGCCATTGGTAACAGTGTACGTAATTGATGCCGTACCTGGCATAAGGCCTTCTGCATAAACAAACCCATAACCATAGTCGTACACTGCTGCAATTGTATAATCACTGCTGCTCCATACGCCCCCGCTTGCTGCGTCTGTTAAAGTAAAAAGTATTCCGGGATAAGCTGGTATTGTTCCGGTTATTGGGGGGATTGAAGTCAGTACAGTATCAACGCTTATATATACGGTAGTTGTGGCTGTCCTTTTGCCGTTCGACGCCTGTATGGTGAAAACATCCGGGCCACTATAACCAGCGGCTGGCATATAGGTTAATCCTGTTGTAGTCGTCGCGCTCCCGGTTGCTGCCACGGTTGTTGGGAAACCACCCAGGCTGCCGTTTGCAGGCGCCGAAATTATTGTGAACGTATCTGTGAGCCCGGCATTACTGTCTATAGTGGCTAATATCGGATCAATAGATGTAGCAGTAGCATTCATGCAAACATGAAAAGCCTGTGAACTGCCGTTTGTGAAAACAGGAGCGGTGTAATAAGCCGGTAATGTGCCTACCAGCCGCACTACATTATTGGTTTGGTCCGCTATGTATAAATTGCCCGCAGTGTCGAACGCCATACCGGAAGGGTTATTGATTTGTACAGAAATATCATTGGCCGGGTTTCCATCGCCACTATAGCCTGGTGTGGCATCACCGGCGTATGTGCTTATGTTGCCCGATACGTCAACCTTGCGCACAACATTACTCAATGAATCGGCAATAAATACATTGCCGGAAATGTCAACAACTATGCCCGAAGGGGTCTGCAGCGATGCTGCGAGCGCGGGGCCGCCATCGCCAGTATTACCTGGAACTCCCGGTGTACCCGCAAAGGCATTGATGTTACCAGAGCCATCTACTATACGGACAATATTATTTCCCTCGTCGGCTATATATACATTGCCCGAAATGTCGGTAGCTACTGCAGATGGATTATTTAGAAGTGCTGCATTAGCCGCAGCTCCATCGCCGGAATAACCCGCAACGCCCGAGCCATCGCCTGCAAAAGTATAGATATAGCCCCAGGGAGCTACATTGCGGATGACATTGTTTCCCTGGTCGGCAATATATACATTGCCCGAAGCATCAACGGCAACGCTTGAAGGATTAGATAATGAAGCGTAAACAGCAGGCCCGGTATCTCCCCAATAGCCTGAACTCCCCGGCGTACCTGCAAACGTATTTATATTACCAGACGCATCTACTATGCGGATAACCTGGTTTCCCTGGTCAGCAATATATAGATTGCCGGAAGCATCAACGGCTACGCCCACCGGGTTATTTAACTGGGCTGTGTTAGCGGGAATGCCATCGCCATTATAGCCTGCACCAAGAGCGTTGACGCCTGCAATAGTAGTGATGGTACCCGATGTGCTTACTTTCCGCACCACATTATTATTCTTGTCGGCTATATAGATGTTACCGCCTGCATCCACGGTTATACCAGTGGGGTTACTTAGCTGGGAAGCATAGACAGTGCCGCCATCACCCGCATATGCCGCTGCGCCATTGCCTGCAAACGTGTTTATGAGCGGCGAAATGCCACCTACAGGCGCCGTGCTAACGGTTACCCATACGCTGGTCCCTGAAGACATGCCACAGGCATTGGTATAATCATAAAAAATGAGTGCCATCCCCGGCGATACGCCGGTAACAGCCCCTAAACCGCTTACAGTAGCTATGGTATAATCAGAAGAAAACCATGTACCCCCGGCAGGTGTATCAATTAACGTAATGGTTGAATCGGTATAGACACTCGCGGGGCCAGATATATCACCTATTGAAGGATAAGGAGGAACTGTGATCACAACCGTGTCAATAGTTGTTCCACAGCTATTTGATATGGTATAGGTCGCAGTATCCACACCTGGAAAAAGCCCGTAAAAATAGCCGTATCCCGAATTGCTGAAAGAACCATTACTTACATTCCAGCTACCGCCCGGGGTTGAATCCGATAAAAGAATGTATGAACTTACACAAGCGGTAGTGCTACCTGTGATGGGCGAAGCCGGTATTGCTGTATCAATCGTTACATTAATAGTAGCGGAAGTGGTGATAGTGCCATCTGACAATTGTATCGTAAATGCATCTGTTCCGCTATAACCGGCGGCAGGTGTATAAGCCAGTCCGGTTGGTGATATGGCAGACCCCGTACTGGTAAAGGTTGCAGGAAACCCACTTACTGTGCCGTGCAAAGGCCCGGAGATAAGTGTCATAGTATCTGCATTACCTGTATTGCTATCGAAGAAAGCTGCGAGTGAGTCAATAGATGCCGCCGGCGTATTCTGGCATACAGCAAGGTTTTGGGTAGCCCCGCCTACAAAGGTTGGCTGATAATTAATGACCACGCTGTAATCCCTTGCATCCCCGTAAGTAGCGCCGGTAGCGCAAGGGTCTATGCCAGGGTAAAAGGTACTGCCAAACCCAGGGTATGCGGAAACAACCCTCATCCGGTGCTCACCTGTGGCTGCATTAGGAGGTATCGTAATGCTGAAGGAACTGGGCGAAGTGCTGTAATAGAAGTGAATACCGCCAACACTTTCCGAAGACTCAAAAGTGCCGTTATCGTTAAAGTCTATCCATACCTGCCCGCTGCCGCCGCCACCATAGACAGAACAGGCAATACCAGCGGTATAAGTAACGCCCTGGTCATAGGTTACCGACATGGTGCTGCTATTGTCCTCATAGTCGGTGGTTCCGTTGCAATGGGTATAGTCATTTATTGCCGTACCTGATTCCCCGGTAGTTAAAAACGGATATATATTATAGCCAAAAGTACAACTACTCACTGCATCAAGGAACGCAGGACTGCAATATGACGCCACATTTTCGGTTGCGGTAGCATATGCTGTGCCGCAAACATTGGTGACCTCATAAGATATAGTTGCAGTGCCCACAGCCACGCCGGTTACCAACCCTGTACTGCCCACTGTGGCAATTGCGGTATTACTGCTGCTCCATGTGCCGCCAGTTGTAGCATCAAGCAGTGACGCTGTCGCGCCGGTATTTACATTTGTGGAACCTGTTATTGTACCAGCGCCTGGTAAGGGGTTTACAGTCATAAAAATGGTCGTCATGCATCCTGCAGGTGTAGTATAAGCAATAGTGTCTTTTACTGCTGACATACCGCTGAGTAAGCCGGTGCCAGGGTCTATAGTTGCACTCAGGTTGCTGCTGCTCCATGTACCACCCGTTGTACCATCGCTTAAAGGTGTTGTTGCGCCGGTGCAAACCGCTGTAGCGCCCATAATCGGTGATGGTAAAGGGTTTACGGTGATCTGGGCCGTCGTCATGCAGCCAGTTGTAGTCAGGGCATAGGTAACCGGGACGATGCCGGCCGTAACACCCGTAACAATGCCCGTGCCTGAACCAACTGAAGCGCTGCCGGTAATGCCGCTTGTCCATCTACCGCCTGTTGTGCCATCATGTAAAGTTGTTGCCGCGCCCTCACAAACTGTGGCCACTCCGGTGATTGCAACAGGAGATGAGTTTACGGTCACCTGTGCTGTTGTCAGACACCCGGTGGGTAGAGTATATGTCAGGGTTGGGAAGGTAGGCGCTAATAGGCCGGTAACAACACCTGATGTGGGATCAACGCTGACACAAGCGGAGCAATTGCTGCTCCATGTGCCGCCACCGGTTACTTCGCCCGGTGCCATTGCCCCTCCAACGCATACATTGCCGCTGCCTGTAATTGCAGCCGGTGACGGATTGACTGAGACCACCGCAGTTGTAAAGCACCCTGCATTCACGGAAAAAGTTACCGTGGTTGCACCAGTCGCAATACCGGTCACCGTACCACCAGTTGTAATGGTTGCCACAGATGGATCGCCGCCGGTCCATTTGTACAATCCAAACCCCTGGAATCCGGTAAAATTATTTAACGAGATCGTGGATCCGGAACAAACGGTACCAGGACCGGTTATAGGCGAGGGTGCTACATTCACAGTTACAACAGTCGTTGCCATACATCCGGCATGTACCGTATAGGTAACAGGAATAAAGCCTGTTGCAACGCCTGTTACCACCCCGGTAGTTGCGCCAACAGTGCCTATAGGAAATGGAACAGTACTCCATAGGCCACCCGGTGCAGTATTACCTAAAGTTGTTGGTACGCCTACGCCGCAGATGGCAAGATTTCCTGAGATCGCTGACGGCATCGGGTAAATAGTTACCGGCATAGTTACGTAGCATCCTGTAGGCAATGCATAGCTAATTGTGACCGCGCCGGTTCCTACGCCCGTTACCACGCCCGTTGAGCCTATTGTGGCTATGCCTGTATTACTGCTGCTCCACGTTGCTCCCGTTGTAACATCACTCAAAGATGTTGTGTTGCCTATGCCGCAGATGGCGGTAGTTCCTGTGATCGTTGCGGGTATTGGGTTCACTGTTACTGTAGCAGTCGCAAACCCACCAGGTACTGTATAGCTTATCGTTGCCGTACCACCTGCAACACCTGTAACAATGCCAGTAGAGCCAACCGTTGCAATAGTTGTATTACTACTGCTCCATGTGCCGCCCGTTGTGCCATCGCTCAATGTGGTTGTTGCCAATGCGCAAACAACAGTTGTTCCGGTCACCGGCAACAACGGATTATTATTAAGAACGGAAACTAAATTGTTATCATAGTCACTAACCACAATATCTGGTTTGCCATCACAGTTCAGGTCGCCAATAGCTACACCAAAACGGCCAAGCTCTAAGCCTGCAACTGTACTGCTCATCCCGAAAAAACCTGCAAATGAGCCGCTGCTTATAGTTCCGCTCGTAGATGTGTTGCGTAAAACGCTGATTTCGTTCGGCGATATAGCCACGATGTCCGCCTTGCCGTCTCCGTCAAGGTCGGCTATAGCCACATCACTCAAACGCGGACCTGTGGCGAAATCGACATGTGAGGCTAAGGAAGCCGTAGTGAAAGAACCGGGTGTTGAGAGATTTCGCAATACAGAAACATAACCACCGCTGAAAGGCCAGTTAGCCACCACCAGTTCCGGTTTGCCATCACCGTCTATGTCGCCTATTGTCATAGCAGAGGGGGCGCCGGTGTAAAAAGGTACAGGCCATGCAAATGAAATGCTACTGCCCGATGTTGTATTCCTGTAAACATAAACCGAATCTTCGCCTGTACCATGATAATTTACAACCACGTCGGGCTTCCCATCCCCGTCCAGGTCGCCAACAGTAAATGCCTCTCCCGAAATGCCAACCACGCCAATAGTCGTCCGGCTGACTAACGAACTGCTTGTAAGGGGGCCTGTACCCGTATTACGCAGCACCCCCCAGTATGATAAGCCAAGCACAACAAGGTCTGGTTTGCCATCGCCGTCCACATCGCTGATAAATACATTGCTTGGCGATGTGAAGGAATCTCCAAGACTCGGGTCAATTCTTGGGGAGAACGAATTTGAGTCAATTGTACCAGCTACGCTGGTGTTGCGAAAGATGCTAACATCACCATTGTAGCAAGCAACTGCCAATTCCGGCTTGCCATCCCCGTCAAGATCGCCTATGGCCATCCTGTAAGGATTGTTCGTAGTAGCAAAATCAACTTTAGCCGCAAAAGAACCTGCTGTAATGGTGCCGGTGGCCGATGTATTATGGAAGACCGAAATGGAATTTGCATCCTGGTTGCAAACCACTATATCCGGTTTGCCATCCCCGTCAATATCCCCTATAGCCACGCCTACCGGGTTACTGCCATGAGACGAAGTAACAAGCCCTGTCGGATAATCTACGCTTGCGCTGAAATTGGCAAAAGGCAGGTAGCCTGCATTATTAAACGTAGGCAGGTAGCGGCTTTCCGAGAAACCGGTAAGGCGGCACGTTATATTATCAACAGACACCTGCATATAAGTAGCGCCGCAGGGAACAGTTACCGTCAAAGAAGTATTGCTAGCCGATGTTACCGTAGCCTGCGTGGCCCCAAACCAAACAATATCGCTCAATGGATTTGCACTAAAATTTGTTCCTGTTATCGTTACAGAAGAGGCCGGATAGCCCATTAATGGGCTCACGGAAGCAACCGTAGGCGCGGCCGATGATGGCATAACAGTTACAGTAGTGGTTGCCATACCACATGCGCCGGTATAAGTAATGGTGGCAGTACCAACTGCAACACCTGTAACTATACCATCACCGGAGCCTACAGTAGCCATAGCAGTATTACTGCTGCTCCATGTGCCGCCGGTTACCGCCTCGGTCAGTGTGGTTGTCCCTCCTATGCATAGGGGAACACTTCCGGTTATAGCCGATGGAGCAGCGTTAACCGATACCGCAATGGCTATTATAGGCATATCTGCGCCGTTTGATACTTGTATGTAGAAGGTATCTGTGCCGCTATACCCGGTAGTTGGTGTATAGCTTACTCCCGCAGGCAATACGATTCCCCCGGTAGCAGCAGCGGTAACGGACGTAGAAAAACCACCCAGGCTGCCGTGCTGTGGGGCGCCAAATACCGTCCATGTTTCTGTGAGGCCCGTATGGAGGTCGCTTACAGCTAATAGATCATTTATAGAAGTTGCAGAGGCGTTTTCGCAAACTGGCAGGGCAGTAAAAAACCCTGCGGTAAAAACCACAGGGGTACCGATGCCCTGGATACGGTTGTTTGCCATATCGGCTATGTATAGCCTGCCTGTATGGTCCACTGCCAACCCTGATGGGCTGCTTAACTGGCATGAGTCTGCCGTGCCGCCATTTCCCGAAGAGCCGGGGGCACCGGTTCCGCAAAATTTATCAATGACGCCAAAAATATTTATTTTACGGACTCTGTTGTTATTATAGTCGGCTATATAAAGGTCCCCAAAATCATCTGCCGTTACACCCGTCGGGTAATTCAGTTGCGCTGTGGTTGCAGCGCTGCTATCGCCGCTATTTCCGGCAACGCCTGTGCCTGCAACAGTGGAAATCATACCCGTTGACAGGTCTATTTTGCGGATCACATTATTGCCAGGTTCCGCAATAAATAATAAAGTCCCGGTCGCGTCAGTTGACATTCCCTGTGGATTGCTTAACTGAGCAGCCGTAGCAGCCCCTCCATCACCCGAATAACCTGCGGCGCCAGTGCCGGCAATAGTATGTATCATGCCCGCGCTGTCTATTTTACGGATCACATGGTGCAGGGTATCAGAGAAATAAGTATTGCCCATTGCATCTACAGCTATACCTGCCGGATAGCCTATAGCCGCTGCCAGCGCGGAAGCCCCATCACCGCTGTAACCTGCTGCGCCATTGCCTGCAATGGTATTTATTATGCCTGTTTTTTTATGCACCATCCTTACCCGGTTGTTATACTGGTCACAGATAAGGGTATTGCCTGCTTTATCAGTTGCTATACCATAAGGGTTATTCAATGACGCATAAACAGCAAGCCCGCTATCGCCATAAAACATGCCGTATCCGTTACCTGCCAGTAGGCCTGTAGTACCTGTATGGCTCATCAGAAATATGCGGTTATTCCCGGCATCTGCCCCATACAGGTCGCCGGAAGATGCGATGCTCAAAGCCCTGATACCGTTTAGTGAAGTGCTGGCCACCGTTGTGGTCACCTGCTTATTGCCGGGCAGCACCAGGTGATAATGTATAGAAGCGGACGCAGCACTATTGGAAACTTTAATTCCTGACGTATCAGTTGGGCAACAATCGGCATTGTTAGCAGCATAGTTGGGGCCGCTATATTCTATTTTATCATCAGGAACAACGGTGAACGTCGCCGTTCCGCCATCTGGCGTGGAACACGTCCCCTTTGAAGTAAATGTAATAGCGCCCTCATACGCATTTTGGGCCATGTTTATTGTTATAACCTCAACATCCACTTCTATCAGGATATTTTCGGAAGGATCCGATGCATCAGTTATTGATACAGTGAATGCATCTAAACCGCAGTAGCCGGGATTAGGGGTATAAGCTACGCTGCCGTCAGGCACTAATGGCGCACCTGCGGTAATTCCCAACGGGGCGTCAGGAAACGACATTCCCGTAGTACCATGCGAAGGGGCTGATACAAGGTTCCATATAGGAGACGAGCCGGTGCTGACACCTGCCGACAATTGGTTGACCACCGATGATATGGGAGGAGGGGCTGTCGGGTCTTGCAGTACTAACAATGAAGCCGATAAATGCACAACTGGTACCTGTGCAATTGCAGTTTCGTTTTTAATTGCAAGAACAAATGCCGCTACAATGGTGATCCTTGCTATATATTTTATAAGCAAGCTGGTAATTCTTATCATAGAATATATGTTTATTTTATTAGTAATTATTGCACCGCAAAGGTGTGGCTATTTATTGCTCATGTCAATGGTATTATAATACTATAGTACTATAATACCATGCTTCCCAACTCTTGTTTTCCGGTGGTTTGTTATAGATTTACCGGGAGATATTTTGGATATGAAAAAACTGCTGCTCCTGCTGTTTATTTTAATACCGGGTCTTCTGCCTGCACAGAAAAAGCAGGGTCAGGCACTTATAGATTCCCTGTTGCCGCAGATTTCCCGGAACAAGGAAGATACTGATAAAGTAAAACTACAGAACGTCCTCTCTTTCCTGTATCGCAGCATCAATCCCGAC
>JABDBX010000055.1:14560-18886 GCA_013288445.1 Bacteroidota bacterium
AATTAAATATGGGCAGCAAGGTCTGGCGTTGGCTTCAAAATTAACCTGGACCAAGGGGGTGTCTGAGGCTTACAGGTGCATCGGCAGTAACTGTAGTATTAAATCTGAATTTCCGCCCGCATTAGACTATTATTTTAAAGCATTGAAAATATCTGAAGAAACAGGTGATAAAAGAGGTATTGCTCAAGTAATGGGATATATAGGCAATGTTTATAAAGACGAGGGTAATTACAACAAAGCCCTGGAATATGAGGAGGATGCATTGAAGTTTAGTGAGGAACTTGGCGATAAGAAATTAATATCGGTAAACCAGGGTTATATGGCTCTTGTTTATAGCCACCTGAAAAACTATAAGAAAGCATTGGAGTATATGTATCAAGCGCTGAAAATAGATGAGGAAATAGGCGACAAATGGCACATGGCATATGCCGAAATGAATATTGGCATTTTTTATGGTTACCTGCATAGTTATAATAAGACAATGCAGTTTGCTTTCAGGGCATTAAGAACAAATGAAGCATTAGGTGATAAAAACGGGATGGCAACAGACCTGACTAACATTGCATACTACTACAACGAAATAGCGAAAGACACAACTGGTAATATTAAAGCAGACAGCCTGATACCTGCCGATAAAAATGCTAGCCTCCGAAAAGCAATTTATTATTATGGTACGGCAATACCATTAAATAAAGAATCAGGGCATTTAGTTGGATTGCAGGACTGCTATCTGCATCTCTCACAAGCAGATTCGCAATCGGGCAATTATAAGCGTGCATTAGAAAACTATAAGCAATACAAAAGACTACAAGATTCCATTTTTTCAAATGACAGTAAAGTGAAGGTAGCCAATGAAGGCACCCAAAGAGCTGAATTGCTGGAACAAAAGCAAAAGGAACTCACCAATGAAATTGCATCTAAAAGAAGCCTTGAAAAAAAAGTGTTTATTTCGGGGATAGTGCTACTCGCGGGCATCATCATTTTCATTTTCAGGAACAATAAGCTGCTAGCTTTCGAAAAGAGAAGATCAGATGGCCTGCTATTGAACATCCTGCCGGTAAAAGTGGCTGATGAGCTAAAGGAAAAAGGCACGGCTGACGCCAAGCTATACGGGCCGGTAACCGTATTCTTTTCCGACTTTGTCAGTTTCACCTCTGTTTCTGAGCGGCTTACGCCGCAGCAATTAGTGGCAGAGCTGCACGCTTGTTTCAAAGGCTTTGACGAAATAATAAAGAAGTACCAAATAGAAAAAATAAAGACAGTAGGCGATGCCTACCTCATGGTATCCGGCCTGCCGGCTGCCAACCCCAACCATGCCACTGATATTATTGCCGCAGCAATGGAGATAAGGGATTTTATGGTAGCCAGGAAAGCGCAGCTTGGCGACAATACGTTTGGCGTAAGGATAGGGGTAAACACTGGCAGCGTAGTGGCAGGCATAGTGGGCGTTACAAAGTTCGCCTACGACATATGGGGGGATACCGTGAATACTGCAGCCCGCATGGAGCAAAACAGCGAAGCCGGGAAAATAAACATTTCTGCATCTACTTATCTCTTAGTGAAGGATAAGTATCATTGCGAGTACAGGGGTAAGATAGCCGCCAAAAACAAAGGCGAGATCGATATGTATTTTGTAAGCGCTAAGCAAGAAGTTGTTGCCGGTACTTACGCAACCATTTAATACTTCTTCCCAAAAACAATGTTCATTGCTTCCAGCTTTGTATTTACATGCAGCTTCTCGTAGATATTGGAGCAGTGGTTGCGGATGGTCTGTGTACTCAGGCTTAATTTGTCGGCCACTTCCTTGCATATAAGCCCGCGCGAAAGCATTTGTAATACTTCGAGTTCCCTGGGCGTCAGTTCGGCATGTTTTAAAACGATCTCTTTAGGAAGCTGGTAAAAGGAGTCAATTACCTGTTTTGCAATGGTGGCGCTCATTGGCGCCCCGCCTTCATACAGTTCCCTGATAGCCTCCAATATTTTTTGCGAGGAGCTGCTTTTCAGAATATAGCCCCCTGCCCCCGCCCGCAAAGACTGGAATATACTTTCATCATCCTTAAACACAGTACACATCAGAAAATGGATAGCAGGCAGCCGTTCCTTCAATTTCCGCACACCTTCTACGCCGCTTATTCCCGGCAGGTGTATGTCCATCAGTACCACATCAGGTATATTAGAGGGGATGTTTGCAATAGCTGCCTCCGCGCTGTCGTAAGCGCCTGTGCAAACGAATCCCGGATCGCCTGAGATCAGTGTTTGCAAGGATTCTCTTATGTCCTTTGCGTCTTCCACAATCGCTACCTTTATAACTTTCAACATGAGCCTGCAAAGGTAGTAGCAAATGATTATGTAGTATATAAAAAGAGGTAGTATTAAAGTACTATGAAATAATAGTTAAAACCTTGTATTTTCAATCAATATTTCCTTCGGAATTGCAGTTGTCAGCACCCTTATGCGGTTAAAATACCTTCTTTACGCATTGCTATTGGTTAGCTGCTGTTTTGCGGCCCAACCTGCTTTTTGCCAACCTATTGAGAATCGCTTTACGCATTATACCGCAAAAGATGGGCTTGCAGATGGTGGCATCGGCTGTATTATCCAGGATAGCGCAGGCTTTCTATGGACAGGCAATGAAAATGGCCTCTCCCGCTTCGACGGGAATACTTTTAAAGTTTACCGGTACAACCCGCTGGATACCAACTCGCTTCGCGAAAACCGGGTCTGGCGACTGTTTCTCGACTCTAAAAAGCGCATGTGGCTTACCACCTTCCATTGGCTTTATTTATATCATCCTGATGGCGATTGGTTCGAACATTTCAGCACTAACAACATTGGCGATGACAGGTTGGAAAAGATATGCGCTGAAGAGAACGGGCAGCTTATCATTTCGGGCAATAATTCCCTTTATAAGTTCGATATGGTGGAGAAAAAGTTTAGTCCCTTTAATCATGAAGGCATAAAGCCCATGCGCTTTTTCGATTACATAAAAGATGAAAACGGCATAGAATGGATTGGTACTATAAACGGTTTGTTCAGGTATGACCCGAAAACAAAAAAGAGTATCGTTATTGATTCAGTCATCTGGAAAAATACACAATTGGGCAATATTGTTGGAAACTTTGCTTTGTGGCATCACCGGTATTTACTGGCCGGAACATACAGTTGTGGCCTGTACGTGGTAAACTGCCTGAACAATGAAATAAAACAGTTTCAGCCAGACAAAAATGATCAATATGGAAGAATAACCCGCCTCTACTTGCTAAATGATACTACCGTGTTTCTCGGTACAAATCTCGGTTTATCTGTTTTCAATTTGCATACCGAAACCTTTACTGCAATTAACCCTGATCCATCCAATCCGGCAAGCCTCTTAGAAAACGACGAGAAGATATATAGTATATTTTGCGATCGGGAAGGTATTATCTGGCTTGGAGGAGAGCACCTGGAAAAATATGATTACAAGGATTACGATGTAAGGACGATACCACCTGGCGGAGAAGAGAGAAAATCAAGGCTGTTCAACAAATATAGCTCCCTATACAGATGTACTAACGGAGCTTTTTTGTTAGGCAGTAATTTTGGAGTAGGAATCTATGACCCATTAACGGGCCAGCTAACGAAAATAAATAATAAAAGGCTGGATGACGTTATTGGCAATTTCCAGGAAGACGGAAACGGAAATGTCTGGTGTAACACCACTTCATATCACATAGCAGAACGAAAAACATGTTCTTTCAGACTCAAAAACAATCTTGTGGAAAACCTGCGGGTGTATGATAACCCGGCCAACCTGCCAGCTAGTGATTTAACGCTTAACCAGCAAGGTGATGTATTATTAGCTACGGTGGGCAAGGGGCTTGCGGTATTTGATACGGCCCATAGATCTTTCACATTCTTCAACACCGAATCCAACCCTCGTTCGCGGCTCACCAGTTCGTCAACAACCTGTGTTTTCGAAGACCATAACCTGTGTGTTTGGGTAGGCACAAAAAGGGGCTTGAACAAAATAGAGAAAGATGGCATTACCGTGAAGCAATACAGCCAGAATAAAAAAAATACTACGCTTCAACCCGACTGGTATGTAACCGACGTAAAGGAAGACCGGTACGGCATCATTTGGTTCACCACGCTGGAAAATGGGATTGGAAGAATAGACCCGCGCAATGATTCGGTCACTTTTTTTAGCATCGCCCAAGGAGTGCCTACTTGCTGGTCGAAAGGTTTGTGCATAGACGAAGAAGACAACCTATGGGCATTGTCAAAATTGGGAATGCTTTGCCTCAATGTGACAACACTGCAAAATAAGCTTTACACGGAAAATGAAGG
>JABDBX010000056.1 GCA_013288445.1 Bacteroidota bacterium
TTTTGGAATTTTACCACTTGGGATTTGGAATTTAATCCTTGGAATTTAGGCGTTTGGAATTTGACCACCTGGGATTTGGAATTTAATCCTTTTGGAATTTAAACAGGTAAACATATCTCGAAAACAGAGCCGGAGGGCGTATTATCTTTCACGATGATACGCCCTTTATGTTGCAGCACTATTTTGCCAGTGAGGTACAGGCCCAGGCCGGTACCTTTGGAATGGCGGCTTTCCTCGTTGCCTATGCGGTAAAATTTATTGAAGATGTTTTTCTTCTCGTTGTCGGGTATCCCGGCGCCTTCGTCTATCACCTGCAGCACCGCATTGTCTTGTTTTTTCTGGAGGGCAATGGTGATAGTCTTTTCTGCCGGGGTATATTTTACAGCGTTCTCTAGTAAGTTGTTAAATGCCATGTGCAGCATCATTTTATCTCCGGTAATATGCACGCCGGGCATTATGTGGGATACAAATTTTCGAGGGTAGCGGTGGGCATAATCGACCACCGCGTTTTCGGCAAGCTCAGAGAGGTCGAAGAGTTCCCTTGCTGCCTTGTATTGCCGGCCTTCTATCTGCGAGGCAAAGAGCATATTGTTACAAAGGTCATTGAGCCTGTTAGATTCTTTTATGCAGCGGTCTATGAGTAGCTTCTGTGTTTCTTCCGGTAGCTGGCGCTTTTCCATGGTTTGCAGGTTGAGCTTCATTGCGGCTATAGGTGATTTGAGTTCGTGCGTAACGGAGAGCATGAAATTATTTTGCTGCCGGGATAACCTGATGCGCCGGAGAAAGGAAGTATAAACTACAAAAGCGCCTATGAGTATGACGATAAGATTGGTGGTGCCTTCGCCTATATACTGGCTGGTGCGCAATGACCGTTCATGGTCCAGGGTGGCTACTTCGCGGTTGTAAGCTACAGGCTGGGCGGCGCTATCCACCTGGGTTTTCAGGGTAAGTATCTTCTGGTCGTATATAACCGCGCTTTGTTTCTGCAGGCTCATTTCCCAGAAAACAACAGCGGCTATAATGTAGGCCAGCAATACCAGGTAAACAGAGGTGAAGAAGCGCATTTTTTCTTAGTTATTAGTCTAAAGTAGAAAGTCTAAAGTAGAAAGCTGGCGAGTGATTCAGGTGGAGGCGTATTGGTATTTAGCGGATGGTACTTAGTAGATCGTGATTGTGTATTTACGAACTCCCTTTTATCGAAATGCGCAATCCTACATTCAATACCTCCGGCAGGGGATTGACGCGCATATTCTGCTCCATAGATATCTTGTAAATGCCCTTCTTGTTGAAGTGCACAGAGTCGCCGAGGTTCATGGGCAGGCGCTGCTCGTATATCTCGCCCATTCCGCGCCCCAGCCACTTGCCGGTATTTTCTGCCAGGGGCACATTTACCCGCTCTACTTTAACAATGCTGTCTCCCGGTACGGTAATGTATAGCAGCACCCATAAGTTGCTGTAAGGGTAAGCCTGAGTGTGCCTGATGAGGAAGTAGGGCTGGTAGCCAACACTAGTATCTGTAATTTCGAACTCGAAAGATGGTTTGAAATTGTAGGTCCAGGCGCCTTGGGGTACCACCTCTTCTTTCTGGAAATAAGGGGCGGGCAGACAACCGGCCAGGAAGCAGAGTAAGGAGAAAGTAAGCAGGGAGAATGAAAATGTGCGCATTGCTACAAAGTTCTTAATTCATTTTTAATAAACGCTTCTATTTCTTTTTTATCCGGCAATTCTAACAGATACTGCCGCACAAAGAGCTTTTCGTCCATGCCGGCTGTTGCATATTCCACCAATGCCTCATTTTTATTAGTGACCATTAATATACCCACCGGCGCATTATCACCGGCTAGTTGCACTTCTTTCTTGTAATAGTTTATATACGTGTTTAGCTGCCCTGCATTATTGTGATTAAATTCTTCGACTTTCAGATCAACCAGTATATGACATTTAAGCACCCGGTGATAGAATACGAGGTCTATGAAAAAATATTCGTCCCCTATCAATATCCTTTTTTGTCTTGCCTCCAGGCAAAAGCCATGACCCATTTCGAGGAGGAATTGCTGTATGTGGTCGAGTAGTGCAGACTCAAGGTCACTTTCTTCTACTGCGTCTTTTGCCGGTAAACCTAAAAACTCGAAAGTGTATATGTCTTTAATGAAGGAGACTTGGGGTAATTTTTCTGCTTTTTCGTCCAGGCTTTGCAGTAATAGTTCTGGCTTTTTAGAGATGCTGCTCCGCTCAAATAATAGGGAATTTAGCTGTCTTTTGAGCTCCCTTACACTCCATGTGCCTTTAATGGCTTCAATGGCATAGAATGCCCTTTTAAGCGGGTTATTAATAGGGAGCAAAAGCGTGATATGCGAAAAGGAAAGTTTATTAATGATCTTCTCTGATAATTGAGCTTCGTAAGAAAGTGCGAACGGGAGTTTGATGGGTTCAATTGAAGTATTTCCAAATTCGTCAGACACTGTCTGACGAATTTTCATTGTATTATTTTCTAATGTATCAGGGGCTATCTCTGCAATGAATGAGGTATTTCCAAATTCGTCAGACACTGTCTGACGAATTTGGGGATATGTAATATAAAAGAGACGATTTAATTTCAGATTAGTAACTGACAAACCTTTAATATCTAACGAGGCTGATAAAATATTGAGTAAATCGGCGCCGTACCTGGCTTTGTCTTCTCCCTTTTGCTCATATTCAACTATGTAATAACCTATAAGCCAGTTGCGAATAGTAAGCAACCTGTTTACCGCTTTATTGGCTTCGTGTTTCAAAGAGCCATCAAGCGACTGGATCTGCGATATGAGATGTTCTAAATTCACTTCTATAGTATATTCAGTATCTGTTCTTTTGCTTTTTCCAGTTCGTCTTTCATGTTTATGACAAGTTGCTGTATCTCGGCATGGTTCGCTTTAGAGCCAAGCGTATTTATTTCCCGGCCTATCTCCTGGAGTATAAAATTGAGCTTACGGCCTATGGCCGCATCGTTTTCGTTAACGGTGTCATTAAAGTAGCCGCAGTGCTGTTTCAGCCTTATTTTTTCTTCAGAGAAGTCCATACGCTCCAGGTAGTAGATCATTTCCTGCTCAAAACGGTTGGGGTCTATGTTTTGTTTCCCGGCCATATCATCGAGCCACTGCGTGAGCCTGGCCCTTATGCGCTCCGTTCTTTCTTTCTCCAAAGGCAGTATTTTTTCGTGCAGCATTTCTATATTGCTGATGCGCAGCTTTATATCCCGCAGCATAGCCTCGCCTTCGTCAAGGCGGTGTTGCATAAGCTGCTGCGCGGCATCCACTATCACCTTTTTTACATTTTCCCAGTCCGCTTCGGGCAGCACATCCTGATCTGGCGCTACTACTTCGGGCATACGCATTAGGGTGGAGATGATATTTTCCTGTGGCAGGCCGGTTTGCTCGGCTATCTGCTTCATGCCCTGGTAGTAAAACAGTGCAAGGTCTGTATTTACCACCATCGGTTTCGAGGCGCCTTCCTGGCGCACATTTACGGTTATGTCTATAGTGCCGCGAATGAGCAGTGCGCTGAGCATGGTGCGTATATCCAGTTCGTAAGAACGCAGAATAGGGGGCAGCTTGGTAGAAATATCGAACTGTTTACCATTGAGGGCTTTCATTTCCACGATCACCTGGCGGCCATTAACTGTGGCTTCCGCACGTCCGAACCCCGTCATTGAATAGAGCATATTGTTTTTCTTTTGAGCAAAAGAAAACAAACGTTTGGCAATAAAGAAACCTTTGGTGTTGTTTTTATGGAAAAAGATCGTAAAATCGTCATAAAAGTGTGGAAAGGGACTAATGGGCATCAATAATTAATTATTTTTGTTTCAGACTACCCACATCCATGCGCATTATCCCGGTAATATTATTCGTCCTGATGTCTTTTGCGGCTACTGCACAGCGGCAGTCCACCGCGACGAAGGAAGATGCTGCGGGAAAGCACAAAGAGGTGCAGTACACGATGACGAAGGACGAACTTGTGGCAAAGCACAAGGAGCTACAGGATGCCATAAATGAGACCGAACGACAGCTTGATGCGGTAAAGAAAGACAAGAACGCCACAATGGGCCAGCTACGCGCCCTGCAAAACAAGCTGGCACAGCGCCAGAACCTGATAGCCAATATAAACGAGGAGATGCATGATATAGACAATACCATACAATCTTCATCGAAAGAGGTAGTGACACTGAAACAGAAGCTGGACCAGCTGAAAATACGATACGCACAGTCTATACGCTATGCCTATGAAACCCGCAGTTCGTATGATATGATCGCGTTCCTGTTCTCTTCCAGCGGCTTTAACGATGCTATGCGGAGGATGAAGTATCTGAAAAAATTCAGGGAATTCCGTAAGCAACAAGTGGACCAGATATATGCCACGCAAAACCAGCTTCAACACAAGATAGGTGCGCTAAAAACCGAAAAAGCACAGAAAGACCAACTGCTGACATCGCAGGAACAGCAAAAGCAGGCGCTGGAAAAAGATGAAAGCCTCACCAACCAGGTAATGGAAGAGTTGAAAGGCAGGGAAGGCGAGCTGATGAAGGATGTAGAGAAAAACCGGAAGATAGCCGCGCGGGTAAAGAAGGCGATAAACGAAGTAATAGAACGCGAGATGGCCAAAGCCATGAAAGCGGCGGATGAAGAAGAGAAGCGCAAAGCCGCAGAACTGGCCAAAGCGAACACCTCCAAGCCCACCAAGCCAGCGGCTCCCGGGACTGCTTCAGAGCCTGTTACTGCGACGAACCTGCCATCCCGGACAAAACAGCCCAAGGGCGAAGCCCAGCCGCTACTGCTGACGCCAACCGATGTGGCGCTGGCCAACAACTTTGAGGGAAACAGGGGCAAGCTATACTGGCCCGTGGACAAGGGCATAATTGCCGACCACTACGGCACCCACCCGCACCCCATAGAGCATAAGGTAATGATAAATAATGCCGGCATAGATATACAGACAACGCCTGGGGCTACGGTAAAGGCAGTGTTTGACGGTATGGTGAGCAGCGTGAACTATATAGATGGCAACCCGATGATAATTATACAGCATGGCAACTACTTTACGGTATATACCAATCTTTCCAGCGCATCGGTGGCAAAAGGCCAGCATGTGAATACCAACCAGGCCATAGGGGTAGTAGCCAATAACGACCAGGGCGAGCCAACCATAAACTTCCAGATATGGAAAGCGGGTAAGAAAGGGGCTGCTGCCACCCTAAACCCAGAGGTGTGGATTGGTAAGGCGCGGTAATATAGCGCTACCTGGGAGCGGCTAACTCTTTTAGTGAAGCTTCAAAATAACTTCATAAAATTATAGAAATATACAATATTGCATAACCAACATTATGCAGCTTAGGAAGCTTTAAAAATTTTGAAAGGGGAGGCTATAAATTCCACGAAATTCCCCTTTCCAAAAACTATCCAAAATGTGTGAATTATGCAACTTATTTATGCAATTGTATAACTAATTCCATTTTAATATCGATAGCTTTACGCACACATGTCTGCCCAGGAATCCATATTGACAAACTCCAGTGCTTCTTAGTGACGTTGACAAATTAGTTGTTCGCGTAAAATTTATTAAAGACATCCATGAAATCAAGAATTAAAAGGAACCTGGTCGTAGGGTTCAGCGTATCGCTGTTATTACTATTGGTAAGTTCTGTGGCCTCATACAACGGCATCCGGCACCTGCTACGGAGCACAAAGCTGGTCACCCATACCGACTCCGTGATCCAGCGGCTTGAAAAGGTGGTTTATATTTTGGTGGATGCAGAAGCCGGGCAGCGTGGCTACCTGCTAACAGGTAAGGAGAATTTTCTTGAACCCTATCTCAGCGCCCCGGAACATGCAAGAAACGTGCTAAACGAAGTAAAGTTTTTAACCGCTGATAACCCTGTCCAGCAGCAAAGTTGCGAGCAAATGCAGCAACTGGTTTCCCGGCGGCTTTCTGCTCTTGACAAAATAATTACTGAAAAACGTGCGGAGAGAAAACCAGACGCAGCTTTTCTTGAAGAAGGAAAGAAAGACATGGATGAAGTGCGTACACTGGCCAAAACAATGGAACAAAGGGAATACGTGCTACTGGATAACCGGAATGCCAGTATGGAAGATTATGCAAATTACACGCCAATACTAATACTCATTGCCGCACTACTATCTGTGGTCATTACTATTGTTTTCTTCATAAAAGTGAACAGCGGGAATAAGGAGCTTGTTTTTCAAAACGACGAGAAAGAAAAACGTGCAGCAGAACTCATCATTGCCAACAAGGAACTGGTGTTCCAAAACGATGAAAAAGAAAAACGGGCGGCAGAGTTAATTATTGCAAACAAGGAACTTGTATTTCAGAACGATGAAAAGGAAAAACGGGCGGCTGAATTAATTGTCGCTAACCGGGAACTCTTGTTCCAAAACGAAGAGAAAGAAAAACGTGCAGCAGAGATGATCGTTGCAAACAATGAACTTGTGTTCCAAAACAATGAAAAAGAAAAGCGTGCCGCAGAACTCATTGTTGCCAACCGGGAGCTTTTGTTCCAGAATGAAGAGAAAGAAAAGCGGGCGGCAGAACTGAACCTGGCCATTGCCAAACGCGCCCAGTTCCAGGAAGAACTGGAAAAGAAAGACGCAGGAATAACACTGCGGATAGATGTGCTGCAAAACATGGCCGATAAAATTGCCGCAGGTAATTATGCTATCAGGATAAATGACGAACTAAAAGATGGGTTGGGCAGCCTTGCAGTATCATTAAACAAAATGACGGAATCGCTGGAGTATTCTTTCAGCATGTTGTCTGATAAAGAATGGCTCCAAACAGGCATTTCGGGCCTCAATGATAAAATGTCGGGCGAAAAAGACCTGAACAAAATTGCTGACAATGTAATCAGGTTTGTCTCGGAATATACCAACAGCCAGGTAGGCGCATTTTATCTTTTGCAGGATGACCTGCTGGTGCTGGAAAGCGGTTATGCACTTGAGCAATCAGATAAAAGAAACACCATTAAGAAAGGGGAAGGAATAGTGGGGCAATGTGCGGCAAGCGGCCAAGAGATAATCGTGCAGGATATACCCGCCGGGAACGTGTACATAAGCTATGCCTCGGGCGAAATAAAGCCGGGGAGCATAATAGCTATCCCCGTACTTTATGAAAACAAAGTGATTGCCGTTATTGAAACGGCAACGGTGCATGAATACAGTAAGAATGTGCAGGCCTTTCTGAACGTCGTCTCCGGCCAGGTAGGCATTATGATAAACAGTGCGCAGATACGCGGAAAACTACAGGGGCTGCTGAAAGAAACGCAGGCAAAGGGCGAGGAACTACAGGCAACACAAAAAGTGCTTGAAGAACTGAATGCCCAACTGGAAATGAAAACCGAAGGTCTGCAGGCATCGGAAGAAGAGCTAAGGGTGCAGCAAGAGGAATTGCAGCAAGCTAATGTGGAACTGGAAGAACGAACAAGGCTACTCGAAGACAAAAATGCGCTCATTGCTGAAAGGAATATCGATATACAGAAAAAGTCGGAAGAGTTGATGCTCAGCTCAAAGTATAAATCAGAATTCCTGGCCAATATGTCGCATGAATTGCGGACACCGCTAAATTCAATCTTACTGCTATCGCGCCTGCTTTCAGAAAACAATGAAACAAACCTGAACAGCGACCAGGTAGAATCTGCAAAGGTGATACAAAGTTCTGGAAATGGGTTGCTGAGCCTGATAGATGAGATACTCGATCTCTCGAAAATCGAATCAGGCATGATGGACGTGGAATTCAGCGACACACTTATCAACGACATTGCCGATGATATGCGGTCCCTGTTCGCTCCGGTGGCCAGGGAAAGAAATCTTGAGTTCAGGATAGCCATCGGCAAGTCAGTGCCGTTATCCATTGAAACGGACAAAATGAGGTTAGAGCAGATCATTAAAAACCTGCTTTCCAACGCGCTGAAATTTACTGCATCGGGGTACGTGAGCCTGCACATAACGGCAATAGAGGGAAATGAATCATTGATCAGGTTTTCAGTAAAAGATACCGGCATAGGCATACCAAAGGAAAAACACGGAATGGTATTTGAGGCGTTCCAGCAGGCCGATGGCTCCACCAAACGAAAGTACGGCGGAACGGGCCTGGGACTATCTATAAGCAGGGAATTGGTAAAACTACTGGGCGGGAATATACAACTGCAAAGCGAGCCGGGCCAGGGCAGCGAGTTCATTGTGGTCATCCCGGTTATGAAAACGCTTACACCTCTTCTATACAGCGAGCAGCTTGAAAATACACAGTCGAAAGCCCCTGAAGAAGCAACAGAGACGATGCCGGCCAGGAACCGTGAAGAATATATTTCGCATGTGACACCCGCAGAAATAGCAGATGACCGCGACAACATAAAAACTGGCGACAAAGTTGTTTTGATCGTGGAAGACGATACGAATTTTGCCGGCGCACTGCTTGGCTTTACGAGGCGCAGCGGGTATAAAGGCGTTGTTGCAGTGCAGGGCGACCATGCCCTGCCTTTTGCAAAAAGATTTTCACCTGTAGCCATTTTGCTGGATATACAATTGCCGGTAATGGACGGATGGATGGCTATGGAACAGATAAAAGGCGACCCTAAAACAAGGCATATCCCCGTCCATATAATGTCTTCCATGAACGCCAGGAGAGAGAGCCTGCAAAGCGGGGCGGTTGACTTTATTAATAAGCCGATGGCCCTGGAGCGAATGAAAGAAATGTTCAGTAATATGGAAACTTCGCTGCACCGCCACCCCAAAAAAGTACTAATTGTAGAAGAGAACAAGCAGCACGCAGAGGCCCTGGGGTACTTCCTGGGATCGTTCAACGTGAACACGGAAATACAAAATGATGTAAAAGGCTGCATAGCCGCACTGAAGAAGAAAGACGTGGATTGCGTGGTGCTTGATATGGGCCTTCCCGGACGCTATTCCTATGAGACATTAGAGACCATCAAAAAAACCGAAGGCTTGGAAAACCTGCCGATAATCATTTTTACTGGGGAGCAATTGTCGCGTTCGGAAGAAAGCAAAATAAAGCAGTATGCCGATTCCATAGTTATTAAGACCGCGCATTCCTACCAGCGTGTAATTGACGAGGTAGGTTTATTCCTTCATCTCATCGAAGAGAACCGCAAGCCCGTACCCCCTGAGCAACGGTATATAAAACTTGGCGCGCTCGATGAGGTTTTAAAAAACAAAAAGGTACTGGTAGCTGATGATGACGTTCGGAATATTTTTTCGCTCTCCAAAGCTCTGGAACAGCAAAATATGAAAGTGTTCTCGGCAACCGATGGCCGGGAGGCGCTGCAAATGCTTGACGCGAACCCTGATATTGACATAGTGCTAATGGACATGATGATGCCGGAAATGGACGGATACGAATCGATAAAAAAGATCAGGGAGCAGCCCAAATATAAGCGGCTGCCCATACTGGCCGTAACGGCAAAAGCAATGATGGGCGACCGGGAAAAATGCATCAAAGCAGGAGCATCTGACTATATCTCAAAACCGGTGGATATAGACCAACTGCTATCGTTGCTAAGGGTATGGTTGTATAGCAAAAAGTGATTGTATTCCCCGGTCACAAGAGCTAAGGTCATTTAACCTTCTTTCACGATCCTTGGGAAATTTATTAAAAAAACACGCGGATGATACTTATAGTTGACGACAAACCGGAAAACCTCTTCGCATTAAAAAAGCTGCTCGAAGTCCACAGTTTTAATGTGGATACGGCTTCATCCGGGGAAGAAGCGCTAAAGAGAGTTTTGAAAAACAGCTATGCACTCATAATCCTTGATGTGCAAATGCCTGGAATGGATGGTTTTGAAGTAGCTGAGGCGATTTCCGGATTCAGTAAAGGAAAAGATATTCCCATCATTTTCCTGTCGGCAGTAAACACAGACAAAAAGTTTATTGTTAAAGGGTATAGCTCCGGTGGCATAGATTATGTTACTAAACCTTTTGACCCCGACATCCTCCTGCTCAAAGTAAAAACCTTTTATCGCCTTTACGAACAATCGCGGGAGCTTAGTGAAATGCAGGTAGCGCTAAGACAGGAAATTGAAATGAGGAAACGAACACAGGTTGAACAGTATCTTAAGGCAAAGGAGTTAAAATCCATTCTTGAAACGATCCCGCAAATAACGTTTACCACCGACGCGGTTGGAAATATTGAGTATGTAAATGAGCAATGGTATGTCTATTCAGACCTGAAAAGCATATTCCCTGTGGCATATGAAAATGAAGAACCTGTAAGCTCTTTCTGGCAAACTACCTTCCTGGCCCAACCACAGCTACCTGTGGAACTATGCATCAGGAAGCAGTACAACAACGAATTCAGGTACCACCTGCTAAGTCTGATACCCGTAAAAGAAGACGAAACGATCCTGAAATGGGTGGGGACAATTACGGATATACACGAACAGAAATTGTCTAAAGACCTGCTGGAAAAAAGAGTGGAGGAGCGTACTTCGGAACTGATAATTGCAAATAAGGAACTGGCCTTTAGAAATGCGGAGAAACGCAAACGCGCAGCTGAATTGCTTGTTGCCAACGAGGAGCTCGCCTTTCAAAACCGGGAAAAAGAAAACCGGGCCGCAGAGTTACAGGTTGCCAATGAGGAACTTGCTTTCCAAAACCGGCAAAGGGAAAAGCACGAGGTGGAACTCACGAAGGCAAACAGGCTATACACCTTCCTGAGCCAGATCAACCAATCAATAGTGTACTCTGAAAATGAAGAAACGGTATTGAAAGATGCGTGCCGTATAGCTATAGAATTCGGAAAATTTGAAACTGCATCTATAACTTTCATTGACAAGGTGACCAACAAAATACGCCTTGTTGAAAGCCAGAATATCCCCGATGATGACATACCCTTGTTTAACGACGTGATCTTCGACGAGACGGGCCCCAGGGCGCATGTAGTAAATACCGGCAGGTCATTTATCTGTAACGATATTCAAAACGAATTTGTATTACCAGGCTGGCAACCCTATGCAACAAAACGGAAGTTGCAATCCTGCATGATGTTGCCAATAGCCCATTCGGGAGAGATCATCGGTACCTTCAATTTATTTGCTGCGGAAAAGCATTTTTTCGATCAGCAGGAAACGATCTTGCTGGAAGAGGCGGCCCGCGATATTTCATTTGCGTTAGGCATATTTGAAAAGGAGAAGGCCAGAAAGCTATCTGAATACAAAGTAATTCACAGCGAATTGCGCTTAAAGCAGGCGCAGGCGATAGCCCATATCGGCAGCTGGGAAGAGGATATATCAACAGGCGTTGAATCGTGGTCGGAGGAGGTTTGCCGGATCTTTGGTATCCCGGAAAGCGAAAACAAACAATCTTACCGATCATGGCGGTCTTTTATCCACCCTGAAGACCTGGATTTTGTAACGGAGAAGGTGGCGGAGTCAAAGGAGAAAATGTGTGACGCCGCATTTTTTCACCGCATAAAAAGGAGAAATGGTGAAGTGAGGTACATATACTCCCAAAGCCATTTTGAATTCGATGAAACAGGGAAACCGACCGGAAAATATGGCGTAGTGCATGATGTCACAGAAACAAACGTTGCAGAAGTGGCCCTGGCACAATCTGAGGCAAACCTCAGGCTGATCATGGACTCGATCCCGCAGTTTATTGCAACAAGAAACATTGACGGGAAATTCCTTTTTGTAAATAAGAGTTTTGCAGATCTTATGGGTAAGCCTGCAGAAGAATTGTTGGCGCAATCGCTCTACGAAACCCTTCCGGTAAGAGAACAGGCGGCCTATTACCTTAAACAAGACCGGGAGGTTATTTTATCGGGTAAAATGAAGATAAATCCTGAGCATTCTTTTACCGATTATAAAGGGGACACCCGGATATTCCATACACTTAAGATCCCATTCCTGGTAACCGGAACGCACGAACGCGCTATACTGGGGATAACGTCTGATATAACCGAACAAAAGCTGGCCGAAAAAGAGCGCACAAAAATGATCGCAGACATCGTGCAGCGAAATAAAGACCTCGAGCAGTTTTCCTATATCATTTCGCACAACCTGAGAGCGCCGGTGGCAAACATCATGGGGTTCAGCGAGGTGATGCAGTTTACAAATATTTCGGAGGAAGACAGGCAACTTTTCATCAGCGACCTTTCGGTTTCCGTGAAAAAACTGGATGGGGTAATAAAGGACATAAACAAGGTATTGCAATTGAAAAATGAAGTGAGCGGGAAGATGGAAATAGTGAAATTCCCCGAGTTAGTTGCCGACATCAGGTTAAATGTAAGTGAATTGCTAAAAAACGAGGAAATACAGATCGAGAGTGATTTTTTAGCTATTGACGAAATGCTTACTGTAAAGGGTTATTTATACAGCATTTTTTACAACTTAATTTCTAATAGCATCAAATACCGAAACCCCGATGTGAGATCATTTATCAGTATCAGAAGCTTTAAGTCGGGCGACAAATTTCAGATCACTTTTAAAGACAATGGGCTCGGCATAGACCTTACTAAAAGAGGGGGCGAGGTCTTCGGCCTTTATAAGCGCTTTCATTCACATACCGAGGGAAAAGGAATGGGGCTATTCATGGTGAAGACACAGGTGGAGACATTAGGGGGAACAATAACCGTAAAGAGCCAGGTAAATGAAGGGACAGAATTCAAGGTAGAATTTAAAAGTTAAAAAACAATAGCGGCAGCATCATGAAAGAGCGTTTACCAGATTTTGTTATTATCGATGATGACCGCATCAACAATATGCTGTGCATTGCGATCATTAAAAATATTATTCCCGGCGCGAATGTTGTAGGATTCGTTTTTCCGGAAGAAGGGCTGGAATACCTGAATCTGAAATGCGCTGCGGCAGATGCAAATGAGATAATTCTCTTGCTTGACATCAATATGCCCGTTCTGAATGGCTGGGATGTATTGCAAAAATTGGAAACTGCTTCCATAACCGTCAGGCAGCACCTAAAGATATTTATGTTGTCCTCATCTCTTGATCCCCGTGATAAAGAAAAAGCCCAGAATAGCAGCTTGACATCTGGATTTATTGAAAAGCCCCTTAGCCTCTTAAATGTTCGGGAATTGTTTACCAATACAATAGAAAAAAGCATTACCAAATTGCAGCGCTAAACATCAATTGAAAATTGTGATAGGATGATATTAATAGTTGACGACAAACCGGAAAATATTTTTGCTTTAAAGAAGCTGCTCGAAGTACATAGCTTCGATGTGGACACGGCTTTGTCTGGCGAAGAAGCCCTGAGAAAAGTCTTAAAAAATAGCTACGCGCTCATCATCCTTGATGTGCAAATGCCGGTGATGGATGGCTTTGAAGTAGCGGAAGCGCTATCGGGACTTAGTAAAGCCAAAGACATTCCCATCATATTTTTGTCGGCGGCAAATACCGATAAGAAGTTTATAACGAAGGGCTACAGTTCCGGCGGCATTGATTACATAGGCAAGCCGGTTGACCCCGACATACTGGTACTGAAAGTAAAAACTTTTCATCGCCTTTATGAGCAGGCGCGCGAGCTGAATGAAATGCAGCTATTAATGAGACAGGAAATAGACGCCAGGAAAAAAGCCCAGTACCAGCAGCAGCGTAAAACCCAGGAATTGCAATCCATTCTCGAATCAATACCGCAAATTGCATTTACAGCCGATGCTTCAGGGAATATTGAGTTTGCAAACGAGCAGTGGTATATCTACTCCGACCGTAAGGATACTTTTCCCGCTGTTTACGATAACGGTATGCTCGTTGACGGTTTTTGGAAAAAATTCCTCGATTCATACATACATACACCCCTGTCGGCCGGAGTATGCCTGAAGAAGCTGCACAATGCAAAGTACAGGTATCATTTGCTGAGCGTTGTGCCGGTAAAGGAAGACAATAAGATAGTAAAATGGGTGGGCACGTTCACAGACATACATGAACAGAAACAGAACACCAACTTACTGGAAAAACGAGTAGAAGAACGGACCAGGGAGCTGACGAAGATCAACGACCACCTGAAAACCAGTAATGCAGACCTTTTGCAATTTGCATCAGTGGTATCCCACGACCTCAAAGAGCCGTTGCGAAAAATACAGGTATTCAGTTCAATGGTAGTTAGCGACCGCTATAAAGAAAAGCTTGACCCTGAAATAGCCGGGTACCTGAATAAGGTGATCGTATCATCAAAGAGAATGACGAAGATCATAGACGACCTCCTGGACTTTTCAAGATTGTCGGCAGGCAGCCTATTCCAAAATACCGACATCGGCCAGGTGATCAACAACATTATTGCCGATCTCGAACCCATTATCAGGGAAACCAACGCTATCATAAACTGCAGCAGCTCATTGCCCTGCATAGACGCCGAGCCAGGGCAGGTGAAGCAGTTATTTCAGAGCGTGATCAGCAACGCCATAAAATTTTCAGTAACGGGCCAGCAGCCTTTGATAAATATCCTGGCTGAAACCATTGCCACCAAAGACATTGCCGGTGTGCCGGACGAAAATGGGAAGTATTGCCGGATAACAATAGCAGACAATGGCATAGGGTTTAATGAAAAATACCTTGACAAAATATTTGCCATTTTCCAGCGCCTGCATTCAAGGGACGAATATGAAGGAACCGGCATCGGGCTTGCCATAGCTAAGAAAATTGCAGAAAATCACGATGGCGTTATTTCAGCCCGCAGCATAGCCGGGCAAGGGGCTACGTTCATAATAGTATTGCCGCTACACCAAGGAAAGTGACGATAACAAATATAAAACTGAGTATGAACACAAAAGACAAGAAAGTGCTGATAATAGACGATGACGGAAAAAATATTTTCGCTTTAACTGCGGTATTAAAGGCATACAGGTATTCCTGCGTGTCGGCATACAGCGCAGCAGATGGGCTGAATTTATTGGCCGTCATACCTGATATAGGCATTGTGCTGATGGACATGATGATGCCGGAAATGGATGGTTATACAGCTATCCCTAAGATACGGCAGAATAAGAATTTCGGGCAGATACCGGTGATAGCCGTAACCGCACAGGCCATGCCGGGCGATAAAGAAAGGTGCCTGGATGCAGGGGCAGACGATTATATATCCAAGCCGGTAGATGTGGATAAACTGCTTGCAATATTAAAAGCACATTTAAAATAGATATTGTGGACAAAGCTATTAAAGATGAAGATGTGGAAGTGCTGATCAATGATTTACTGGAAATTTATGGTTACGATTTTACAGAATACTCAAGGGCTTCCCTCAGCAGGCGGGTGAGCAGGCTCCAGGCGCTGGATAAGTTCCCAAGTTTTGCCGAATTCAGGTACAAGGTGAGGTCGGATGCAGCATACTTAAAACGGGTGGTTGAGGAGCTTACCGTTAACGTCACAGAAATGTTTCGCGACCCTCCTTTTTACAAAGTATTACGGGATGAGATCTTACCTGTACTGGCCACGCATCCGTTCATCAGGATATGGCACGCCGGGGTGTCCACGGGCGAAGAAATATACTCAATGGCCATACTGCTGCATGAAGCCAACCTGCTGCATAAATCGCTTCTGTATGGCACCGACCTCAATCCAGCCGTACTGGAAAAAGCTAAGAAAGGGATATTCCCCCTGGACCAGATGCAACGGTATTCCGAAAACTACATCCAGTCCGGAGGCATCAGCGATTTCTCTGTTTACTATACGGCCAACTACAACAAGGCAAGGATAAGCGAATTCCTGGGAGAGCGCATGATCTTCTCTACCCACAACCTGGTGTCAGACAGATCGTTCAATGAATTCCAGTTGATCTTATGCCGGAATGTACTTATTTACTTTAACAGGGAGCTACAGGATAAGACATTTGAATTGTTCGATAACAGCCTGGAACTGTTTGGCGTTTTAGCGCTTGGCTCCAAAGAAACATTGAAATTCTCACCGCTGGAAAAGAAATTCAAATTAGTAAACCCAAACGAAAAGATCTGGAGGAAGATAGCGTAATGCCAAAACATAAGATCGTTGTTATAGGTGGGTCTGCTGGCTGCCTCGAGGTGATCCTGCAGGTGCTGCCATTGCTGGATGCGAACCTCAGGGTACCGGTAATTCTGGTGGTACACAGAAAGAACGTAGCCGAATCATTGCTGGCAAGATTGCTGGACACTAAAACAATCCTCTCCGTAAAAGAAGCGGAGGAGAAAGAACCAATACTGCCCGGCAATATTTATATTGCCCCGGCAGACTACCACCTGCTGATAGAAAAGGATTTTACTTTTTCGCTCGATGATTCCGAGAAGATCAATTTTAGCCGGCCCAGTATTGATGTCACATTTGAAAGCGCCTCGCGGGCCTATAAAAATGGTCTCGCCTGCATCCTCTTATCCGGAGCAAACGCCGATGGGGTGGAAGGATTAAAATTTGTAAAAAGAAACCATGGAATCGCCGCTATCCAGGACCCCGAAACGGCAGACGTATCATTTATGCCGCTACAGGCACTGCGGCAAGTGGCCGTAGATCACGTATTTAAAATAGGCGACATAGCCGGGTTTATTAATAATTTTTAGAGTGCTATTTCTGCACCACTACCTTACCGTTAAAAGTAGCAGTAGGCGCCCTGTTACCTGTAGAAACATGTTGCCGATAATATACTGTCCTTTATTGCTTTTCGCCCCCGGCATAAATTTTGTCTCCTGCTTTTGTTCAAACTATCTGTATGAAACAGGTGCTTTTTCCAATGGGTGGGGCTACAACAATTACCGGCAGAAAAGCCAGGTCTTTATTTGAAGACCCTGTAAAATGTGCCGAAGCCATAAACCTGGTGTATATAACCGACAAAGAGGCCGGTATAAGCCGGGTAAAAAAAGGGAATGGATTTGCGTATTTAATGGACAGCAAGGAGATAACTGACGGAGAAACGCTCGACAGAATAAAAAAGCTGGTTATTCCGCCTGCCTGGCACGAAGTATGGATATGCGCACTACCTAATGGCCACTTGCAGGCTACTGGCGTGGATACAAAGAACCGCAAGCAATACCGCTATCACCCTATGTGGAGCTCTTTGAGGGCACAAACCAAGTTCGTTCACCTGTCCGACTTTGCAACTGCCTTACCGGGAATAAGAAAGCAAATAAAAGCCGACCTGGCCCTGGGCGGCCTGCCGGTAAGGAAAGTGTTGGCCACAGTGGTAGCGCTGATGGACGAGACCGGCATACGTATAGGTGGCAGCGCATACGAGAAAATGTATGGTTCATTTGGCCTTACCACCATGAAAGATAAACACGTGAAAATAAATGGCTCTGAAACCATCTTCAGTTTCAAGGGGAAGAAGGGCGTCTATCACAATATTTCATTAAAAAACAAGAAATTATCCAAGATAGTCCGCCAGTGCAAAGACATTCCCGGCAAGGAACTTTTTCAGTACCTGGATGAGGATGGCCAAAGAAAGCACATTGATTCGGGAATGGTAAACGACTACATCAGGGAAATATCAGGTTCGCATTTTACTTCCAAAGACTTCAGGACCTGGGTAGGCACTTCATGCGCAGTAGAGCTATTTAAATCCGCACCCAATTGTGATAAAGAGGCTGATATAAAAAGAACGGTGGTTGAGGTAATAGACAGTGTTGCGAAACGACTTGGCAATACCCGCACGGTTTGCAGGAAGTATTATGTCCATCCCGCTGTTATTGACCACTATTCCCATGGAACCATCGGAAAGTTCTTCGATGCTGTTGTCTGCGATGATAACGGGTTGAGCGCTGAAGAAAATGCATTGATAAAAATATTGGGTAAGTGCAATGAAATAACCGCGCTGGTAGCATAAAAAAGCCGCTTCAGGAGGAAGCGGCGGGTTGTGAATTTGTAATCTGATCTAACTATTTGCTAACCATTAAATCCGTTTTTGTGCGCCCGTTTTACGAGGCTTGTTTTAATTCGCCATGCCCTGTTACCATTATCAGCGATGGGCTGTCTTCGGTAACTGCATCCTGGCCGCTTGTAGGCATCACTATCTGCACATCTGTGATGTCTTTCAGCTGCGGCAACTGTGATGGCGAATTGATACCCAGGTAATCCATAAAATTCTTAGAGGTATTATAGATAAGCGGCTTGCCCACCATCTCCTCATTTCGCCCTGAAATGACGATCAGTTCTTTTTCCAGCAATTTCTGTATGCTGTAGTCTGCGCTCACGCCGCGTATATATTCTATCTCGCTCTTGGTAATAGGCTGTTTGTAGGCAATGATAGACAGTGTTTCCATAGCCGCGTGCGACAGCTTTTTTATATGCTTATCGCCATTGAGCTGCAGTACTGTTTTATGAAATGCTTTTTTGGTAAGGAACTGGTAGCCGCCGCCTATCTCCCTAAGCTGGAAAGGATAATAGTCTGCCTCATACTTTTCACGTATCGCATCAAGGCAGGTAGCTATGCGTTCTGCTTCGATCACTGTTTCCAGCGCCTGCCCCAGTACCTCCGTCATTTCTATCTGTGTCAGCGGGCGCTCACTTGCAAAAACAAGCGCTTCAACGTGTGGCATTAATTGTTCGATGTCCATGCTTTCTCCTTTTCTTTTTCACTACCGAAATTAGTGTGCGTCAGTTTAACAGTACGGTAAAGTAATGCACAATTGTGAATAACTAATCTGT
>JABDBX010000057.1 GCA_013288445.1 Bacteroidota bacterium
CGTACTTTCAACTCCGCAATAAAGCTCTTCAAGCCCTTGCTTTTGCCATCCGGTAATTAACTCCCTCAACCTTTGTTTGCCTGACTTATCATCATTCAACTGAAAGTAAGATTCTATTACCCGGTCATTACTGTCCAGCAAAAGGAAATCTGCATACCCCTTGCTTACATCAATACCTAAAAACCCTTTTTTTTCCATACCCCTAATATTTTTAAATGTTAAAAAATATCAAGCATCGTCCAGCCTTGTCAACAATGCGGCATCCAGGTGCCAAGTTATACCGCGAACTCAACTTGATGGAGGAGACGCTGAAAGACGGTATCTATGTACCAAGGGCTGTTCCTCCTTAACATCAAAATTGAGGGTTTTTTCCCGTTTCTTTTGGAAAAACAAACATACAAGGGCTGCCTATGTGAACCCAAACCCTTTTCAATGATGCGCGAGAGTCTATGCTATACAAAATATAGCTTTCCACATAATAAAATATCCGCCCGAAAGGCGGATATTTTATTATGTATAAAACATGTTTTCTGTTAACTATGCACCATCATCTGCTTTTCTTTCTGGCGCTTCACCTGGCTCACGAGGGAGTTGAAGGCAAGGTCGAAAGACTCTTCAAAGGTTTTGCTCTGATGCTTTACGAAGTAAGAATGCTTCGGTACAAATACTTTTATCTCTGCAACTTTGTCCCTAACCTGTTGCGACTTGTTGTCTAACTTCAAATATATCTCTACGCCGATGATCTTATCGTGGAAAGTTTTCAGCTTTTCCATTTTCGCATTTACATGTTCTAAGAGTTTGGTGTCGGCATCGAAATGCACTGTCTGGATTTGCACATTCATAGTTTTACTTTTTTAGTGAAAATAACTCACCCTCTCGGGTGATTTTGTCTGTGAATTTCTTTTAGTTTATCAATATTGTTGTGGGTATAAATCTGTGTTGCTGCAAGGCTACTATGGCCCAGCAGATCTTTAATAGCTTGTATATTGGCACCGTTGTTGAGCAGGTGTGTAGCGAATGTATGGCGCAGCACGTGCGGGCTTTTCTTCTTCATGGTAGTAATTGCGCCCAGATACTTTGTTACAGTGCGATAAACATATACAGCATACAAAGGCGTGCCAGTGTCTGTGTTTAACAAATAATTGTCGTCGTATTTTTCAAGCTTGTGTTTCTCCGCCAGGTAATCGCGCAGGGTATCCAGCAATACGGGGCTTACGGGTACCAGCCGCTCCTTATTGCCCTTGCCAAGTATGCGCACCTGGTTAAGGCCCCATTCTATATCATTTTCTTTTAGCTGCACCAGCTCGTTGCGGCGCATACCGGTAGCATACAGCAACTCGCAGATGAGGCGGTCTGTAAACCCCTTAAAGCCTTCTTCAAACTGTAACTCCTCCAGCAGGAATTGGGTCTCTGATTCTTTGAGGTAAACCGGCAGGCGCTCAGGGAGCTTTTGGGCATGTAGCTGGCGCACAGGGTTTTTCTCCACTATACCGAGCCGCTGCATGTATTTGTAATACGCACTGAGGCTGGATAGTTTACGGTTTATGGTGCGTGGTGTTTGCTTGCCGGTCTTCATGCCGGCGAGCCAGGTGCGGATGTGGAAATGGGTGATGGGTTTTAGCTCTTTGAGGGCATACTCTTCATCGAGAAAAGTGCGGAATTGCTCAAGGTCTTTGTGATACGCTATTATAGTATTGGGAGAATATCGTTTCTCGAATTTGAGATAATGGATGAAATCTGTAAACCGCTCGTTGAACATAGTAAAACCCGCTACTGTAAATATACGCATTTACAATAGCGGGTACAAATATGTTTTTATATAACACTTAAATGAAGTGTTATTAAATCATTAACAATTATGCGTCGAGTTCTCCGTTAGCCATCTGCTGTTTGTAAACGGCTTTAAGGATCTCTGTGCGGCGCCTGATAGATGGCTTTGTGAAAGACTGGCGGTCGCGAAGCTGGTTAAGGATACGAGATTTTTCGTATTTCTTTTTGTATTTCTTGAGTGCTTTGTCTATGTTTTCGCAATCTTTTGAATCTATTATCAGCATGTTGTATATCCCCTTTAGGTTTTTAGGGAGTGCAAAGGTAGTGATTAATATTATACGGCCAAAATTATTTCGACTAAGATTGACTAGGATTTTTAGGATTGTGAGGATGATAGGATGCGCGAGGCGCGATGGGCTATCCCAATCGCTGTGGGAATACGCCCTTTTCGAGGGCTACCGGGGGTTCAATTGACTAGGATTTTTAGGATTGTGAGGATGATAGGATGCGCGAGGTGCGATGGGCTATCCCAATCGCTGTGGGAATACGCCCTTTTCGAGGGCTACCGGGGGTTCAATTGACTATGATTTTTAGAATGGGGAGGATGATAGGATGCGCGAGGTGCGATGGGCTATCCCAATCGCTGTGGGAATACGCCCTTTTCGAGGGCTACCGGGGGGTCAATTGACTATGATTTTTAGGATGGGGAGGATGATAGGATGCGCGAGGTGCGATGGGCTATCCCAATCGCTGTGGGAATACGCCCTTTTCGAGGGCTACCGGGGGTTCAATTGACTAGGATTTTTAGGATTGTGAGGATGATAGGATGCGCGAGGTATCGACGTTGTTTTATTTTATACTACAAATGGGTGCTTTCATTCGTTTGGTGTGGTGTTTCGTGCCCTACGCAGGTTGGATGGGCGATGCCCATCGCTATTGGATCACACCCTTTCAAGGGCCGTCCCGTGTTAGGTGTGGGACACCAAAAAAAGGTGTCCCACACCGGTTTTTGGCGATGGGTGATGCATAGTGATGCCCATCGCTATTAGATCACACTCTTTCAGGGCTATCCGGTGTTCAAAAAAGCATAAAACTATACCTTGCACGGCAGAGTATTTTCGTTAAGACAATGACGATGGGATAGAAGGGAAAGACTATATTATACTGCGCAAGGGATAAATTTGTGTATGTAGCTCCGATCTCGCTTCAAACATAATTTCAGCATGTCATGGTTCGCAGTTCGACTATCGCTCACTGTAGGATGCCAATGACACCAATTGTATGTGTTTGATAATCAATTTGTTGAAAAACCAAGCCAGAGACACTTGAGCTACGTATGCGCGAGCCGATCACCCCAGATTTATTCGGCAGTCGCCTCATAAATCATCCCCTCTTTGAAAAAAAAGAGGGGAGTGTGTTACGCACTCTTCGCGAGAAAAGCGTGTCCTATTCAAAGAGCTTGTGCAGTCCCGCAATTGCGGGATTTACTCACCATGACAGTTCTTCGATTTTTCTACTAAAATAAAAACTCACAAATTTATCCCTTAGGAACGATGACAAAATAAAGTACACCATCTTACTTGTTCTTTTCCATTTTTACTTCGTTGTAATCCCGATAGCTATCGGGATAAATAATTCATTATTCGCAGATTTTACGCCTAGTAAAAAAGAAAAATAACTTCGCAATATGGTGTACTTTATTTCGTCAACGTTCCTTACACAGTATAACCTTAACGAATTGCTGCATGACCTTTTTAACAAAAACCGCTTCCATTAATTCCTACCTTTGCAGGATGAGCCAAGCGGATGAAAATGTGATACGCTTATCGCAATTGCCGAACGGAAAGAAAGCGGTCATTAAGCGCCATGAAGAGAGTGAATTTCAGCTGACGTTGATGGAGATGGGTTGTATTCCCGGTGAGCCGGTGTGGGTGGAAATGGTGGCGCCTATGGGCGACCCAATGGCCATACAAATAGCGGGATACTACCTGAGCATACGTAAAAAGGAAGCAGACAAAATATGGGTGGTGGTGAGTTGACCTAAAGCGAAATAATGCCACCCACTTTGGGGTTGTCCCTATTTTTGCATTGATTGGCTATAATAATACCATCCCTTCGGGATTTTTACGGAGCCTATACCCTGTTAACCATTTACCCGATTAGCGAGTGCCTTATTAACCAGTTGCCTTATTAGCCCTATTACCTAATTAACTAATTACCCCCCACAATGAACGACATAGAAAACAAGGCCGACATAGAGACACTCATCAATTCGTTTTATGACAAGGTGAAGCTGGATGATGACATCGGGTTCATATTCAATGATATTATCGGCGCCGACTGGAGCCACCACCTGCCGGTGATGTACCAGTTTTGGGATATGGTTTTATTCAGCAAGCCGGGCTATGCGGGCAACCCTACAAGGAAGCACGTGGAGATAGATAAGAAGATACACTTAGAGAAAGCGCACTTTGACCGATGGCTGCAATTGTGGAATGAAACTGTGGACAGCCTTTATGCCGGGGAGATAGCAGACATGGCTAAGAATAAAGCAATGCTCATGGCCAACCTGATAAATATGAAGGTGGAAATGGGGAGGGATGGTAATCTAATACAATAGACAACATGAACACATTTACTATTTCCGGCAAGCTGATAGACCTTTTTGAGCGGCGGATATACCCAGCAGAGATACTCGTTGAGAACGGTATTATCCGCTCTATCACGGAGAAGGATATTGCTGCCGGTCATTACATACTGCCGGGCTTTGTGGACGCCCACATCCATATAGAAAGCTCTATGCTGGCGCCGACCGCCTTTGCGCAAATGGCAGTGGTGCATGGCACAGTTGCTACCGTGTCGGACCCACACGAGATAGCCAATGTGTGCGGGCGCGAGGGGATACAGTACATGATAGACAACAGCAAACTAAGTCCTTTCAAGTTTTTCTTTGGAGCGCCATCTTGCGTGCCTGCTACCAGCTTTGAAACTGCGGGTTGTACCCTTGATTCAAAAGCAGTGGAAGACTTGCTGCACAGCCCAGATATATGGTACCTGTCTGAAATGATGAATTACCCAGGAGTGCTACACCACGACCCTGAAGTGATGGCGAAAATAGCAGCCGCTCACCGCGCAGGCAAGCCCGTGGACGGCCATGCCCCGGGGCTGAGGGGGCAGGATGTAGTTACCTATGCGGGCGCGGGAATCAGTACGGACCATGAATGTTTTACGCTGGACGAGGCGCTGGATAAGATAAATGCCGGAATGAAAATACTTATAAGGGAAGGCAGCGCAGCCAAGAACTATGAGGCGCTCTCTGAGCTCCTAAAGACGCACCCTGATAAAGTAATGTTTTGCAGCGATGACAAGCACCCCGACGACCTGGCGCTGCACCACATAAACGGCCTGGTAAAACGGTCGTTGAAAAAGGGATATGATCTGTATGATGTGTTGCAGGCTGCATGTGTGCACCCTGTGCAGCACTATGGCCTTCCTGTAGGAATGCTTCGGAAAAATGATGCAGCCGATTTTATTGTTGTCAATAACTTAGACGACTTTGATGTGCTGCAAACCTATATTGACGGCCAACTTGTAGCAGACTACGGAAAAACACTGCTGCCCACAATAGCAGTGGAGCCGATAAATAATTTTAAAGTTGAGAAAAAGGACGTTGAGGTGTTTCGCATAAAAGCAGGATCTGCTGCCCCACTCATCAGGGTTATAGAGGCTATAGAAGGACAGTTGGTAACAAATGAACTGCAACTGTCGGCAAACGTAGCTGACGGTTATGTGGTGAGCGATACAATGAGGGATGTGCTGAAAATAGCAGTAGTGAACCGCTATGATAATAACGCGCCAGTAGCGGTGGGGTTCATAAAGAATTTTGGGCTAAAGGCAGGGGCATTGGCATCAACGGTGGCGCATGACTGCCATAATATTATTACCGTGGGCGTGGAAGATGATTCTATGCTTGCAGCGGTAAATGCCTTGATAGACAGCCGTGGTGGTATCGCGGTGGCCGGTAATAAAGACGATATCGCGGTTCTGCCGCTTCCGGTGGCGGGATTGATGTCGCTGGAGGGCGGCCATGAAGTGGCGGATGCTTATACCAAGCTCAATGAAAAGGCGGCCCTGCTGGGATGTGCTATGCACGCCCCGTTTATGACACTGTCCTTTATGGCGCTGCTGGTGATCCCCTCGCTGAAACTAAGCGACAAAGGATTGTTTGATGGCAGTAGCTTTTCGTTTACGAGTGTGGAAGTCTAAAAACTAAAGACATAGATGGTCGGTCGTTGGATTTACGAAACCCTTGGTAATGTCTAACTGGTCGCCGAGGTAATAGGTATATCCGTTTGTGGAAATACAGTTTCCCTTGTAGGTAAGAATAGTAACGCATGTGCACATGTCAATCACCTTGCCGGAAAGGGTCCATATCTTTACATAAACCGGGTACCCCCCGGCCGGGCATTTGTTACCGTTAAGGTCCCGGCCATCCCAGCCCTGTGTTATTGGCCCTTTAAATACACCTTTGCCGCTCATATCCCATATGGTGATGCTGGAGCTATCCACATTCAGCTTGTCGTAAATGAGATAAAACACATCGTTTATGCCATCGCTATTTGGCGTAAAGGCAGTGGGCAGAAAATAATAAAGGCCGGAGGTATCGATAACATGTGCCAACGCAGTATCCCCTGCAAGGCAAACGGTACACGTGGCTGGTGGGTTTGCTGACTTGGTAGTACTCTTGGTGCATGTGATGACACAGACAGCAATTAATACACAAACCAGGCCAAAAACAATTCGTTTCATTCAAAATAATTTAAGCTAAAATACGAAGGATTATTTAACCAGAGCAAATCGTGTGTTCAGTAGCCTGATTTAGCTTAGAATATCATTTCGACATGTCATGGTTCGCAGTTCGGCTATCGCTCACTGTGGGTTCACCATGACAGCATCTCTATTTGGCATTACGCGTAAAAAAAACTCTAATCTGCTCTTTGTTAAGTATAATGTAAATATACGGCATATAGACTTCTTAAAAAAAAATGTAACAAAAAACCACCTGAAACCAAGTACAGCAAAGGGTTTTACCCATTTTCAAAATTGTGGATATCTTCTTTTTGAAAATGATTGGGGTTTGGGTTTTTGGAGTAATTTTGGTAAAAGTTTTATGGCAAAAATAGCAACGAATATGGCAGACGAAAAAATGAAAGTTTTGAAACTGGCCCTCGATAAGATCGAAAAGGACTATGGCAAAGGATCGGTGATGATGCTTGGCGACAAGCAAAAGGAAAAGATGGATGTGATAAGCACTGGCTCTATAGGGCTGGACGTGGCGCTGGGCGTAGGCGGCCTGCCATGCGGGCGTATTGTGGAAATATATGGCCCAGAATCTTCGGGTAAAACTACTGTGGCTATACATACCATAGCGCAGGCGCAAAAGAAAGGCGGCATCTGTGCAATAATAGATGCAGAACATGCTTTCGACGCCAGCTATGCCCGCAAACTGGGCGTGGATGTGGATAGCCTTATCATTTCGCAGCCCGATTATGGCGAACAAGGCCTGGAAATAGCCGACCGCCTTATATCCAGCGGTGCGGTGGACGTGGTGGTGATAGACTCTGTAGCGGCCCTTGTACCAAAGGGTGAACTGGATGGAGAAATGGGCGAAAGCAAGATGGGCTTGCAGGCAAGACTTATGAGCCAGGCTCTGCGTAAGCTTACCGCTACAATTTCGCGTACGGGCTGCTGCTGCATATTCATCAACCAACTTCGTGAGAAAATTGGTGTAATGTTTGGCAACCCGGAAACAACCACAGGTGGTAACGCCCTGAAATTCTATGCATCTGTGCGGCTGGATATACGCCGTATCAGCCAGATAAAGGATGGCGACGTAGCCAGCGGTAACCGCACCCGTGTGAAGGTGGTAAAGAACAAGGTGGCGCCACCGTTCCGCCAGGTAGAGTTTGATATTATCTTTGGCGAAGGCATTAGCAAGGTAGGCGAGATCATAGACATGGGTGTAGAACTGGGTATATTGCAGAAGAGCGGGTCATGGTTCAGCTACGGCGACAGCAAGGTGGGACAGGGACGTGACGCGGTGAAGCAATTCCTTTTCGACAACCCGGAAATGATGGATGAGATGGAAGCCCGTATCAGGGAGGCGCTGGTGGTGGTAGCGTAATTTATTAATTAAATATTTATTTTTGTAACGCCACGTATTATGCGTGGCGTTGCTGTTTTTGGTTAGGGTTTCTTATTTATACTTATTACTTTTGGCTCGCCGTTTTTCGGGTCAATAGGTTAATTGGTCAATAAGTTATACTGCAAATGGGATAGTTGCGTGCATTTGGTGTGGTGTTTCGTGTCCTACGCAAGTTCGATGGGCGATGCCCATCGCTATTAGATTTCGCCCTTTCAGGGCTTGACCATGTAGCGATGCCCATGCATCGAAGGTTCGGGACACTTATGAACGAAAACACTTTTTAACAAATGCACAAAACTATGCCAGACAAAGTATAATAGACCTGGCAGCTTGCTAAAATTACATCTTTACCTAATCGCCCCGTTACCCAATTACTTCATTACCCATTTTTAATAACTAACCAAAAAAATGATGTCACCGGAAGAATTCTTTGAGCTTTTGGTCAAAGAATTAGAAGTGCATACGGAAATGCAGCCTTATTATAAGTTCCTGGGGAAACAGTCGTCGTGGCATTTCCGGAGAAACTATTTTTTGCAGCGGCTGCGGTATATAAAGGACCACCTGGTGGATGCTAAAAGCCCATCAAAGGCCATATGGGACTGCGGCTGCGGCTATGGCACTACTTGTCTTTTTTTGGCCATGAACGGTATAAAGACTTATGGCACCACGCTGGAGTTTTATTACGATACCGTGCAAAAACGTATGGAGTACTGGAGCAAATATGGGGATACGTCCTTATTCACCTGCACCTATGAGAACCTTTTCGACAACCGCCCTGCGCCTGCCAGCTACGATTGGATAATAGTGCAGGATACGCTGCACCATTTAGAACCAATAGACGATGCGTTGCAGATATTTAATGCCAGCCTTAAAAAGAATGGTAAAATACTATCTATAGAGGAGAACGGCAATAACCTGATACAACGCCTGAAACTATACAAATACCGGGGTAATAAACGCATCATCACAATGTGGGACGAGAAGCTGAAAAAGGAGATACTGATAGGAAACGAGAATATACGCAGCCTGGCAAGCTGGCGGCATTTGCTTGAGAAAAACGGGTTTCATGTGGAGGATGGCAGTGTGCAATATATCAGGTACTTCCTACCTTTAAATTATCGTTTCTCTGACCCTGAAAAACTATTGCGGAAGGAACAAAATATACAGGCGGGAAAAGGATTGAGAAGGGAATATTTTTTCTTTGGACTGAATTTTATTGCTGAAAAGAAAACCCCAAACCCCTCCCGCTAAAAAAGCGGGACGTTGTGTCGGGGCTTCCCCTTATTACCTGATGAACGATGACAAAAGATTTTGCAATATGGAAGAAATGACAACAATGACCGAAGTAATAACCGCTTTGCGGAAGGATGGTTATGTAGAAGACTTTAACCTGCAGCAAAACTGTATGCAATGCCGGAACGGGCATTTCAGCGTATTCCATGATGAGTTTGTGATTGATAAAGTTTACCGTTTTGAAGGCGACAGTGACCCCGCCGATGAGGCTACGGTATATGCTATTTCCTGCCCGAAGTATGGCATTAAGGGTATATTGGTAAACGGCGCTGGTATATATACTGACGAACTGACAGATGAAATGCTGGAGTCATTGAAAAGAAACCCGAACCCCTGACCCTGCAATTTGGCAATTTTATTTGAGTGTTACAACAATAAGATCAGGTAGTGAGGGTAAGCCCGAGCGCAACTTCCCGCATTTTTAGCGGGCGGGGTTCTACTTGTAGTTGGCATGAATATTTGTAGCTAAATTGTGGTGCCCTTTAAGGCAAATTTTTATGAAAAGTTTTAGTGAGATCATACAATCTGATAAACCTGTGCTTGTGGACTTCTTTGCCACCTGGTGCGGACCTTGCAAGATGATGACGCCCATACTCCATGAAGTGAAAACGGCTGTAGGCGATAAGGTGACCATCCTGAAAATTGATGTGGACAAGAATACGGAAGTAGCCAGCCAGTTCCAGGTGCAGAGCGTGCCCACGCTTATTATCTTCAAGCACGGACAGGTGAAATGGCGGCAATCTGGCGTGGTACCTGCGAAAGAGTTGCAACAGGTGCTAAATAATGTTTGACGTAAGTTGTAAACGCACATTTATTATGCGAAAGCCAATCGCCCCGTGGATTTTATCTTTTTTGCCTTTCTATTATATCCTCCTAATACTATATGCTGCGAGACGCGGCAGCACAGCGATGTGACGCATGTATGTTTTTATCTTTAGCGCAACGCTCCCGTCTGCGAGTTGAAACTTTGCGTAAATATATATATAACCATGTCGTCAAATTCTAAACAAAAATTTATACATTTAACGTACCTTATATAAATATCGGCATAACAAAGGTTAGTAGCAGCATAGGTATTTATTCATTTTTATTCCTGATCAGTGTCGATTACAGTCATTTTAAAAAATTAATTAGTAAAAGCACCTATTATGAACAAACAATTATTTATCCTGTCTATAGCTATACTCTTTAGCTTCCCAACTTTTGCACAAGTCCCTTCTTATATTGATACGGCTGGATTAACGGGCTGGTGGTCATTTACAGGAAATGCAAACGACAGCAGTGGATACGGAAACAACGGAACGGTATATGGCGCTACACTGACAACCGATAGATTTGGTACTGCTAATTGTGCCTATAATTATGACGGGACATCCTATATTTTATCCGGAACAACTACAAATGCACCGGTGGGGGCTCATGCAAGATCAATGTCGATGTGGTTCAGGTCAACTGCGACGACTGCCACATATGGATATGATGGATTCGGATGGGGTAATGTAACTAACGGTCAGAGATTTAGTTGGTCATTGTACCATGGCCTTCCCTATTTTTGTGGCCAATCATCCGACATTTGGGGTACCGGCATAATTAGTGACAATAACTGGCACAACGTGATAATCACATTCGATGGTACAACCGTTAACATGTTTATTGATGGCGTATTGAATGTTTCCAGCCCTGAAACTTTAAATACGGTAGGATCACAACTGTTTTTTGGCAACGCCATTAATCTTCCGATAGACGCAAATTTCATCGGAGACATGGACGATATCGGGATATGGAGCAGAGTAATCAGCCGTTGCGAAATCAATAAAATATTTCTATCGAGAAATTCTTCAATAGTTGATCAACCTGCAAATGACACGGTCTATGCTGGGGGGATGGCAACTTATGCGATCACGGATACCGGGTTTATGCCTGCTACTTATCAATGGCAAGAGAATACAGGAAGTGGTTTCGTAAATTTACCAGGTATATCACCTTACAGTGGAGTAACGACAAAGACATTAACAGTTAATCCTGTTACAGCGACAATGACTAACTACAAATACCGTTGTACGCGGATAGATACTGGTTCATGTACAGATACCTCCAATTTCGCCAGATTGGTCATCCACGCTCCAAACGAAATTTCCACGTTTTCAATAGAACAAATCAACATTTCACCTAACCCGGCTAAAAATACTATTTCTATTTCATTCCCTGAGGCTATACAAAATGTGGAAATAACGAACTTATTGGGCCAGAAACTGTTTTCCCACATTGCGAATAAGAATTCTGTGGAAATAGATATTCAGTCCCTTAATAGCGGCGTTTACCTAATCAGGATTAATAATAGCTACACTAAAATGTTCGTGAAAGAGTAGTGGATAACCAAGTGACCATGACGAAATCAATGCCACACCAATAAGTGTTATTCTATACCTTTGCCGCCTGATAATAGAGAACCTATGCTTCAATTTGAGCGTTTTACATTAGAGAACGGATTAAGAGTGGTGGTGCATGTGGACAAGGCTACGCCCATGGCTGCAATGAACATACTGTATGACGTGGGCGCGCGTGATGAAGAGCCGGGCCGTACGGGATTTGCTCACTTGTTTGAGCACCTGATGTTTGGCGGCAGCGTGAATATACCCGAGTATGATGAGCCGCTGCAAATGGCGGGTGGCGAGAACAACGCGTACACTACCAACGACATTACAAACTACCATCTGCAACTGCCTTTAAAGAACTTAGAAACGGCCTTCTGGCTGGAAAGCGACCGTATGCTGTCGCTGGCGTTTAGCGAGAAGAGCTTAGACGTGCAGCGCAAAGTAGTGAGCGAGGAGTTTAAAGAGCACTACCTGAACAAACCTTATGGCGATGCCTGGCACCAGCTGCGGCTGCTGGCTTATAAAAACCACCCCTACCAATGGCCCACAATAGGCAAAGACCTGAAGCAGATAGAAGATGCGCACCTTGATGAGGTAAAGGCGTTCTTCCACAAGCACTACTGCCCGGTAAACGCTATAATGTGCGTAGCGGGCGACGTGACGGTGGAGCAGGTAAAAGAACTTTCGGAAAAATGGTTTGGGAGCATACCCGGCGGGGGAAAATATGTGCGCAGCCTGCCCACTGAGCCAAGGCAGGAGGAGGCCCGCACCCAAACCTTTCATGCCGATGTGCCATTAGATGCGCTCTATAAGGCGTGGCATATGAGTGGCCGCCTTACCACACCGTACTACGCCACAGACCTGATAACGGAAATTATGGGCAGCGGTTTTTCGTCGCGGCTATATCAACGGTTAGTGAAAGAAGAGCAATTGTTCAGTAACATTAATTGCTACCATACCGGCAGCCTGGACCCGGGGCTTGTGGTGGTGGAAGGCAAGATAAGGGAAGGCAAAAGCATTGAAGCTGCTAATGAAGCTGTGGATAAAGAACTGGCGCGACTGGTGGCTGAAGGTGTGACAGAGAGTGAGTTGCAAAAGTCTAAGAATAAAATAGAGGCTATGATAGCCTTTGAAGACATGACCTTGCTGAACCGGGCCAACAACCTGGCCTTCTACGAACTTATAGGTGATGCAGCTTTGATAAACGAAGAGTGGACAAGGTACCAGGCGGTAACGGCCGCCTACCTGCAGGAAACAGCAAAAGACCTCTTCAGGGAAGGCAACTGCAATACTTTGTTTTACAAAAAGAAAGTTGAGGTGATTGCATAATCTTTTAACCATCGGGAGTACCAGCTTTGACAACTTTGAAAAAAAGTTGTCAAAGCTGGTAACGTATAAATGGCGTAATGCCCACTAAAATGCAGGCATTACACTCACAAACAAAGCGCGAATTACTTGGCTTTTGCAGCCTTTGCAGGCGTTACCTTGGTGTCAGGGTTTTTCCTGTCAGCGGCGGGTAATGATTTTGGTGCCGATGGCTTTGTAGTTGCGGCACCGGACTTTGCTTCTTTCGTTTTTGCATCTGCGGGCTTAGCAGTAGCTGTTTTAGAAGTCTTGGTAGCTGCACTGGCAGGTTTCTGGGCGTTAGCGAAAGATGCGGCTAAAACACCTGTTGCGATAGTCATCGCGAAAATCATTTTCTTCATAAACCGTTTTTTTGTTTTGGTTATAGTTACCTATGCATAATACATGCCAAACTCATTTTCAAAAAGTTAAAAGAAATTAAAAAGCCCCCGTTAGAAAACAGGGGCTTTGTTTGTTTGATTTACGATTAGCAAAAAGAGAAAAAGGGTTTAGTTATATCAAAGATCAATCCGGCTTCTTGCCATCAAGGAATGTATTGATGGTTTGTATCGCCGCTTTTTTGTTTTCGTTCTTGTCGTTAACGCCTACTGTATAGCCGCTGTAGTAGGAATCGGAAGACGCAACCTGGTTATCCAATTTCAGGTTCTTGCGCATGTATGCGGGAACGGCTTCCATTTCATCGGGGCTCTCTGTACCCTTGATGTTGAAGCTCATCTTACGCAGACGCTCTGCACGGTCTTCCAGGGCACGTTTCTGCTCTTCAAACCTTCTCTTTTCTTCGATCTCATCTTCAGAAAGTATGCGCTCCCCTATCTTCACTACCACCTGCTCTTTTACAGGTTCTTCCTGCTTCACCACAAGCATCATAGGTATTTCCTGAGCGCTTTCTTCCTGCTGCATAACTACGGGGGCTGCGGCAGGCTTAGCTATTATCTTCTCCTCTACCGGCTGCGGAACAGGGGCTTCCTGCGGCTGCTCCGTAAAAGCTGCGGCTGGCTTGCGCTCTGCTATGTAGGGATATTGCTGCGGCATTTCCACCAATACGGGCGACATGCTTTCAGGCTGCCTGACAGGCATTCTCATTTCAGGTGTGCGTGTCTCATCCACGGTCTGAATGTCGCCGAGCTTAACGATTATTTTTTCCGGTTCATTGCTTTTCACAGGATAGTCCACCTTTATTTCCTTCTGGGTGAAGCCAGTGGCTATTACCGTTACGGCGATCTTCTCCTTCAGGTTAGGGTCGTGGCCCATGCCCAGTATCACATCACAGTTATCGCCGGCTTTAGACTGCACATAAGCCTGTATTGCCTCCGCTTCATCCATTGTATGCTCGAACTCTCCGGCAGCAGAGGTGATATTAAGCAGCAACCATTTGGCGCCACTGATGTCGCTATCATTAAGCAATGGAGAGTTAAGGGCTTCTTCCACGGCTATAAGCGCACGGTTCTCACCTATTGCCGAAGCGCTGCCCAAAATGGCTACACCACCGTTCTTCATTACGGTGCATACATCGGCAAAGTCCACGTTTATCTGGCCTGTCGTAGTGATCACATCGGTGATACATTTTGCCGCGGTAGAAAGTATATCATCTGCCTTTGCAAATGCCTGTGTAAATGGCAAGTTGCCAAACTGCTGGCGAAGCTTATCGTTTGAAATGATGAGTATGGTGTCCACATGCTCGCGCATACGGTCTATACCTTCCTGCGCCTGCTTCATGCGTTTGCGGCCTTCGTATGTAAACGGAGTGGTAACAATACCTACTGTAAGGATGCCCAGGTCGCGGCATATCTTAGACACTACCGGTGCGCCACCTGTACCGGTGCCGCCGCCCATGCCGGCTGTGATGAAGGCCATACGGGTATTCACCTTCAGTATCTTGGCCACATCTTCAATGCTCTCTTCGCACGATTGCTTGCCTATCTCGGGATTTGCCCCTGCGCCCAGGCCCTGCGTAAGATGCGGGCCAAGCTGCACTTTATTAGCCACCGGGCTCAACGCAAGCGCCTGCGAATCGGTATTGCACACTACAAAATCAACCCCTTCAATGCCGAGGCTGTGCATGTAATTTACGGCATTACTCCCGCCGCCGCCAACGCCTATTACCTTAATTATAGACGACTGATGTTTTGGAATTTCAAAATGTATCATATCCGTTAATTTGTGGGTTAGTGAATACTTGGTTAGTTATGAATTGGTTTAAAAATTATAATTATAGTTAGTGAATTACTGCTTTTGTTTCGTTTAGTTTTATTCTATTTCCTGGTCATCAACATCTTCAAATATCTTCATGAATTTTCCCTTGAGGCCATCAAATAGGCGCTTCACATTTTCATTGCGCTTACGCGCTTTTTGTGAACTCATCTGCGGCTGGTAGGCAACCGGGTCTATGTCTAACACCGCGGGTGCGGCAGTTTCCGCCTCTATGTTTAGAGCGTCCATCATTTGCTCAGCGGGGATATGGATAAAGTTGCCACCCTCGCCTGCAAAGCGCATACGACCATTTTCGAAATCATGATAACCACGCAGTATGAGACCTATACATGTAGAGTACATGGGGTTCATTAATGATTCGGTATGGCCGCCGGCAAGGTGCTCATTAGGGTAGCCGATGCGGCAACCGAGGCCTGTGACAAACTCCGTAAGCTGCGTAATATGCTTTAGCTGTGCGCCGCCGCCGGTGAGTATAATACCACCATATAAACGCTTATCGAGGTCTATCTGTTTCAGGTTATAGACTACATGGTCCAGTATCTCGTGCATACGCGCCTGAATAATGTGCGCCAGGTTCTTTACAGAAATTTCCTTGGCCTGCAAGCCCCTTAGCCCAGGTATAGTAATGTAGGCATTGGCATTGGCTTCATCTGCCAGGGCCGTGCCGAACTGCACCTTCATCTGCTCTGCCTGTGCGCGCAAAACGCCGAGGCCATTGCGTATATCATTGGTGATATTAACGCCGGCATATGGAATTACTGCTGTGTGCTTCAGGATACCATCGTAAAACACGGCCATGTCGGTAGTGCCGCCGCCTATGTCCACGATGGCAACACCTGCTTCCAGGTCTTCATCGTTCATTACCGAGGCTGCGGATGCCAGGGGCTGCAACACAAGGTCGCGGGTAATGAGCTTAGACTTGTCCACACAGCGCTTTATGTTGCGTATGGCATTGCGGTCGCCGGTAATGATATGGAAGTTGGCCCCGATCTTTACGCCGCTCATACCTATTGGGTCAACCACATAGGAGGTACTATCCACGGTAAAATCCTGTGGGATAATATCTATTATCTGGTCGCCAGCCGGTATGTACGTCCGTTGCTGATCGCGGATGAGCAGGTCTATATCTTCTTTACTTATCTCATTCTCCACATTTGTACGCACCCTGTCTCCGTGGGTTTGCAGGCTATTGATATGCTGGCCCGCTATGCCCACATATACCTCTTTTATTTCGAGGTTCGGGTTAGAAACAATGCACCGCTCAATGGCCTGCTCAATGGAGCGGATGCACTGCTCGATATTCATAACCACACCATGACTCACGCCCGCCGAGTCTGCGCGGCCTAAGCCGAGAATTTCCACTTTACCGAACTCGTTTTTTCTGCCTGCGATAGCTACCACCTTTGTGGTACCAATATCGAGACCTACGATAATGGGTTGTTCTTTGTTGCTCATATTGCGATGATATTTAAAACTGTTACTGATCTGTTTGAGTTATTTAGGTACCCGTGTTATGTTTTCTTATTCTTTTTTAATTGTGCCTTTTGTTTTGCTGCTTTTTGCGCCTGCTTTTTCTTAGCCAGGGCCAGTGCCTTTCTCTTTGCTGTGGCAAGTAATACCGGCTTTTTCCCCGCAGCAGCCTTTGCCAGTGGCTTCGCAGGCGTGGCTACCTTTTGGATTATCGGCTCTGCTTTAGCATCTGCTTTTACTTCATCTCTTGTGTCATTCTTTGCCTCCGTTTCCACTATGCTGTTTATCCAGTTCATATTGGTGACCGCCAGGTCTGCCGGACCACTATATGGCAGGGAGGGTGACGCGATCACCTGGCCTTTGAACCTTACATCAAGGGTTTGGTACTTGTCCCAGCCTATGCGGTTCAATACATTCTTATAGAAAATAAACAGGTTGTGCAACTTCTCTTTTACCCTTGTAGCATCCCCAAATATTATCCTTTGGTCTCCCAGCATAGGAACCAGTTCAAACATACCGGCAGAGTCAACTATGACCTGCGATATTTGTGCATTCCAGAAAGTATCGGCCTGTATGGTCCTTACCAGTGAAATGATGTCTTTTCTAACAGACCAGCTTGCGCTGTCATTTTTTAACTCCGGCACATTTGTTACCACTGTAGTATAGTACACCGAGCTCTTTGACAAGGGCATTATACTGAAAGTAGTATCCAGGTAATAACTGCTGCTGTTTTTCTGAAACACCCTTACTACCGGTATGCGCTGCGTTACATACATGTGCAGTACCTTGTCATTGTCAATATATACCTGTGCACCAGCCACCCAGGGATCAGCCACTATTACCCGCTCCATACTGTGCATATCCAGCTTAGACAATGGCGTATGCGCTATATCCACATCCCGGTTGGTTATTGCCAGGTCCAGTATTTCCTGCTGTTCGATAAAGTGGTATTTCTTATCGTTCTTAATGTGCACTGCAACACTCTTTATCGTCTTACTATCTTCTATACGCGAAGCGCTGACCATAGCAATGATACAGCAGGTAGTTACCACGAGGGTAACAAACACCTGCAATATTTTGCGTATCGATATTTTGCGCTTCGCTGCCATTATTTGTGCGTCAGTATGTTTTTTATCGGTTCTACTAATTTATCTATATCGCCTGCCCCTGCGGTAATAAAGAGGTCAAGCGGCGCACGCCTCACATATTCCAGCACGCCATCTTTCGACAGTATGGCATGTACCGGGTTAGTCATCAGATTTGCTATCATCTGCGATGTCACGCCTTCCATAGGCAGTTCCCGCGCGGGGTATATGTCCAGCAGTATCACTTCATCGGCCATGTCGAGGCTATGTGCGAATCCACCTGCGAGATCGCGTGTGCGGCTGAACAGGTGCGGCTGAAAACAAATAACACACTTACGGCCCGGGAACAGGTGCTTAGCGCTTTTTATTAACGCCGCAAGTTCTTCAGGGTGATGCGCGTAATCATCTATATACACGGTAGCCGCTGTCTTTATTACATACTCAAACCTGCGCCTAACACCCCGGAACGCCACCAAAGCCTTCTTCACAGCACCGCCATCAATACCCAGCAAATGGGTAACGGCAATAGCGGCAACCGCATTTTCCACGTTATGCATACCGCCTACCTGCAAATGAATATTTTCTATTTTCCAGCCGT
>JABDBX010000058.1 GCA_013288445.1 Bacteroidota bacterium
TTCATAGCCATTATTTTTAGTTCTGCATCACTATTAGAAAACACCGCGCCACCAAACGTTAAAAGAAATTAAAACTGTTACTTTATATCAGGTCGTTTGAATATTGTTGAGTACGTAAGGTGTCCCACACCTTTTTCTGGTGTGGGATACCTTTTAAACGGGGGCGCCATTTCAGCAATGAACAAAACTATCTACGTGCTATTCTCACCGCCGCTGCTAATTCTTTATAACCTTGATCACTGTGCGCAGCGACTCATCGTTCTTAGAAGTGATCCACACCATGTATATGCCTGCAGCAAGCTCTCCATTCATCAGGAACCGCTGGGTATTTCCGGTTGCTGTAAAGGTCTCGCTGAAAACCCGGTTGCCTATGAGGTTCAGCAGCACTACATCATATGATGTACCTGGAATAAAGTCGCCGTTGAGCAGTAATTCAGTATTGTCTAAATAAGCCGAAAAGACTGCCTGCTTATTGCTGACATTTTCTACACCCAATGCAGACCCGAGATACCTGGCGATCTGGGTAAATCCACCAGTGCTACTTGCTGTGGAATCGACTTCCAGCAATGGTGCAGTGTGCACACCATCGAACCACTGATAGGTGGTGGTGGTAAAACCACCTACAAACGATGGTGTACCGAAAGTATCCACCTCGTATTGGTGTTTTGTTATGCGCAGCACGTTATTATATGTACCTGTTGGCAATTTCAGTGTACCGTACCCATCCCCGGTTATGTTCAGTACCCCCGCCCCCACAGTTGCTGAACTTGGGATTGTAACACGGTAGGTATCGGTATAATAAGTGAGATAAGTGAATGGCCGTCTCGACAGGTCGTAATTGGCATAGTCCGTTGTTACATGGGTTGCTGTGTCCACCATCCCGTTTACGTATGAATCCGTACTGTTTTCCTGCTCATGCAGCTTCTGCCCGTTGGGCAGTGTCACCAGCAAATTGGAGGTAAGAAAAGCAATAGCGGTGTCTGCCTCAGCTTTAAGGGTAGATATTTCCCCATTGGCGCTTAGCAATGTAAAATCCCACACTTTCCCCACTCCCGTGTCGCCGGCGCTAAAGCCAGAAAAATCACAATCGACCAGGTAGAACAGGTCGCCAACATGGTAGAACTCATTATTAGTTATCGTCGGTTGCCCTGCCACAATCACGGGAAAGATGAGTGCAGACAAAAGGGACGTAAACATCGTTTTCATAATTCAGTTTTTTGTTTTATCTCTATTCAATAAATCCATGCCATAACCTACAGCAACCCCAAATATCACTCCGCTTCTACCCCCGATGTTGGCGCCAGTATTAAAATCAAAAGGCTGACCCTCATCCGGGATCAGCCTTTTCTTCAACTCAACCACCTCAAACTCAATTATCTTGGAGCGCAGTCCGCATTGCAGGCGTTTGCACCTGCCGGCGCTATACCCTTATAATTGTCAATAGTAGTATGCTGCGGGGCCATAGGGCCATTTAACTGTTCCATGCCTTCCGGCCTGGGGTAATAGCCCATATACGAACTTTCAGTTTCATAACCTTTTATTCCTGAATTGTCGTAAAAGGAACCCGGGCATTCTGTTACTACAATATTATGCTTCCTGTATTGGGAGCATGGTTCTACCGTCCCTTTTACAAATGAGTAGGTACGTTCCCAGTTATCATCTGCAACTGGCTTACAAGAGGTGGTGACCTTTGGTTGTGTCGTTTCATGCTTTGTTGTTTTATGATGAACGATCTTCTTACAATTACAATCTATATTTTGAGCATAGCCGCCGATTGCGGTAAAGCCTATCAGCGCTATAGTTAACAACATCGGTTTCATAACTCACGTTTTTATTCTGTTTACATTGGTAAAAAAGGTGAGCCACCCCGTGTTAAAAGAATACAAATTCCAGTATTAAAATCCCAAATTCCAAGTTCCAAAAAGTAAATTCCAAATTCCAGGGACCAAGTTCCAAATCCCGAATTCCCAAAAAGCAAATCTCATAGTTGAAACAGTAACCAATTACGTTGTCACCCTATTACCAGTTACCTTATTACCCAATTACCCAATTAACCTTACATTTGACCCCTAAATACTCAAAACATATGCAAGCCTGGAAAGATTACCAATCAGAGAATAAAGACCGGTTCCTTGAAGAATTACTTGGCCTGTTGCGCATTCCATCTGTGAGCGCTGACAGCAAATACAAAGCCGATGTAGCCCGTTGCGCAGACGCCGTAAAAGAGCACATGCTTAAAGCCGGTTGCGATACCGCTGAAATATGTCCCACTGCCGGCCACCCTATAGTTTATGGCGAAAAAATAATAGACCCCAAACTGCCTACAGTGCTGGTTTACGGGCATTACGATGTGCAACCTCCCGATCCATTGAACCTATGGACGACCGGGCCTTTTGACCCGCAGATCAGGGACGGCAAGATCTATGCCCGTGGCGCCTGCGATGATAAAGGCCAGATGTTCATGCACATAAAAGCCATTGAAACAATGGTGAAAACGAACAGCCAGCCGTGCAACATAAAGATAATGATAGAAGGTGAGGAAGAAGTAGGGTCGAGCAACCTGGGCAAATTCCTGGAAGACAATAAAGAAAGGCTGAAAGCTAATATAGTGCTGGTATCGGATACTTCTATGATAAGCATGGATAGCCCATCTATAGAAAGCGGGCTGCGCGGCCTCACGGCTGTGGAAATAGAAGTTACCGGCCCCAACCGCGACCTGCATAGCGGGGTATATGGTGGCGCCGTGGCCAATCCGCTTAATACGCTCTGCAAGATGGTAGCATCACTGCATGATGAGAACGGGCACATAACTATTCCCGGTTTTTATGACAAAGTTGCAGACCTTTCGGCTGAAGAGCGTGCCAGTATCAACCAGGCACCCTTCGATCTTGAAGAATACAAAAAAGAACTGGGCATAAAAGAAACATGGGGAGAAAAAGGTTACACCACCCTGGAGCGCACAGGCATACGTCCTACCCTTGACCTGAATGGAATATGGGGCGGCTACCAGGGCGAAGGCTCTAAGACCGTGCTGCCATCAAAGGCGCAGGCAAAGATAACCATGCGGCTGGTGCCCAACCAACGCCCACATGAGATAGGTGAGCTTTTTCAAAAACATTTCGAGAGCATAGCCCCTGGTTATGTAACCGTAAAGGTTACACGGGGCCACGGCGGCGAACCTGTTGTTACCCCTACCGACTCACCAGCGTACAAGGCAGCCGCAAAGGCTATAAAAACCACTTTTGGTAAAGACCCCATACCCACCCGTGGTGGAGGCAGCATACCCATAGTGGCCCTTTTTGAAAAGACCTTAGGGTTAAAGACCGTACTCCTCGGCTTTGGGCTGGATAATGATAACATTCATTCGCCAAATGAGAAGTACGACATCTTCAACTACTACAAAGGCATAGAAACGATCCCGTATTTCCACAAATACTTCGCCGAATCTGCTGAGTAAGAAAAAGTACAAACTTCGTAATTGCATTAGTGGATAAACAACTGAGGCATCGGAAGAATCCGATGCCTCATTCTATTAAATCACACACTACCTATCACAAACTATCCTGTTTGCCTTTATTCCATTCGCTCAAGATCCTGCTCGTTGTTTATCCCGTAATAATACATGCCCTGGTAACCCGGGTAGAAACCGGCTATTTGCAATGTTTTATTGCCCATAGCCTGCTCCAGGTCATCAACGGTATTTACCGCCTCGTTATTCACGCTGGTAATGACGAAGCCCTTATGCATTTGCGTTTGCTTGGTTATCGGGCCATTAGTTAGGTCGGTAACCATTACGCCTCCTACATTATACTTAGCCCGCTCATCGTCGCTCAGCGCCCTGAAAGAGGCCCCCATTAGTTTCAGTGAACTTTCGGCTTTCATTATCTCCACGGTGCCTTTCAGGTTGGTAAGTTCTACGGTTGCATTGTAATTCTTGCCATCGCGGGTATAGGCAACGCTAATATTGTCTCCCGGCTGGAAGTGGGCTATCTGCCCTTTCAGTTCAGGTTCGTTATTTACGGCAACGCCATTTATACTTGTAATGAAATCCCCTTTCTGCAAGCCTGCCTTTGCCGCGCCGCTTTTCGCCAATACTCGTGTCAGGTAAACGCCCGGGGTCTTATCAAGGCCAAGCTGTGTCATTTGTTCCGGTGTTGCGGTCCTGCTGTCAAAGAACTCTACGCCCATATAGGCCCGCTGCACGGCCCCATACTTCATCATATCGTTAACCACCTTACGTACAATATTGGCAGGTATAGCGTAGGAGTAGCCTGCATAAGAGCCGGTAGGAGAGGCTATGGCTGAGTTTATGCCTATCAGTTGGCCGGAGGTATTTACCAGTGCCCCGCCACTATTTCCGGGGTTTACTGCCGCATCTGTCTGTATAAATGACTCTATGGCAGATGACGACTGTGATTTGTTTATGCCTATCGACCGGCCCTTAGCACTGATAATACCTGCTGTAACAGTCGCATCAAGCGAAAGTGGGTAACCAACTGCCAATACCCATTGGCCTAATTTAGCCTCATCGCTGTTGCCAAACTGCATATAGTCCAGGCTCTTATTTCCTTCTACTTTCAGCACGGCAATATCGGTGCCGGCGTCAGTGCTTACTACCTTTGCCTTAGCCGTATAACGGTCATTGAATGTTACCGCTACTTCGCTGGCATTTTCTACCACGTGATTGTTGGTCACTATATAGCCATCGGGCGAAATAACAACACCAGAGCCAGACTCCTGCTGGGCAGGAATATAATATTGCTGTGGCCCGAACATCTGGCTGAACATATCATTGCGGGTCCCTATCACCGTGCGGGCTTGTGTGGTAGCTTTGATATGGACCACCGCTTTTACCGATGATTCGGCGGCCGCCTCAAAGTTTACCGCTCCGCCATTGGCAGCTACACTGCCATTTAAGCCGGTATAATGCACCGGCATCTTTTGGGCGCTTTCCGCCACGCCGAAATAAGGTGTGTTGTGTTGAAAATGGGCTACGCCCAACATGGTCATTACAGATGTAACTGCAGCTGTTAGAATGACCGGGATCAGTTTGTTCCTCATAGCTAAAAATGTTTTTTCTGTATTTTGTATGTCAAATTTACTGCCAGTTGATAATAGAAAAAAGTTAAAACAAGCTATAAAAAAGTTAAAGAATTATTAGAAAATCAGGCGCATCATCTATTACATTTGAGGCAACTAAGCAATAGCGCCACATGCCTAAAATCAGCCTCGCAGTAGCAATACTATTAATTTTCATCACGATGCAGTGTAGCTCGCAAACCTACATATCTTTCGTACCTAGCATTACTAATAGTCCAGGGACGCTGGCCGAAAAATCGAATCTCTCGTTCGAAGTTGGCAGGCAGTGGGATGTGTTCAGCCTCGGCGCAGATATTGGTAAAACAAGCCTGGGAAAGAATGTGGGTAAGGACACTACTATCTACTTAGAGATCCGCCCTAACCTCAACATCTTTCAGCAAGGCAAGTTCACAAACACCATCACACCCGGTATAGGCTTTATCTTCAACGCCAAAGAGACACTTGTAACTGAGGTCACATCGGGCATCGAATATGCCTTTAGCCCGTTGCTGCACTTCAATATATATTTCGGCCAGTATTTCTATAGCGGCAGGGAATCAGCAAGCAATGTCTCTTTCTTCGGCCTCTCAGTAATGCGGTACTTCAAGCCATACAAAACCGAATCAATGATACCAGCCCCAACAAAGTAGCGTTTGATGAACCACGCCTGAACGTATTAATTCAACCTGAAATGACAATATGCCAGTAAATTTTTCACTAGAAAGCAAGCCAAGCAAAATTGATGGGACAGGCAGCTATGCACTGGAACAGATACCCGCCCGGCGAAAGCTGGGTACGATGGATGGCGAGATAATAACACTGAAAGAAGCAAGGAAAAGAGCAAGCAAAGTGAAGCGCATAGCGATGGTAGAGTTTGGGAATGGCTATGCCCTTGATGCCAGCGCTGATGCCACGGGCCTTAAATACATAAACCACGGTTGCGACCCCAACACCTATATGCGCGTAGCCTATAACCATGTGGAGTTCTATGCGTTGCGTAATATAAAAAGGGGCGAGGAACTTACCTGCAATTATGGCCCCACCCACCATGACGGAAAGCTAAAATGCCAGTGTGGCGCAGCCAATTGTAAAGGATACCTTTAAGATGGGGCGCTGGATCTAAATATTTGTGCATCAGGCGGTCAGTTTGCAAAAGAATAATAATATTTATACTTTGCAAAGAAAAACGTTATGCAACACTGGAACTGGATCGGTATTATTCTCGGCGTAATCGTTATCCTCTTTATCTACAGGGTATTCTTCGGTAACAGGGATTAGTTAAGTGACGATGACAAAATAAACGCCGAATTGAATGAAAAGCAACCTGCTGATATTTGTCTTGTTTTTAGCTTCGTCGTTGACTGTTTTCGGGCAGACGATTCCCTATGGCAATAACAAGGCCGTGGGTAAATACGTCCGCATCAACGGCGTGAACCTCTATTACGAGGAATATGGAGCCGGGGAGCCATTGCTGCTGATACATGGAAACGGGACGGGTATAAAAGGCCATAGACCGCAGATAGACTATTTCTCAAAAAAATACAAAGTGATCGCAGTGGATTGCCGGGGCCGGGGGAAGTCGGAAATGGGAAGAGACTCCTTGACCTATATCGGCATGGCAGATGATATGGCAAAGTTCATTGAAAAAATGAACCTTGATTCGGTAAACGTTTTGGGCAGGAGCGATGGTGGCATTGTAGCCTTATTGATGGGCATATATTATCCGCAACATCTGAAAAAGATCATTGCCTTTGGCGCCAACATGTGGCCGGACTCTACCGCTCTGTTTCCAGAATCAGTGGCCGACGTAACACGGGAAAGAATAAGAGCGGAAGAAATGCTGGCCAAAAAGGACACAACCAAAAACTGGTATGTGGAACGGCAACGTTACCGGCTCATGGAATTTCAACCACATATAACGGGTGCAGAACTGGGCAGGATAAAGGTTCCGGTATTGGTGATGTCGTGCGACAGGGATGTAATAAGGGAAGAGCACACTTTGTTTATTTACAAGCATATCCCGAATGCTAACCTGAGCATTTTCCCCGGCGAAGTACACAAGGTTTCCACCTTTAACCCGGAATTGTTTAACAGTACCGTTGACAGATTTTTATCACGACCGTTTAAAGACAATTCTATTCGGTTTAAATAGCGCGCAACCCTTAGCACAATTAAATGCCACATGGCCCGCCCGACGTCACTCAAATTAAGAGCCCCCGCTAATAAACCACGATTTTTGCGTGGCTTATAACTTGACCATTGCTCACCTCACAAATGTAGAACCCTGGCGACAAGGCCGATGTGTTTAACCTCAGGTTTCCGCTGGCATCAAAAATGGCACTATTGCTTAAGACTGTTTTCCCATCGGCTGCAATGAGTTTTACAGCTACTTCGCCATTTCTTAATTCCCAGTTGGTAGTATATATAGTTACGAAGGCATGGGCAGGATTGGGCGACACGGTAAGAACTGGCTGCTGCAATTGGTTCACACCAAGCCTCGGCGGATTATCGGCCTTTATGCTTTTCCACATGCCCCTGCCAAAAGTGGCAGCCCATATTTCGCCGGTAGCGTAATTGATATTAAGGTCGTAAACGTGAACGTGGGGTAAATGAGCATCAAACAGTGCCCAGTTGGCCATAGCGGTATCTCGGTAAAAGACCGCAGCATCAGTGCCAATATATTTTGTGAGCGATACTTTATCTACCACAATACAATCTGTAGGAAGGTCGGGCAATGTTCCGCTTTCATTAACCCAGGTGTTGGTGGCAAGATCATAACTATATACTTTATCCGTTCCGTACCCGCTCACAGTAACCCAAAGGTGTTTTTCATTCTTCGGGTCAACAGCGATATCGGAAATAAAGTTAGTGAACGGCACATGAATAGTATCCCAGGTTACGCCATAATCTGTTGTATAGTGCAGCACCGATTTCCAGATGTTATAATCATCATGCTCGGCATAAATATAGTTTGTGTTTGTAGGGGCCATCACCAGGTAATTGATATTTGAATTGGTATCAAACACGGGTGAGATCGCTGTCCAGTAAACACCATTATTGTGTGTTACATAAACATTCTTATAAGCAAGCAAAAGCGTTGCGGTATCGGTAGGATCTATAAGATAAGGACTCACCCAGCCCCCTGAACTGTGAAGTGTATCCGTTATGCCATGGTAACTGGCGCCGCCGTCGCGGGTCATATTGATATAGCCGTTTTGCGAAGTGCAATAAAATATATCGGCCGGGTCCCCGTAATTAATGAGCGGTTGCATTCCATCGCCGCCTGTCAGGTCTGAGGACACACCACCGTTTATCATTTTAGTGCCGTCGTCCTGGCAGCCGCCTATGCAAAATGACACACCATCATCCACTGCATTGCGGTAAAATTCTGTCACGCAAAGCCCGCTTGAAAGATCAGTCCATGCCGATGTAAGTGGCCCATAATTTTTATATACGCCACCGTCACAAGTCTCAAAAAGGCCGCCTGTCAGTGGGCTATAGGCGAGGCAATGTTTGTCGGCATGTACTATGGACATACCGGTACCGTTGTCATACCAGCCATTGGCTATTGTCCATGTTATACCTCCGTCCGATGAGTAGTAGGTATTTACGCCGCCTATTGTCACTTCCGATGCGTTTGTGGGGTTCATCGCAATACACAGGTCATACCACCCTTGTCCGCCACAAGATGATGTTGGCAACACCATATCCCACCCAAGGAGTTCTTTGTCACAAGATGTGTCATCCGTATAAACGGCTGTATAACTGGCCCCGCTGTTTGTAGAATTATATATTCCTTCAAGCCCCGATGAATAATTTGACGCAAGCGCCATTACGGTAGTCGGGCTCGCCGGGCAAACCGCCAGGTTTATCCGCTGTGCATCTGTAAAACTGGTTACTGGGTTCCAGGTCACTCCTCCGTCTATTGAAAGGACTATCTGGCAGGATGTATCGGTATAAATTGACCCATACACAGTAGTGGTATCTCCGGGTTTGAATAATATCTGCTTGAAGTTTCCTGGCGCGGGGTGCGTCCATGTGGCGCCTGCATCATTTGTTTTATAGATGCCCATATTTGTTCCCAGGATCATCGAATTGGTATCCAGCGGATTGATCAGTATGGACCGCGCATTATTATAGTCAGTAGGCGCCCAACTGATGCCGGTAGTTAGCCAGGAAGCGCCGCCATTATGCGAAACAATAACCCCCGAGCTATACGTATCCCCCGCATCCCCATCGCCCGTGGCCACATAAATGGTATTCCTGTTTGCAGGGTTTATCTTAATATCCGCCACGCCCAGGGTTGGCAGAAAATCATACAACGAGGCCCATGTGTGGCCACCGTCAGTTGTCTTCCAGGTACTGCCCGCCGGGCTGCCTACATAAAAAGTATTAGAATCAACGGGGTCGAACGCCACAACATTTATGCGGCCAATGCCAGAATATCCCCCGGCTGAAAGATGAGGCCCCTGGAAAACCCAGTTTGAAGGATTTGGAGCCGTGGTGCGTGCTGCACCATTATTCAATCCGTTCTGTTCAGCATATTTTAGCCACGAATTGAGTGTTCTTACAGGCGGCACTATGTACCCGTCCTTATCTAAGTGCTGCCGCCAATACCAGCACCATTTTTCAAACAAATGATCCGCCCCTTCCCGCTCCTCGCCATTTTGTTTGGCATCTTTCTCCTCTCGGCTATTATCTGCCTCACCTTTCATAGAATAGCCTTTTACGACATCGGCATATTTCACCGGACCTGCCACCGAAGGCATCCAGGGTTGGGCGTCAACGGTGTTGCACGCAGTTATTAACACACCCGCCAACATTAATTCCTTGATCATAACAGTAAAAATAATCAAAACATTTTACTTTCTGAATTTTAAGGGAAAGTGGTTGTGGCAATGGGATAGATTACCGCATTGGTAAAGGGAACTTGGCTTTGCTGAGTATCTTTTTCATATCAGCAAGTTTTTTTTGGATTAGCGCTGCCCTTAGCATTGTTTAATGCAGGCTCAATAGTTATTTCCAAATCTGGAAATAGCTTTTTTATTCTTGCAAGTGTTTCTTCGTTACTGACGATTGTTTCATTGTTATCAATCATACTGTAATGGTCATTTTAATTTTAGCTGTGCGTATAAAGGATGTTCAGGATTAACGATCAATTCTTGTTTCAAAGGATGGATCAACACATCCATTTCTTCCAAAGGTATTGTGCCCAGCAATGGTTCTGCATCTCCGGGCAATACCATTGCGCTCCCGGTAAACCTGCGGTTTTGAAATAATAAAACAATATGGGCCACTACATCGCAATTTATAATACGATTGTCTGCCGTTTGTGCTTTTTTAGTATCCACAACCGGTAATTGCAAGTATTCCTGTATATGCTCATTAATGGCGAGCATATACGAACCCGAATCAACTAAGATATTTACCGGGAACCTTTTTACCTCATCTTCACCTATAATGTGGCGCCGGGCAAATTCTTCATCAAGTCCATTAATTAGCTCTACGTCAGCATATACCATTCCCATAAAACAAGTTTTTTACAAATTTAAATAACCAGCTTGAATTACAAACTATAGTCCAAATTGCTTTTCCCAATATTACAAACAGAACACAATGTCTGCAAATTTTCAAAGACTGTTTCACCGCCTTTATCCCAGGCAATGATATGGTCTATATGCAATTCGGTACCGGGATTATTTGTAGGCGATTTGCCACAAGCATTTCACTTGAAATTATCTAGCTGGGCCAAAATGCAATCACAAGTTATTGATAAAAAACCAGTTACAACAACCGATCAAAATAGCCTCTTTTTCATCAAGAAAGTTTTGTAAATTTTTAGTGACAAATTTGTTTTATTGTATTTCTTTTCCGTACTTTTATGTAAATTATTTCATTTTTAATCACTAAAAACACGGCATAAATGGTTTGTGCAGTTAAGAGTTGTGTATATGCTATTTTTCTTGGGGTATTTGTTTGTGCGCAAAGTTTTGCGGTTTTCGGTAAGGATGGAAAAGAGAGTAGGGATCTGAAAAGTCAGGATCAGCCAGCAACGGCTTCTACCAGCGTTGCTTCAGTTGCCAAATTCCAATGGAGTGAACATAACAAGCTATCGTGGGACGATTTCCGTGGCCCGGTAGATGCTATTGTGGATGAGTGTGCCGCCGCTACCCATTGCGGTATAGGGTTCAGCACCACCAACACCTGCCCAGGTGCCAAGCCGACAATAAAGGTGTATAACAACTTTTACATCAATAAATCGTGGGTGAGAGCCGACGCTAAAATGCCGCAGATATTAGAGCATGAGCAGGGCCATTTCGACCTATGCGAAATATACACCCGCAAACTCCGCGAGCGGATGAACGGGTTCGATACCAATACTGCCAATATGAAGCAGGCATTGATGAATATTTATAATGAAATAAGCGAGGAATACGAAGCCCGCCAGCAGGCCTATGAGCGCGAAACCACTCACGGCACCAATATCCCGGAACAAAAAAAATGGGTGGACATCATATCCCATGAGTTACAAGCCTCCATTTAAGCACTTTTTTCCCGATAGTTTTTAAAAATAGCCGCAGCTGCCATGACCGGGCGGCATTCTCAATAGTTATTCTTGTTTTTTAACGTTTCAGTTCGGTGCTGAATATGTAGTGGATACGCATTGCGCTGTGGCCTATGTAGCAACCTCCAAAGTGTGTGGCAAAGTAGCCGCGGGGGTTGTGGCACTATCTTTATAGAGTTGGTAGTAAAAATGAAATGATTTTTAAACTAAAACCAACTACTATGAAACAACTAATTTTAATTTCCGCGTGTTTTGCAGCCGCAACAGCCTTCGGGCAAACGGATTGCAGCAAGAACAATCCCATCTACAAATTCGATGACGTATCCGGGTCGCCAAAAGTGATCCGCGCACTGGGCAGTAACCCGGAGTTTACGTTTATGCGCAACATGACCTCTGCCAGGCAGGTGTATGAGGCCATAAAACGAACAGAGCGAAATAATACCGATAAACGGGGAATGGCCCAGCTAAACAATATGCTGATGGAGATAGGCTATGCCAATGGCGCGAAAGACCTTGATGAATCCTCGATCAGCATGGCATATCTGCCGGCAGGTACCGAAGGTAATATGGGCAGCGGCGCTTACAACTCAATATACTGTAAGCTCATGCTCGATGACCCCAACGGAGTAAAATCGTGGAAGATCGCCTCTCCCGCTGGCGGCCCTACCTGCCAATTGTACATACTCGCTAAATGTGGTAATGCATTCTTTCCAAAACAAAGCCCTGTGAACAAAACTGCCTGCCTGAATGTACCTGTGACTCTTACCGGCGACCCTAAGGAGGTAACTGTGGCCGATGCGGTGACGAGTACAGACAATGTATATATCTATTATCACAAGAAGCACCACAGGCATATGGCCGCAAACACCAACGGCGATATACCAGATGCTTACCCTTCAAGCCCATTGTTGCTTAACTCAACAAACAGGGTAGAATCAAACCCCGAAACTTATAAAGTTACTGTGACTACTCCGGATGACCATCTTCGTGTGTGCCAGGGCCAGGAAGCTAACATACCTACCAGTATAGATGTAGAAAAGGAATCGCAATACGGTGGCTACTATCCAGGAAGCGGTAAAAAAAGCTACAAGGAAGTATCTAAAAGGGTTTACAGAAGAACTGCAAGGAAAATGCGTAAGGCAAAGAGGAAAGAAGACCAGATAGCCGCACTTACATGTGTAAGGGTTGTAAGGGCTTCATAAGTGTTTTAATTGTTCAGAACAAGGTTAAAAAGCACAGACTTTTTAACCTTGTTTTTTTATTTATACTATACGCCGGATAAAAATGTGCATTGAATTTAAAAAGCCTGGAAGGCTTTAATGTGAATAGCTCCGGGTGCAACCCGGAGTCTTCAGGGTTATACCAGTTGAACCCCGCCGGGGTTCAATGACCACATCTATTTTCCCACCGGCTTCACCGGTGGCTATTCATCATTTAAGCCCTATCGGGCTTGCCCGTTTATCATTGCACAAACTTATGCGGCGAGAAGTATACATCATTGATAAGTGTCCTGCACTTTAAAAGTAATACTTTACACGGCATAGTTTTGTGCATTTAGTGACGATGACAAAATAAATGCCACCATTTGACTTGTTCTTTTCCATTTCTGCTTCGTCCCAAAAGTCCTTAAATAGCTCACTATTCGCGGATTTTGTGCCTAGCATAAAAGAAAAATAACTTCGCCAAATAGTGGTATTTATTTCGCCAACGTCACTTATTAAAAAGGGTTTCGGACAACCATACGGGCAGCCCTACAGGGGCGATATCTATTAGCGATGGGCATCGCCCATCGAACTTGTGTGGCTCATTGCGTATGTTACAAAATATGTGACACCTATCAGTAAATCAACAAAGCGGCTGCTTAGTACTTAGCGGTAAACTGGCCGGTGGTTACCACCGCATTCCTATTCGCATCTTCACAGGTGAAGTTAAAAGTTCCCTGCAGGATGCTTGCGGTTTTGTTAGTAACGACGATGGTACCTGAACTGGCAAAAGCACCAGTTACGCCGGTGGAAGATGAAATTAATATGGCGTTTGCAATACCCCCAATTACGAAAGTGCCCGTGTCAACCGGCATAGTCAATGCTATGGTAGTGTTTGTTGTACTGCCCGGATTAACAGCATTCTGACCGGTAATAGTGGTCATGCTGCCCTTCGTGGTGGCAGTGATACCGGGGCCAAGCGCAGAGAACGGCTGGCTGTTGATGGTGGCATTCATCACAGGCGTAGGATCACTACTTTGTTTAGTGCATCCCGAGACAACCAAAACGGCTACGATGCAAGTGGTAAGTATATTTTTCATATTTATCCCGTGTGAAGGTGTGAAGTTAATAGTTTTTACCAAATCCGTAGAGCAAATATCAGTCCATATTTCCTGCAACCCACAGGTTTTTCACATTATGGTGGAATTTATTCTGTCTTCATTCCTTACCTTTGCGCCCTCATTATGGAAGTGAAGGTTCAGATCATTAATAAATCGCCACATATGCTCCCCGCTTATCAAACGGAAGGATCGAGCGGAATGGACCTAAGGGCGTGGCTGCCGGAGCCTGTAACGTTGCAGCCAATGGCACGAAAATTAGTGCCTACTGGCTTGTATATTGCGCTCCCGGCGGGTTTTGAAGCACAGATACGACCCAGGAGCGGACTGGCAATAAAAAAAGGATTAACCGTGGTGAATGCACCCGGCACTATAGATAGCGATTACAGGGGTGAAATAATGGTGGCAATAATAAATCTTTCGGGCGAGGAGCAGGTAATTGCTGATGGCGAACGCATAGCCCAAATGATCGTATCGAAATATGAAAGTGTGGTGTGGGAAAGTGTTGCAGAATTAGAAGAAACGGATAGGGGGGCAGGAGGATTCGGGCATTCCGGGATAAAGTAATAAGCAAAGTAAAAAGTAAAAATGCTCTTATTGCACATAGGTGTCCCACACCAGAAAAAGGTGTGGGACACCTAGTTATGAGCGAAGAAACGGGGCGGAGAGCGGAGGAAAAAGGGTGTGGAACACCTACAGGCACTTAGAACTAAAAAAACTTTATGAACATAATTATTCCAATGGCGGGGATGGGTAAAAGATTGCGCCCGCATACCCTTACCACTGCAAAACCATTGTTGCCCATAGCCGGTAAGCCGGTTGTGCAGCGCCTGGTAGAGGACATAATGGCTACCTGCAATGAAAAAGTGGAGGAGATCGCTTTCGTAATCGGCCCAGCTTTCGGTAAGGATGTGGAAGCCCATCTTTGCAACGTTGCAGAAATGCTTGGGGCAAAAGGCAAAATATGCTACCAGGAAGAGCCAAAGGGTACTGCCCATGCTATTTTGTGTGCCGGCGATACGCTTACCGGGAATGTATTCATCGCCTTTGCCGATACCTTATTTAAAGCGGCGTTCAGCATTGACAATACTAAGGAAGCAATTGTTTGGACATACAAAGTTGAAGACCCCCGCGCCTATGGTGTAGTGAAGCTCAATGACAAGGAAGAAATAGAGGCATTTGTGGAAAAGCCTGAGCACTTTGTATCAGACCTGGCTATTATTGGCGTTTATTACTTTAAGGATGGCGAAGGACTTAAAAAGGAACTTCAACGCCTGATAGATGAAAACATAGTGCTTAAAGGCGAATACCAGATCACAGACGCGATGGAGCATATGCTGCGGAGCGGCGTTAAATTTTATACCGGCCAGGTAGAAGAATGGTTTGATTGCGGCAACAAGAACGGAGCTATTTATACAAATGAACGGATATTAGAGATCAAGAAAGATAAGGAACAGCTTGTATCATCGTCGGCTACCATTGAGCATTCCGTCATCATTCCGCCTTGTTATGTAGGGGAAAATGTGGTTGTTAAAAACTCAGTTATCGGCCCGCATGTGTCTCTTGAAAAGGGATCGGTGGTCGAAGATTCCCGCATTGTTAACAGCATTATCCAGGCAAACACGGTTGTTAAAAATGCGCAAATTGACATTTCTATCCTGGGAAAAAACGTAACTTACATAGATAAGCCTAAGGAACTAAGCCTCGGCGACTTTTCAACGCAAATATGAGACTACCCTTTTTGATTATATACGTTTTTCTTTTGTTGGCAACGGCAGGCGCTTCCTCTTGTGCCTACGGGCAGGCGCCCGATGACACCCTGGAAATGTCGAAGGCGGGAAGAAATGCAAAGTCTGATGAACTCTACTTTGACGCTACAAAGGCAAAAATGCGCAACGATGACAGCGGGGCAACCGCCTTGTATGAGCAGTTTGTGGCATTGAGGCCGGAGGTTTCTGATGCATATTATGAGCTGGCCAAAATAAGCTACAATGGAAAAAGAATAGTTAAGGCCGAAGAATATATTAAGAAGGCAATAGCTATCGACCCAAAAAATAAATGGTACCAGGAGGAATATGCAACCATACTTGCCGACCGTGATGCGTTTGCGGAGGCGGCTAAAATAATGGGCGACCTGGCGCAGGCTGACCCCGAAGACAGGGATTACCCATTGATGGCTGCGGAATATTACGAACACGCAAAAAATTACCAACAGGCATTAAATTTCTTAGACAAGGCAATTGCCCAGGAAGGACCAGAAGAAGATCTGATGACGCACAAAATGCAGCTATACCTGAAAATGAATGAAGTGGAAAAGGCTGCCAATGTGATAAGGGAACTGATAAGCAATGAACCGAAGAACGGGCGGTATTATAAAATATTGGGCGACTTGTACGACAACAATAAGCTGCCTGCAAAAGCCACTGAAGTATATGATAACGCCCGAAAACTACTGCCTACCGATCCTTATATAGAACTGGGACTGGCAGACCATTATCTTGTATTGGGCGATACAGCTTCTTATACTGTTTATGCAAAAAAGGCGATCCTTAATGAAGGGCTTGACGCCGAAACGCAACTGGATATGATGGCTGCATTTTTCCAGAGTTTGCAAACTGATTCTGCCGTCAGGGTGCAGGGTATGCCGGTGGTACGCCAACTTTTGGCGCAGCACCCTATGGACCCGCAGGTGCTTGTGGACTATGCCGCCTGCCAGGAAATAAGCCGGCAGCCAGATAGTGCAGCCTGGGCTTATAAACGTTCTTTACAAGTGAAGCCAAGTGACTTTAATGTGTGGCTGAAATTCCTGGGCAATTATTCTACGCCGCAGTATGCTGATTCGTTAATAAAGTACAGTGAGAAATTTACACGGTTATTCCCCAACCAAACGGACGGCCATTACTTTAATGCGCTTGCCCATAATTATAAAAAGGAGTATCCGGCTGCGGTAAAAGCCATTAACCGCGCTATAGATATAGCCCCGGACAACAATAAAGAAAAACTGGCCGCTTTATACTCGTTCCTGGCTGAAATTTACCACAATAGCAAGCAGGACGACCTCTCTGATAAGACGTATGAGAAAGCGTTGGCGATAGACCCTGATAATGTCTCTGTCTTGAATAACTATAGCTACTACCTCTCCGTTCGCGGCATGAAGCTTGACGAAGCAGAGCGCATGTCGAAAAAGTCGCTGACACTGAACCCGGGCGAAGCAACGTACTTAGATACTTATGGCTGGATACTCTATAAGAAGGGCGATTATGAAAAGGCTAAAACCTTTATACAGCGGGCTATAGACCTTTTTGGCGCCAATGCCGATGGCACCTTGTATGACCATCTTGGCGATGTATATTTCAAACTCAATGAAAAAGACAAGGCTATACAGAACTGGAAACTAAGCAAACAAAAAGGCAGTGACGATCCACAAATAGACAAAAAAATAAGTGAAGGGAAATTGTATGAATAGATTTTTTGGTGGTGTTTTACTCAGTATAATGTTGTGCGGGTTTACCTCCTGTTCTTTTCATAGATTGGTGGCGGGTAAAAAAGCTAAGAGTTACGATTGGCAGAAAGCGGCTACGGATACAAGCGGTAAATTTTCATCTGCTTCGCCTGTTATTTTACCACAGCCTTATGTGCCAGATACTGTTGTGAAGGTTATTGATACGCCCCGTGTAAACAGGCTGGTGGAAGAAGTTACCCCTATATGGAGATCGCGCCTGTCATTTAAAACGTTTTCTGGCAAGGCGAAGGTACACTTCGAAACGCCGGACAATAAAGCGGAAGTTACGGCGCACTTCAAGATACGAAAAGATAGCCTGATATGGATAGCCATTACCGCGCTGGGAGGAATGAAACCCGTGGCGCGGATATACATAACGCCGGACAGCATCATCTTCGTTAACCAGATGGAGAACGAGGTGACCTTGATACCCATAAGCCAGGCCGCAAAAATACTGCCAGCAAAGGTCGATTTTTCATCGATGCAGAACCTGCTCATTGGTGAACCCGTAAGGGACGGGGTAATTAAAGATGCCGCGATCTTTGGCGGCTCGTGGATAATAGACGTGGAAGACAGCAGCTACCTGCAACGCATAGCCTACAATAAATCTGATAGCACCATGCGCTCCTGCCAGCTCACTACCCGTGCATCCAATGGCCCCAAAGCAATGATAGAATACGGCAGCTACGAAACAACGCCCAATGGTC
>JABDBX010000059.1 GCA_013288445.1 Bacteroidota bacterium
CCAATTTAGTAGTAACTTTAGCCTTTAATACTACCATATATGGAAGAAAATAAAAGGCAAAAGCAGGTTGGCAAGCTGTTGATGGAAGAGTTGAGCGATATTTTTCAGCGGGAAGGGATGAACATTGTGGATGGCGGCATGGTGTCGATATCTAAAGTGATGATCACCCCCGATCTGCTTGAAGCGCGCGTTTATCTCAGCTTTTTCCAGGTGAAAGATAAAATGGCCCTGCTGCATAAAATAAAAGAGCGTAGCTGGGAATGGCGCAAGCTGCTGGGACAACGAATAAAGAACCAGCTTCGCCGCGTACCGGAGCTGGAATATTTTACAGACGATACGCTGGACCATGTGTTTAAAATGGAGGAGCTGTTTAAGAAGATCAGTGAAGACCGGAAGGCTTTTGGGGAGCCGTCTGCTACGGAATAGTGCAGCGATGGCTCGCCCTTCGCTATTGGATTGCGCCCCGTTGGGGCTGTGTGATACATGATACCTCTCGGATAGTTATACTTCAAATGGGGTAGTTTTGTGCATTTTGTCGGATAGGTATGTGTCCTGCGCGAGTTCGATGGGCGATGCCCATCGCTATTAGATTACACCCTTTCAGGGCTTGACCTGCGGCGCCAAACCCTCTTCAAGAATCCACAAAAGCATGCCGTGCAACGTATAACTTGATACCTTCGGAATCAACCCCTGTTATTGGAAATAGGTTAACGACATTGGATCATTTTTTTTATTTTACACCTTTAGTGACGATGACAAAATAAATACCACCATCTGACTTGTTCTTTTCCATTTCTGCTTCGTCCCAAAAGTCCTTAAATAGCTCACTATTCGCGGATTTTGTGCCTCGCATAACATGCCTTCGCTAAAGCTATGGCAGTTAATAAAAGAAAAACAACTTCGTCATATGGTAGTATTTATTTCGCCAACGTCACTTAGGCTCACCTGATCTCGACCTTTGGATAAACTACTTATATGGCAACTGGCATTACGGTACCTGCGCGGCAAGCGTTCGGCCAATGCTGTGCCCATACTCTCGCGGATAAGCATGGTAGCCATAGCCGTGAGCAGTGGCGCCATGATCGTGGTGTTTTCTGTTTTTAATGGTTTAGAGTCTGTGGTAAAGGACATGTACAAAGACTTTTACCCGGACTTAAGGATATCGGTGGCACGGGGGAAGTTTTTCCCGATGACTGATGAACGACTTGCGGTAATAAAACAGTTGCCGGGAGTGCGCAATATCAGCGAGGTGATAGAAGACAATGTGTTTGCCGTGAACCACGACCAGCAGAAGGTTATAGTGCTGAAGGGTATTGACAACAACTACTTTAATGTAAACGACATAAGGCAATACATTGTGGCAGGCGATGATTCTGTGTCGGCCGGGGATGTGCATACAGCGATAGCAGGCAGCCGCACTATGAATGAACTGGGGGTGGATATAAATACGCTCAGCTATATCATCCTCAATTACGCCAACCCCACAGTAGCCGACCCTACAGCCGACCCATTGTCGGCATTTGAGTCGCTGAAGCTACACCCTGCAGGGGTGTTTAAAATAGGCGATGAGTTTGACGATAAATATGTGCTTGCACCTTTGTCGCTGGCGCAGGAATTGTTTCACCAGAAAGGACGGTATTCATCTATAGAGATCAGCGCAGAACCCGGTGCGATAAAAGGTATCCAAAGGCAACTCCGCGACATGCTGGGGAAGGATTACCGGGTGGAGACGCGCTATGAGCAAAACCGGACATTGTTCATGGTAATGGGGTCTGAAAAGTGGGCAGTGTATGCGATACTGGTGTTGGTGTTGCTCATTGCCTCCTTCAATATGGTGGGCGCCCTATCTATGCTGGTGCTGGAAAAGCAAAAAGATATAGCCATACTAAAGGCAATGGGTGCGCAGCACGGCACGATACGGAAAATATTTCTGCTGGAAGGTGTGCTGTGGTCGCTGGTGGGTGGAGTGGCCGGGATATTGCTGGGGTGCGGCATTTGTTTGGTTCAGTTGCAATTTGGGATAGTGAAAATGGGCGGGTCTTTTTTGGTGGATGCATTCCCGGTGGAGATTCAGGTAAGGGATATTTTGCTGGATATTGCTACGATACTTGCGGTGGGCGTTTTAACATCGTGGTATCCTGCTATGCGGGCTACAAAGGCGGTGGACCCTACGTTGAAGAGTACGTAACGGGAGAGCGAAGAAACAGAGCGGAGAGCGGCGGGAATTCGATGGGCGATGCCCATCGCTATTGGATCGCGCCCTTACAGGGCTGTACGTGTAGCGTACTCAGGTGTACCCACACCGGAAAAAGGTGTGGGACACCGGCGGTGAACAATCTGCAAACATTCCTTACTTTTAACGTCATGCATCCTTTCCAAATAAAATCTTACGAAGAATACCAGCAAGCCTATGCAAGTAGCATTGCCGAACCCGAACAGTTCTGGAGTGATATTGCTACGCATTTTTTGTGGCGAAAGAAATGGGATAAGGTATTGGAATGGGACTTTGTGAAGCCGGATGTAAAATGGTTCATAAATGGCAAGCTGAATATTACCGAGAACTGCATAGACCGGCACTTAGCTCCGCTCGGCGACCGGCCCGCTATTATATGGGAGCCGAACGGGAAGGAAGAAACACACCAGGTAATTACGTACAAGCAACTCCATTTCCGCGTGGTGCAATTTGCAAATGTGCTGAGGAATAATGGCGTGAAGAAGGGCGACCGGGTATGCATATACATGGGTATGGTTCCGGAGTTGCCGGTGGCCATGCTGGCCTGCGCACGGATAGGCGCTATACACTCTATTATATTCGGCGGGTTCAGCGCCCAAAGCATTTCAGACCGGCTACAGGATGCGCAAGCCGAATTTATCATTACCTGCGATGGGGCATACCGGGGCGGTAAAGACATTCCGCTGAAAAACACAATTGACGATGCGCTGACCAACTGCCCGTTTGTAAAAAAAGTGATCGTTTACCTGCGCACAAATATTCCAGTGAGTATGATAAAAGAACGGGATGTGTGGTGGCATGACGAAATAGACAAAGTGGAGGCGGCCGGCCACCCCGATTTGCCCGCTGAAGAAATGGATTCTGAAGACCCGCTGTTCATACTTTATACATCAGGCTCTACCGGAAAGCCGAAGGGTGTGGTGCATTCGTCTGGGGGCTACATGGTTTATACTACCTATTCTTTTGTAAATGTATTCCAGTACCAGCCGGGCGACGTTCATTTTTGTACGGCGGATATAGGGTGGGTTACCGGGCACACTTATATTGTATATAGTGTGCTGTGCGCCGGGGGAACATCGCTGATGTACGAAGGATTGCCCACGTGGCCCGATGCTGGCCGCCTGTGGGATATAGTGGATAAGCACCGCGTGAATATACTCTACACCGCGCCCACCGCCATACGCAGCCTGATGGCCTACGGATTGAAGCCGCTGGAAGGAAAGCGATTGGACAGCCTTAAAGTGCTGGGCTCAGTGGGTGAACCGATAAATGAAGAAGCCTGGCACTGGTATGATGAGCATATAGGTAAGAAGCGCTGCCCTATTGTTGACACCTGGTGGCAAACGGAGACAGGGGGCATTATGATCTCTAACCTGGCAGGTATTACCCCTTCTAAGCCAAGCTACGCAACCCTGCCGCTACCGGGAATACAGCCTCTGTTGGTGGACGAGCAAGGAAAAGAAATAACAGGCAATGATGTAAGCGGGAACCTGTGCATCCGGTTTCCGTGGCCATCGATCATTCGCACTACATATGGCGACCATGAGCGATGCCGGGTGAACTACTTTGCCACTTACGCGGGTATGTATTTCACGGGCGATGGCTGCTACCGCGATGAAAATGGGTTTTACCGCATAACAGGCCGGGTGGATGATGTACTGAACGTAAGCGGCCACCGCATAGGCACTGCCGAAGTGGAAAACGCTATAAACATGCATACCGGTGTGCTGGAAAGCGCCGTAGTAGGCTATCCCCACGAACTGAAAGGGCAGGGGATATATGCCTACGTGATAACAGAAAAAACACCCGAAGACCCCGCGGCAATGAAGGCAGATATACTGCAAACAGTGACCCGGATAATAGGTCCCATAGCCCGACCCGACAAAATACAGTTTGTAACCGGCCTGCCCAAAACCCGCAGCGGGAAGATAATGCGCCGCATACTGCGTAAAATAGCCGAAGGAGAAATGAGCAGTTTGGGCGATACAAGCACGCTGCTGGACCCGGCGGTGGTGGAGGAGATAAAGGCGGGTAGGGAGTAGGTGCTATATCGGGGCTTAACCAAACCCTTGGCTATACCAATTAAAAACGTACATTTGAATTCATGAAGTGTGGTCACCTCATATGGGTAGTGCTTTTGTTCTTCTGTTGCTGCAACAAGAGCCAGCCTACACCTATTAACCAATACGAGGACTTTTCATTCACTACGCAGTATGATTCGGTAATTTCCTGTTACCCCAACAGCCTCTACAATATTATTTTCAACATACAGGTGCTGGGCGGCAGTATCGACTCAAATGTTATCACCTATACGATCTCCGGCCTGCCTGTGGGCATCACCTCTACTCCAGCATCGCAAACGGTGGGCCATGTGATGGGCGGTGCGTTTAACCTCACTATAGGCAATATAGCGGTGGGAACGTACACGGCGAACTTTTTTATTTCCAGCGCGGTTAATGGAACGGAGACCCATCACCTCATAATACATATTCTTCCGCCTGCCGACAACTCGCCCAAACTTGTAGGTACCTATCATACTTCATATGACTACTGCAACCCTTCGGGCAACTTTTATAACTATACCTCAGTGGTAAGCACAGTTGCCGATACCCCTTATGAAATAAAAATAACCAACATTAAGAATTTAGGTCCGGGTTTCGTAGTGCGGGCATGGGTATCAAATGTGGTGACGATACCGCAGCAAACCATCGGCGGTTATACCATTTGGGGAACCGGCACATTTACCCATGACAACCCTCCGTTTGATACGCTGTACCAGATGACCATTATGGACACCATTGTGACTGGCACCGATGTGGAGCATTGCATAATTCATATACAGCATTGACTTGTTTTTGGGTAATAGGGTAAATGGTTAACAGGTTATACTTCGCAAGGGGTAAATTTGGGTGCCTAACTCCGATTTAGCAGCAAACATAATTTCAGCATGTCATGGTTCGACGGCGCTCACCATGACAGTTCTTCGATTTCTCAATAAAAAAAAGGCACAAATTTATAACTTGACAAGTATAAAAGGCTAATACGGCTATAAAGGGGATTTTCGGCAATCGGAATTTATGCCTTTGGAGCGGTGTCAACCTTTTGTAAGAGTATATTGGCGGTTGCTACAATGCCTTCTTCGCGGCCTATAAAACTTAGCTGTTCTGTGGTGGTGGCTTTAATAGAAACATCTTCTGCCGATACGTTAAGGATGCCGGCGATAACGGCTCTCATTTCGTCCACATACTTCCTGATCTTGGGGGCTTGCAGCAAAATGGTGCTGTCTATATTCACAAGCGTGTAGCCTTTTTCACAGACCAATTGATAAGACCTTTGTAATAGTATTTTGCTATCTATGCCCTTGTAAGCAGCATCAGTATCGGGGAAGTGCTGGCCTATATCGCCGAGGCTTACCGCGCCCAGCAAGGCATCGCAAATAGCGTGCAGCAGCACATCGGCATCAGAATGTCCGAGCGCTCCTTTGGCATGCGGTATCAGCACACCACCAAGCCAGAATTCCCGGCCTTCTACCAATTTATGAAAATCTATTCCCTGGCCTATTCTGTACATGCGCTGAGTACGGTATCTATTTTCCGAGACATTTTATTGAGTTCTTCCTGCATTACCGGGCTGTTGAATGATTCGGTTGCGTTATCGGCAGCGTAGGTGAGCAGGCTCATGGCTATAAAATCCTGGTCGTCTTTGCCGGCATAATGCTGCTTCATTTCGTTTACCTTTTCATCGGCCAGTTTCACAGCCTTGCGCACAGCCGATTCTTCTTCCGGTTTTATGCGCAGGCGGTAGCCGCGCCCTGCCAGCCAAACCGTTATAGATAAAAGGTCTTCTTCCATATGCTATAATTTATATTGCCTCTCCGGCGCCGGGTATGGGTTGTGCGCTTTCTGCTATAGTCTCCGCATGGCTCCCACCCTTGTGTATCAGTCTTTTCTGAAAGAACACCAATGTAAGTACCCCAACAGAAATAGCAGCATCGGCGACATTAAAGACGGGCTCAAAGAACACGAAATTTTTGCCACCTAAGAACGGTACCCAGTTTGGCATCCTTGTATCCACTATCGGGAAGTAAAGCATGTCCACAACCTTCCCCTGCAAAAATTTGCCGTAGCCATGACCGAAATTAGTAACATGCGCAATAGCCATCTGGTTGTGGTTTTGCAGCATACTGTGCATACTTTCGTAATAGCCCGAGAAGCAGGAATAAGGGCTGTCTGTGAATAGCAAGCCATAAAACATGCTGTCGAGCAGGTTGCCGAGGGCGCCGGCCAGTATCAGCGAACCGCAAATAATAGCGCCCCGGCTATAGCCTTTGTTGATGATGACCTTCAACAAATAGAAACCAAAAATAACGGCTATGAGGCGGAAGGAAGACAGGATTAGCTTGCCCGCAACTGATTCGCTGAGCTTCAGTCCGTAGGCCATGCCCTCGTTCTCAATAAAATGCAGCCGGAACCAGTTGCCGGCGATCTTCACATCATCGCCGTTAGAGAAATGGGTTTTCACATAAAACTTCAGGAGCTGGTCGGCAATGATCACCAGCAAAACGATCAATATGGCATTACGGTACTTCAAATGATATAAATTGATTATTGTGGGCAAATATACTGCAAACTATGGATTGGCAATTGAAAGCAACTGTTAACTTACCGGGGTAGCAGGCGCTGATGTATAAATAAATTGCAGCAGTGTTTGCCCTACCGCTTTGAGGGTGTTCTTATCTATGATGTCCATTACATCGGCATGGGTGTGCCAGTGCGGTGCAAATGGGTTTTGCAGATCGGGAGTGAGGTTAATGATGTCTATGGTCTTAATACCGGTCAGTTTGTTTACGGGTACATGGTCGTCTGTGATGTCGGAGCCAGCCACATAGGGGAAGTAAGACGAATAGCCTGCACTACCCGCAGCCTGCCATACTTTTTGCTGCACATCGGCGGCATACCTGGTGGAAATGCCCTCCATAGGGAACTGCGCACCCTTCGCGCCAACCATGTCCAGCAATATGCCCAGGCTTGCCTTGTAGCCTGCTACGTGCGGGTGTTTAGCCCAGTACTGTGTACCGAGGCAGTAGGAATCTTCGCCCCATTCGCTCCTGCCGTAATCTTCCACATCGGTAAACAGTATATCTATACCGGTGGAGGCCGGTAATGTGCGGGCTTTTATTTGCCGGGCAAGTTCCAGTAGCACGCCTACGCCGCTGCCGCCATCATCAGCTGCAATTATCGGCTTGTCTTTGTCCTTGGTGTCCTGGTCGGCCCAGGGGCGGCTGTCCCAGTGTGTGAGCAGCAGTATGCGGTTAGTGGCCTTGGGGTTGATAACGCCGATGAGATTGATACAGGGCAATGACTTGCCATCGCCACCGGTAACATGCACTTCCTGCCTATACACAGTATCGCAAAATGCTTTCAGCTTCGCCTCCATCCATGCGGCACACTTGGTTTGTGCAGCAGAGCCGGGAGTACGTGGGCCTAGGGCAGCCTGTATGCCCACATAGCCATAAGCAGTATCTGCATCAAATGCCGGAACACTTACCGGTTTGGCATGTGTGGTATCTGTTGCTGTAGTTTCCTTATTTTGGGCGCCTTCGTTATTACACGCTGCCAAAACAATGATAATCATTGAGGAAAGAGCCGCTGCGCAAAATCTAAAATTATTCATCAGGAATTTTCTTTTAAAAAAATGCCTTGTCTGGAGAACAAGGCAGTATAATATGGATAATCGTTATGGAGTTTATGGCGCCAATGGGCATACTGCCGATTGCTGGATACGATGATCTGCACCGCCAGTGCCATTATTGCTCACAAAAGCTACAACCCTGCAATGGGCAGGATTCATAATTGGAGATTGATGAACGTATGGGGACACCAATGGCTTGGCATTAGGATATGGTGTCGTTGGAACCGTATAGCTGAAATTCCGGAAGAAAACCCGCCCTGTCTCTTTTACATCAGACCCGGGGGTTGCTTGCAATGAATTGCCATTGGGTTGGGCGGTGACCATATCCCTGAAGGTATTCATAAACACATATCCGGAGTGGACAGTACCATCATTAAATTCCTGGTTGTCAATTATGCTGTCTTCAACAATAACTACAGATAAATTTTGGGAAGTTGACATGTTTTGGGTGTAAGTGGCGGTTACCGAAATGGAAGCGATATTAGTAGCAGCATTATATACGCTTTGCACTTTAAGATTTACAGAATCAGGCAAACCTAATTCTGCGGTGATCATGCCGCTCCATTGTCCCGTACCCTGCTGCAAAATGCTTCCACTTATTGTATTAAAAGCCCTGTCTATGCCAGCGTCTGGCAGCCCGCCGGCCGCACCACCGTTGTATATTGCTGCGTCAATATTTGTTCCGATGTCCGTCCTAAGATCATAAATAGCGCCGGCTGCCGGGGCGCCCTGGGCAAGGGGTAAAATATGAATGCTTACAACATTCACAAGGCCCTTATTTGCTGCAACAACAGCATCGAGCGTGCTACGGGCACCAGGGCAATTAGAGCAGTCCCCACCCGTAAATTCTTCAACCAGCACTTGATGCGGGTCGGCCGGTGGTACTAACGTGGAGGCTACAACATAGGTAGTATCGCCCACCGCCTTAGCACCACCCTTAAAATCTAAAGGAATATCATTTTCCTTACAGGAGCCGAGCAGGAGCATACCGGCGCATACGGCCATTAATAGTTTTTTCATACCATTCATTGTAAGACACGAATTTAGTAAATAATTATTAAATGCTGGATTTCTGTTTTTTTAGGGCGTATGACAAATTGCACTTTTCTCCAGTAGCCCCGGCATTTATGCCGGGGACTTAGTGCGCTCAAGTTGGGCTTTGGCCAAAACCAGATGCTATGGGTCGGGTTATTCGGGAGTAGGTTTGGCTAAAGCCAGACTATTAAGTTAGCCAACCCCGGCATAAATGCCGGGGCAACTGGCAATATTATTGTAATGGTGCTATTGAGAGGGGCAGGGAAAAAGGCGTGGGACACTCATCAAGAGCGAAGAAACATACCGGAACGCAGCAGTAAAAAATATCTATATTTAGGCTGCCCAACGATTCTAAAGATAAATATGTCTATTACTATTACAGCTATATTGAAAGATTTGCGTAATTTTATATGGTTTAAATTAGTGTTTCCATGAAGAATCGTTACCCCATAATTATATTGTCTTGTTTTTTTTCCTTTTGTTGCAGCCTTTTGCACGCCCAGATGGTAGGCGATAATGTGTTTCTGCAAGGGCGTTACGTGGAGGTGGGTATTGCACCGAATGGAGGTTATGGCACTACGCTCCCTGCGCCAGCGGGGTATCACCCATACCTGGGTGGAACTGTCTTTACGTTCTGGGATCCCGGTTCGGCAACCGCTGTTACCAGTGGCAATCTTTTAGGTTTTGTGGCTGATTATGGAGCCGATGGCTGGACGGTGGGGACGCCACCCTTTTTTGGTGACTTTTATTTGCCGGGTACCCCACAGGAAGGCTGGGCTATAAAAATAGGCACTGGCCTGGAAGCAGATGCATACATTCCCGCTTACTGGACGTCAACTGCTGTTACCGGTTATACCGGGGGGCTTTCCGGAACAAATACCGGGTACAGCAATTCAGGGGGCGTGATCAAGGGCATATGGAATGGCTCTGATGGCGGCCTGGCAATACGGCAAACAACTATTTTGGACACTAATAAGTTATACTTTACGGTGAACGTAGTGCTTCGGAATACCACTTCTGCTACCCTTCCCAATATTTATTACATACGCACCGTGGATCCGGATAATGAAGAAACGAGAACGGAAACCTGCACTACCTGTGGTGGAACCGGGAACTACACGACGATAAATACAATAACAGACCAGCTCCCTAACCCCAGCAATAAGGTGCTTGTATCAGCTACAGGTGTTACCTACACCAATGCGTACCTGGGACTTGGAACAAAGGATTGCCGTGCCAAAGCAGTGATCTTTAATGGCGGCGGGCTAACACCGGGATATTCCCCTGATACCATTTATAACCAAACAGGAAATCCATCCTATTTGTATGCGCAGGGAGCAACAAATACAGAAGATGTTGGCATTGGCCTCGTATATAATCTTGGCCCGCTTGCGGCCGGGGATAGCACCGACCTCACTTACGCTTACATCCTCAATGCCACATACATTGACAGCGCACTAAATGCCACGCAACCTTCTTTTAAGGTAAATGGCACCGTGTTTGATTCCTTAGCTACTATAAATCTTTGCTCCTACCCGATAGACAGTATTGTTATAAACCTGGAGAATGCCGGCTTTTACCATTGGACATGGGCTCCGGATTCCTTCCTGGCCAATAATTCGGGCGGAGTATCTAATGTGATACATAGCGACAGCATTACCAGCAACATTGTTTATACCATAACCGGTACCGATGCTGCCGGGGGCTGCACATCTGTGACCTACCACCTTAGCCTGCTACACGCCACTTTCCCCGGCCCGGCAACCATTGCTGCGAGCTATTGCCAATATGCACCATCTGTGCCGCTTACGGCTGTTGGCAGCACCGGTACACTTACCTGGTGGACCATGCCAAGCGGTGGTACCGGAGCGTCTTCGATAACGCCTTCCACGTTTGTTCCCGGTACGCAATTATACTATGTAAGCGAGGCGTTTGGCTTGTGCCAGAGCGCCCGGGCGCCAGATACGGTAGTTACTATACCGTTGCCCCCGCCTCCCTATCTCTTCGACCCTACCCCCTATTGCGATGGCCAGGCTTTTGTGCCTATAACCGTAGGCGGAACAGGTGTATTGTGGTATGCAGCCCTTACCGGCGGAGTAGGTGGTGCAACAGCCCCTACTGTAAATACATCGATCCCCGGAACAGATACATTCTATGCCAGCCAAACGGTGAACGGATGCGAAGGCCCTCGCCAGACACTGACAATTACAGTGCTTGACCCCATAATCCCGGTGTTTTCATACAGCAGACATTACGGCTGCAACGGCGACACGGTGGTTTTTACCAACTCATCGATAAACGGGCTTAGGTATGACTGGGATTTCGGGGACGGTAATACCGATACCGCAAAGAACCCTACGCATATATATCATTCGCAGGATAGCTTTAAGGTAAGAATGATAGCGATCAATGCACAATGCGATGACAGTATGGTGAAAATAATACCACTTATTCACCCGCTACATGCCGCGTTTACTTTAGCGCCGCAGATACTGTGCCAGGACAGCTTAGTTACATTCACAGATGCGTCTGTAGGTACCGGCCTTAGCTATAAATGGTTCTTCGGAAATGGCGCAACTGCCAACAGCCCGAATACTACCTATACTTACAACAATTCCGGCACTTACCTGGTAAAAGAAGTGATAACTGATTTTGTACCCTGCAACGATACTGCAACCGGCATAGTCTATGTGGATTCGCTAAGCGCGATAAACCTGGCTGTGACCGATAGTGCGATCTGCAAAAGCACCTATATCACCTTTACCGGCACATTCACCAACATTGGAAACACTGGTGTTACCTGGTACTTTGGCGATGGCGACAGCATTAAGGGCGTGAACCCCGTGATACATGCCTATGAGGCTGCGGGTACCTATATTGTGTCTGTGAGGGCCGACTTCAGGGCCTGTAAGGATACCTTTGTTTCAAAATCAGTAACGGTTGTATCTGCGCCAAACGTGAATCTGGGAGCTGATACCACAATTTGTCCGGGGAGTGAGGCTATAACGCTGACGGATCTTATTAATGCCCAGAACCCGGATGCCAAATGGTTATGGAGTACAGGGCAGACAACGCCAAGTATTGCGATAACCGCACCGGGTTATTATTCATTAATTGTGGGCGTTGGCGGCTGCTACAGTACAGACACTATTTGGGTGCAGAATGATTGCTACATGAATATCCCCAATGTGTTTACACCTAATAATGACGGGCTGAATGATTATTTCTTCCCACGCCAATACCTGACAAAGGGACTGGCCGGGTTTAAAATGGATATTTATAACCGCTGGGGCCAGCTGATATTCGAGACCACCACACTTGATGGGTCGGGATGGGATGGCAGACTGAATAATGTGGATCAGCCCGAAGGGGTCTATGTATATATTATCGATGCCACGTTTAAGGACGGGCAAAAGGAACATCACCAGGGAAATGTGACATTACTTAGATAAATATGTAGCAAACTGCCAACCAACTAAGATTTTTATACTGTCTTTTATTAGTAAGTGTTTTATATTAGCAAAGCACATCTATTTTTGATATATTGTTAACGGGATTGTTATGAAAAAAATCTATTTCTTATTTGCTATTGCTGCCACTTTTATCCCATTTGGCAATAGATCCATTGCCCAGATAGTTGGCACTGATTGTTTTTTGCAGGGTCATTGGGTGGAAGTCGGTGTTAACCAGATGGGCGGTTTTGGCACCTGTTCTTCACCAACTACTTATCATGCCCATACCGGCGGAATGACCCCAACCCCTGGCATGGCCATGGATGCCGTATACGATTACGGCCACGATGGCTGGAGTGTAGGAGTACCCTCGCTTGCTGGTAGCTATACCATACCTGGCTATCCGCAGGAGGGCTGGAGCGTGCAGGTGGGTGCAACCGAGTACAAAAACGGGGGATGGGGCGGTACCTGCGGCCCGGCATTTGCAGTTCCGGGCTCTATCACCAGCTATACAAATACGGGTGGCAGCGCCCGCTGTGTGTTTACCGGCAATATTGTGGGCCTGCATATAGTCTCTGAGACCCGCGTAGATACCGAAGGGTCGGCGGCCATTGTTACTGTTACCTTTTATAATACCACGGCCGCACCGATAGCAGGCATATATTATGAGCGCACCTGCGACCCGGATAATACAACGTTTTTTAGTGCAGGCACCAGTTACGGCGGGCCAACTACCCATAATGTTATAGTACATCAGAACGAGGATTCCAGGCATGACGTTCTGGTATCCAGTGTTGGCGAGTATCCTTCCCCGGCATATGCCTCGTGGTCTTATATGGCTTTAGGCACTAAGGATTGCCGTGCAAAATGCTTTATTTTATCCGGCACCAGCGGTGGATTGGCGCCAGGGGCTACGCCTTCTACCTACTGGACCGGTGGTACCACATGCCTTTCTGTACTTGGGGACAGTATCACCACAGATTGTGGTATATCGCTGGTATATAGTTTAGGTACTTTAGCTGCGGCAGGTACCCCTGGTGATAGCGCCATCATTTCGTATGCTTACTTCTATAACCAGAACAACGGCATTGACAGCGCCTTACCAGATCCCACCCTTGCTTTTAACGGTGTACCTCAATATAATTTCCCCGATACATTGGATGCGTGCTTATACCCATCCACAGACTCCTTACCTATAGATATACTGTATGGCGATGACCGCGACTGGAGCTGGAGCAAATGGACTTGGTCGCCATCCGTAGGGCTATCCAGCACTACAGGGGTTCACAATTTTATTCACCTGAACAGCTTGCCAGGCGATGTTACTTATACCGTTTCCGGCACAGATAGCTCTACTGGTACTATGGTGGACTGTGATACGAGGGTGATCATATTTACCGTTCATTCGTGCCACGATGCATGGAGCAACGTACCTTGTTATGGCGACACCCTGCACTTCAGGGAGAAGGGAGATTCTATAGGTGCTACTTATAAATGGTATGGCCCTAACGGATTTACCAGCACTATGCATGATGCCTACATCTTCCCGGCAGTATGGGCGGATACGGGCAAGTACCATGTGATACGAACTATCTTCGGGATACATGACACCGACAGCACAATAGTCTTTATTAACCCGCGGCCAACGATCCTAGTATCTAACAACGGCCCGCTGTGCCAGGGAATGAACGATACACTTACGCTTACCGCTTCGCTGTTTTCGCCCGGCGAAACCTTTAGCTGGATCGGGCCGAGCGGCTTTACATCAACACTGGAGTTCCCTGCTATTCCTGGCTTTGGGTTAGCGCCTGCCGATGGCGATACGGGTATATACAAGGTAATAGCCACAACTGCTGACGGCTGTAAGGACACGGCCTATACGGATGCCCGGACCATACCGCAACCGTTGCCGCCCATCATCACCGATTCGCTTACTATTTGCCAGCGAAGCGCTTCGATAGCCTACAATCCGTTTACCGTTACATCACCAACTCCGGGAGTTCCGTTAGGCACGCTACGTTGGTGGCCATCGGCAACGGGTGGCACGAGCAGCCCTTCGCCTACCTTACCAAACACTAATACTGTTGGGGTACACGAGGTATGGGCCAGCCAGATAACCGGAAGCTGCGAAAGTCCACGTGGCACGTTCACTATGCGGGTAGTCAGCACACCACTTGCGCCCACCGTTACCGGGCGAATGGATTACTGCCAGTTCATAGGGCCTGTAGTTGATCTTACCGTTATGTATTCCGGCACCTCGATAATTGCAGACTCTGCAAGGTGGTACACCGTGTTAACTGGTGGCACGGGCAGTTTTATTGAGCCCCTTCCGAATATTAATTTATCCGGGTCAACCCCATACTATGTAAGCGTAATAGATTCAGGCTGCGAAGGACCGAGGACGACAACTGCGATCAACATTCATCCGAAACCTGCACCTCCTATAGTAACGCCTACGCCGTGGTGCCAACTGCGCACGCCAGGCCCTATAGTGGTGAACCCAAGCGGGGCAGGTGATGCATTGACCTATTATGGGCCGGGCATAACCCCACCAACGGCTATAGCGCCAACGCCAAGCACCATATTTGCACCAGACACTATTTTCTACTACATCACAGAAACAACGGTGTTTGGATGTATTAGCGACAGCGCGACAGACAAGGTGCTGATAATAGCCAAGCCACCGGCCCCTGTAACAAGAAATGTTAGCTATTGCCAGGGCGCCCCTGCTGCATTATTGAATGCAGAAGTGGACAGCCTGCCGGGCTCGTTCCTGAAATGGTATTATGCCGGGTTCCTGCTTACATCAACGCCGCAACCTGTAACAGATACCACACCAGGCAGCACCACCTGGTATGTGAGCCAGACGGTGAATACCTGCGAAGGCGACAGCAGTGCAGTGACGGTAAACATTGTGAACATGCCTAAATTCAGCATAGCGGTAAGCTCACCTTATGTGTGCCAGTTCGATTCGGCTACGTTGGCGTATTTCGGCCCGGCAGTATATTCGCCAACTTATACATGGACCCTGCCCGCAGGCGCTGTATTTGCAGACGGCACCCATCTTCATGATTCTGTTATCATTGTAGCATTTGATACTGCTAACCTCAACAATTATGTACATCTGACCACAAGCGATAACAGCGGGTTCTGCTCTGCCGACACCTCTGTACGCATCAAAGTAGTATCGCAGCCAATAGCTACGGCTTATACGAAACCGGATGTGTGCCTGGGCGATACCGTGCAACTGGCGCTGTCCTACAAATCGACAGATGCGTATGATTACACCTGGTACATAGACAACCTTATCATGTCCAGCTCCGGCATCGTGAATATCATAGCAAGCAGTTCTAACAATGGCGGCCCGTTTGATATAAGCTGGGCAGACAGCGGCAGGCATGTGATAAAGATCACTACGGTAACTGAAGAAGGTTGCCAGTCGGCGCCAACATATGATTCTATACAGGTACACTCATTGCCGGATCCAACATTTAAGATATCAGGCCCTGCAACGTTGTGTATTGAAGATAGCGTACAGTTTACAGCCAACACCATAAACTACAACAACTCTTATGTATGGGAACCGGCAGCAGACTTCGATAACCTGAACAGCCCGCAGATATGGGGCAAGATGATGCAGCAGGTGAATGAAGCTATCACGCTTACAGTAACAGACCCATATGGCTGTAAAGCAAGCGCAAGCCTTGATATAGAGCCAGGCAGTTGCTGCACTTTGTTATTCCCGAATGCATTTACACCTAATGGCGACCTCCATAATGATGTGTTCCGTCCTATATTCACCGGCTATCACAAATTCCATGAGTTCCGGATAGCAAACCGCTGGGGCCAGACGATATTTGAATCGGCGGGAACTACGTACGTAGAATGGGATGGTAACTACAACGGCGTACCACAGGATATGGGTGTTTACTACTTCTACATAAAGTATGATTGCGGTGGCGCAACAATAGAACAAAAAGGCGATGTGACCCTTATAAGGTAATACGGAAAGGTGCACAGCATATAGAATAGAAATGCCGTTTTCTACGGAAAGCGGCATTTTTATTTTAATATTTATTTAATATTGCTTCTATTTTTACTCTACAGTTAATAAAAAATTAATGCAATCGTTACCGAAAATATTTTTTCGTATTTAAAGATAAAAATATTTTTTTTTTAAAAAGTTGTCGTATTTTTATACCATATCATCCTGTCGATTGTCCTGATTCCGTAATTTGATTCAATAATATTTTTATGAAGAAAATCTATTTTTTGTTTTCGTTTGCTTTAATGGTTACCTGCATCGGCAATAAAGCTATTGCGCAGTTAGTGGGTACAGATTGCTTTTTGCAAGGCCACTGGCTTGAAGTAGGTGTAGATGAACTGGGGGCGCTAGGCACCTGTAGTTCTCCAGCTACTTATCATGCACACCCCGCCTGCTATTGTTCCACAACTTGCACAACCGTTGGTACAGCCATGGATGCGAGCTACGATTGGGGACATGATGGCTGGGCCGCGGGTACACCTTGCCTGATGGGTCCTTATACGGAACCCGGCGCTCCGCAGGAAGGCTGGAGCATACAGGTAGGCGCCACAGAATACCGTAACTGGGCTGGCAGCGGCGGCGGCGGCGCCTCTGTGTGTACCGGGGCTACTGGCATCCCGGGTGGCATGACAGGATATACTAATGTGGGTGGGATTGCAACAGGAACCTTTACCGGGAATGTGGCCGGCCTGCATATCATACAAGATTACAGGGTTGACACCGAGTCGTCCTGGTTAGTAATTACCTGCCGCATATTTAATACAACGGGCGCTCCAATAAGCGGGGTTTATTATGAGCGGACAAACGACCCTGATAATACTTCAGACTGGGGAGGATCCTCGGTAACTGAAAATGTAATAATACACCAGAACGAAGACGTGAGGCATGAGGTGGAAATAGGCACTTATTACGTCTCAGGAATTTTCACTATGGCAAATAGCTGGATGGGGCTTGCTACAAAAGATTGCCGAGCCAAATGTGGCGTAATTCCTGGCCTTTGGCCAGGAACCACGCCGTCTAACTTGTGGAGTGGCGCTACCGGCACTGTTATAACAGCATTGGGCGATAGCAATTCTGCCGATGAAGGCATTTTTCTTGTATACAATCTTGGAACCATTGCCCCTGCAGGAACGCCCGGAGACAGCGTTATCATTTCCTACGCCTATGTATATAAAAGGTCGGCTATTGACAGCGCGTTACCAAACCCTACACTGGCCTTTAACGGTGTGCCGCAATATAATTTCCCTGATACGTTAGATGCATGTTTGTACCCATCTACAGACTCCCTGCCTATTGATATACTGTATGGTGACGAAAAAGACTGGAGCTGGGGCAAATGGACATGGTCTCCGTCCGTAGGATTGTCCAGCACTACAGGAGTGCATAATTTTATTCACTTGAACAGCCTTCCCGGAGATGTGACCTACACAGTTTCCGGAACAGATAGCTCTACCGGAACGATGGTTGACTGCAATAATGCAGTGATCATATTTACTGTTCACTCCTGCCACGATGCCTGGAGCAACGTACCTTGTTATGGCGACACCCTGCACTTCAGGGAGAAGGGGGATTCCATAGG
>JABDBX010000060.1 GCA_013288445.1 Bacteroidota bacterium
TTGAAGAATTTCTGCATATCAGCCCAGGCTACCATTTGGTGTACGCCCTCATATATGTGCGCCGGGAAGTCAACTTCTTTCACTACCACATCTGATGGTGGTCCGGCATGACCTTCGGCATATTTTTTGAGGTTGTCCAGGCCGCGTTCAAAATCACCGCCGAGCAATTTATCCATATTCAGCGCTACAAGCGCAGCATTGAATGGGAACCCGAAATGCTTGTGCAGCTTCCAGGTTACTTTACATCCGCCTGTAGTATCGGTAACGGCAATGCTGCCATCGGCCTGCACTTCGCCTGGTTTGACAATGTTTATGGAATAGCTCATCACAGTGCCGGAAACGTTCTCGTCTTTTATTTCGCCCTCGCCGTTTTTCTGCGGGTCGCTTACCCAGTGAAAGCTGCTGCCTGCCTGTCCGTCCATACCCGAATAGGTGATCTTCATCGCAGAATCGTTTTGTTCCCATGGGCTCCAGTTGTGCCAGTTCTTGAACTGTACGATCTGCTCAAAAACCACATCCCGCGATACTTTTATCAGCGCACTACGGGTGACCGTTACATCTGAAGGTTCTACAAAAGTGAGTATTATAACGCCAAGCACTACACAACCAATAAGCACTACTATGAACCGGACAAACTTCTTCATACTTTAGTAATTTTCCCTAAAAATATAAAAATAGTTAAAAGAGGGCGTAAACATTTACTTCTCCTTTGCTTTCGGAAGGGTAACAGTTACAGGCGCTGAAAGCACGCTCTCCACACCATTCTCCGCAACGGCAACGATCGTGAAGTCATAAGTAGCTCCGGGTTCGGCATCGGAGGCCAAATACTCCCGTGCATTCTTGCCCAACACATTTTCACCCGCTAATATTTGCTTATTTCTATACAGACGGAATCCCTTAAGGTCGGCTATTTCGGGGTAAAGCCAATGAATCGTTACCCCATCGTTGCTGGGGGTTGCCCTGGCTATCACCGGTACAGGCAGTTCCGTGCTTGGCAGAAACAGGGCAACTGTATCCCCGGCAATACCCTCGGTATTGGATTTGTTTACTGCCGATACAAAGAACCGGTAAGAGCCTCCCGGGGCCGGCACAGCCTCATGGGCATAACTATTAGTTTTCAATTGCTGCGCCCCTGTAATAAGGGTGAATTTGCCAGTTAACGGGTCTGCAACATAAACCCGGTAATAATCAGTTACTGAATCGCCGCTCATTGCCGGGTCCCAGCTTATTGTAACCGTATTTTTTTTGTCCCCCGGCTTATTCCTCACCTGCACATTCTGCGGCGACGGTGGTTGCCTCACAGGAAAATAGCTATACAGCCGTTCGACCCCGTTGCTACGGGTTTTATCGTTGTACACGGCTACTACCCGGAAACTTATATAACCGCTCACAGGCGAACCGGACTTGTCTGTAAATACACGCGCTGAAGGGTCTAAAAGGGGAGAAATGAGCCGGTAACCTTCGGGCATATTATTTTTCTCTAAGTAGAAACCCTTAATAAAATGCTCGTCCTCTGCCGGAAATGTCCACCTCACGCTGATACCCTCTTTAAAATAATAGCCTAAAGAAGCCACATCCGTCACTCCCGCTTTTTTATATACTGTGGGGTGTTCGGTGGGGTTATAGGTATAGGGCTTTATTATACCCTCTATCCCGAATATAGACTCTGCGCTAATGCTATACTGGGACATGTTCTTATTGTTCACTGTCCTATCGAACCAGGTGAATTCCGAAGGTTCCTTACTATTTGCGGCGACTATAGGGGCCGGATTAAGCCTGATACCCTCGCGGTATATATTGAACCCGGCTACGTCTGCACCCTTCATTTTGTCTATATCTGCATTCCACATCAAGGTTATGCCGCTGCCCGTTTGTGTTGCTTTCGAGGTTATTTCGTGCACCATGTTCAGGTCGGGTATTTCCCCGTAATTCCATATCACGCTGTCCAGCAGTATGTCTGTACCCCTGATAAAAAGGCCATATTCATAGGCCGTTTTGTTGGTTACGGTATGGTCCACGTATCCGAATCCGCTTAAGACGGCCAGGTCGTAATCCCGTGCCATAGAGTCGGAAATTTCCTGGGCTGCTTTGTTATCACTGTTTAACCTGTAAAGATATATAGTATCGCTTGTCTCTTGTATTTTATGCTCATCGAGCAACTTGAACAGGTGGGCTTTTAATTCGCTTTCTTCGTTTTTATCTGCATCAACAATGGCCAGTTTCTTCTTTATGGAAATACCGGGCAAAATAGGCTCCCTGTTTAGCTTTTCCCAGTCTTTCAGACCTTCTTTCCGCTTTATGTCAAAGCCGGTAATATCGCTGTTCCAGCTTTTAAAGAACCACACCAGTTTCACGGTTCGCCCATCGGCGCTCTGCACCAAAAGACTTGCGTTGTCCCTTTGGGCAAGCAAAAAGTTACTGCCAAACAAAATCACCAGCACAGTCAATATGATGTTCTTCATACCTGCTATGCCTTATTTCTTCCGTGTTTCCTGATAAAGACTACAATACAAATAAGCAGCAGAGCGCTGGCTATCCATGACCCCGCCATTGCTAAGGAACTGTATGGCAGAGCATATATCCTGGAGAGCGTGAAATACATGGTACACAGCAACCACACCATGCCTATTACTATTACTACCGATTTATTCATAGCTGTTCATTTTTCCAGCGACAAGGTACATATAATTGCCCAATGGCTAAACCGGTTGTGCGCAGCATATAGGGCAAATACCCATTTTTAGTAGCCCCGGTCTTTAGACCGGGATAAAATGTAGAAACAGCAAGGCTTAAGCCGAAATGCACGCTGCAGGAGTTCTTATTGTGAACTTTCGGCTAAAGCCGGACTATCATTTTCGGCTATTGGTGTGTAACATTGCCCTTAAAAAGGACTACCTTTTGTCACGGTTCTTTAAATATCCTCATAAAGATTTTGCCATAATATAGATAACCCCTAAATTTGAAAAAAATCTTTTACATGAAAAAAATATGCCTGACTTTGTCATGCTTAATATGCTTTGGCATATTATCTTATGGCAAGACCGTTTCTGTGAGTACGGCTAAAACTATAGGATACAATTTCCTGCATCAAACAACTGGCGCTGTATCCTCGGCTGACGAACTTAACCTTGTTTATACTTCAGGTACTGCACCTGCCTACTTCTATGTATTTAACGGCGCCAATTGTTTCGTGATCGTTGCTGCCGATGATAATGCCTTGCCTATTCTTGGGTACTCCGGTGAAAATACATTTGGGACGAAAAATATCCCCGCGCATATTCTGGATTTTCTTTCGGTTTATAATAGTGAAATAGATTTTGCGATCAGCAAAAACGTAACACCGGCAGCATCAACCACCGCAGAGTGGGAAAACCTGTCGAATGCGGTGAATACAAGGTCGGGAGCGCGAACCACCTGGGGTACACCGTTGTTAGGCAGCATAAAATGGGACCAATATCCATATTATAATGCCGATTGCCCGGTTGATGCCGGAGCAGGCACATTTGGCGGCCGCGACGTGACCGGTTGTGTGGCCACGGCTATGGCACAGGTAATGAAATACTGGAGCTGGCCTACAACCGGTGTTGGCACCCATTCCTACAGCAGCTCTTCTTATGGCACACTGTCGGCTACATTTGGCAGCACTACTTATAACTGGGCCGCCATGCCTAATTCGGTAACGTCGGCCAGCCCGGCCGTTGCAACGCTGATGTACGATGCGGGCGTGAGCGTGGATATGAATTATACCGCTACCGAAAGCAGTGCGTATGTGATAGATGCCGCATGTCCTATTGGATATAGCAATGCGGAAGAGGCGCTAAAAAATTATTTTAATTATGTGAGTACACTCCATGGCGAAGTGCGCGCTGGTTATGCCGACGCCACCTGGATATCGATGTTAAAAACGGAAATAGATGCAAACCGTCCGGTGATATACTATGGTACCGGCACATCCGGCGGCCATTGCTTTGTATTTGATGATTATGATGCTTCGAGTAACTTCCATGTAAACTGGGGCTGGAGCGGTGTGAGCAATGGTTATTTCCCAATTGATGCATTAGACCCTTCTGCTCTTGGCGCTGGCGGCGGCGGTGGCGGTTTTGACGCCGACCAGGGCGCTATCTTTGGTATCAAGCCAAATTCAGGCGGCGTGGTGACCCCGGTTTTAGATAGTATATACCTCGCTGATTATGTTACCCCATCTGCCTCGTCTATTCCTTATTACAGCCCTTTTACGGTAACCGCAAATCCCGGGAACGTAAGCCACTCAGTAACTTTTAACGGTGATTTCGGCATCCTTGCTTTCGATGCCTCCGGTACTTTTATTTGTGTTGTTGATTCCCAGCGCATACCTACAGACATACCGGCGCTACCCCCGCTCAGTGATTATGTTCCCGATCTTACATTCTCAACGACCGGCCTTGTAAGTATGGTGCCCGGCAATTATACATTAGGTTTTTTCTACCGCAATCCCGGCAGTAGTTGGGTAGCCGTTTCTACTGATCCTACCATGCCTTATTCAAATTTTGTAGCCTTCAGCGTATATAACGACAATCCTTTGTCGCTATACACTCCCATGTCCCCATCTCCAAGCCCAATGGTGACCGGTAGCGCAGCGTCCATTACCTTGAAGGTTGAAAATCTTGCTTCAACTGCCTGTGACGATTCGCTATACTTAGGGCTATATAACCTTGACGGATCAGGCAATAGCGATATACAGGCTATGGCTCCGGTTGCGCTCAGTGCCGGCGGCCACTCAGGTACGCTAACCTTCAGCACCAGCAGCGTTACCGCAACTGCCGGTACTTACTTGTTAGCGCTGTGGAATAAAGACGCCACGGCAGGCTGGACACTTGCAGGTACGGACCCAAGCCTGGGCTATCCTAACCCGGCTTATGTAAATGTGGTAGCACCACCACCACCACCTGATATCTATGAGGTAAATAATACTGCTGCGACTGCATACAACCTTTCATCTACGCTTACGTGGGTCTCTAATAGGGCGCATACCAGTACGCCGGGCTCTAATTTTCATGTGGCTACAGACGAAGACTATTATAAAGTCGTACTCCCGGCTGGTTATTATTATGTATTGCGTGGCATAAGGGTAAATGATGTGGTAAGCCACGATGATGCAACTACGTACACTGCAGATGCGGTTTGGTCTTATTCTACTAATGGCGGCACTACCTGGTCAACCGTTTATGATGATGTGATGACCACCACGCCTAAATACATCACTACATCTGGTTTGACGGGCGGAACGATCATATTCCATGTATCACGGCACTATGCTGGGATCACCGGCACTTATTTATTTAAGGTTGATACTATTACCCGGTCGTTGGTGGTTGGTGTGAAGGAACTGGATCCAGAAGCGGTGCGTGTGTTCCCTAACCCCGCTTCAGAAGAAGTGACCATAGACTTTTCGGGCGCAGGTGTAAATGCAATAGCAGCAACGCTAACGGACATACAGGGTAAAAGGGTTTACTCGGCGGAACTTAACCAGCAGGTATTTTCGATCCCCGTAAATAACTTTGCTCCGGGCATGTACTTCCTGCAGGTGTCCACAGAGGCAGGGATACTGAACAAGAAAATTACAGTTACCAGCAGATAGTCCATTTTATCAATTATTTTTTTTACGAACACCACTCCTAAAAGGAGTGGTGTTCGTGTTTTTTAGCGGGCGAGTTCTATTGGTATTTGCTCCATTGTGGCTGTCGCGTGAAGTATGGGTGTTGCGTGTAGAAGTCCCACACCAGAAAAGGTGTGGGACACCATGTGGCGTTTGACGGTTTCGGTTTTTGTGGCGTTCGATGGGCGATGCCCATCGCCATTAGATTGCGCCCCGGCAGGGCTGCCCGTGTGGGTTAAATAAATGTGTATTTCTGTAAATTGAGTAGATTGCATTCGAATTCTCTCCAACGAAATTTTTAACAAAATCCGCTATCATTTTTCTACTACATTTATACTGCTTTTTGCGCTATGAATATACAACGTGCCGCTCCTGTAAACGAGTTGCTTGCCAAGCTTATATTTTTAATACTACCCACCGCCGTAGTAGGTTACTTCCTTTTGGAGCATATCAACCAGTATTATTCCATTCTGCAAAACCAGGCGTTCCAGCAGGGTTTGTTTTTTGCCGCCGGTATGGGTATTGCTGCGGTGTTTTATTCTTTCCGTTTCCGTTTTTTGCCCACTTTTATCCTGCTTGTTATAGGCTTGTATTCCGTTTATAAAGGACTTGATAAGTATGATAGTGGTGAGTTCGATGCGTTCTTTATTGCGCGCCGGTTCCAGGTGTTCAGTATTCTTTTCAGCGTGGGTTGCATTACTGGCTGGGGGTTTGTAAGGTTGCGGTATTGGTCGGTATTTGTTGCTGCCGGGCTGCTTAGCGCCTGTATAGCGCTGATAGCAAAGGCCAATATGGAAACGGTGAATGGCTTTTTGCGGGCCTTTACTCCGGCATTGCTGTATGCCATCTATATCATTTTTACGGCAGAGCAGATATATAATTACAAAGACAAATCAGGGAAATTCTGGTGGTTCCTTACCCGGCGGCTGGCCATTTTCAGTTTGCTGGCTGCGCTACTGCTCACGGGTGTGGTACACCTTATGCACAGCCAGATAAAGGAAACGGTGGACAGTTATGGGGGTGGTGGGAAGGAGGGGAAAAACGATATGCTGAAACAGGGGAAGGACGGCTTCGACCTGAAAAATTATTCCCGCCTCAGCAGCTCCCTTAGCCGAAATAAACAATTGCTTTTTTGCGCGCATATCAATAATTTTTTCCCGGGCACCGAAATACCCAATCCGCTTTATCTCACTGCATTTTATTTTACCAAGTTCGATACGCTTACCGAGACCTTTGAGCGGGATGCCACCATACCCTTTAATGACCTTTTTGAACCAGACCCTTCAAAGATCCCGCTGTTCTATACAAAGTCTGATTCCTCGGTTATCCGCAACAGCCTGGGCCCGAAGCTGCGCAGCACAGTGGAGATAGAGGTGTATAACAAAATGCTTTCTTCAAATACCTTCCTGGCGCCCAATGTGGGCTACTTTGTGCAGCCTATAACGGTGGAAAAAGATTTCAGGGAAGAGTTTAAATCGGCGTTCCGGGCCAAGAGCTATGTGTCGCTGCTCAACAGCGCTTACTTTGTTTACAACTCCCCCAATCCGCAGATCAGGAAGTTCCAGGAGCAGCGGTTTGAACTGCTTCGCCAGGTTGTTAGTTACAAGGGTATGGACAGTGCGTTTATGAAGTATTATACCTACATGCCGGGGAATAATAAATTCAGAATGATAAGCACACTGGCGCACAGTATTACCGATACGGCCAATACGCCGGTGGATAAGATCATTGCGATAAGAAACTATTTTTTTTCGAAAGACGAGAACGGCGACAGGCTGTATAAATACACCGACAATCCCGGCATACCCGACCTGCCTAATGCATCGAAACTCATCTACTTTCTTGGCGAGAATCATAAGGGGTATTGTGCCTACTTTGCCGGGGCTACTTTGTTTATGCTGCGGTCGCTGGGCATCCCATCCCGTATAGCGGTGGGCTTCCTTACCGAAGACCGGAGCGATAAGAACAAGGGGTGGTACTGGTACTATGCCAACCAGGCCCATGCGTGGGTGCAGGTTTACTTTCCCGGCTATGGCTGGCTCGACTTTGACACTACTGTGGGTAACGACAATGAGAACCGCCCTACGCCGCAACCCGATGGCACCCCGCCTATGCAACCGCCACGGGCGTGGCTTGCCGCAGATGGCATAGTGGAAGATGTGGATACGCTGAAAAAGACCATGCATATGTCGGTAAAGCAAATTGTATTTCACGACAAGGAATACAAGCTGGCTACTCCGGTAACGATAAACATGGATATGAAGATCGCGTCGGTATTCCGCGACAGTATAGCCATACCCCTGAAAACGGTGCAAAAAGGCGATGAAGGAACGGCAGTGTCTTATGCCGAAGCGTTGAAGAAGATTGAACCTGCAGCAGGGGAGCGCGGAGCAGATGTGATAAAAAGCTTCCCCGTACCCACCCCGGTTGACGAGGTGTACCTGAAAAGAAAGGACGTAGTAAAACCAAAGGAAAAACAGGAGGAGACGGCAGCAGCAAAGCCGGTTTCGGTAAAGAATATACTATGGTTAGTGGGTGGCATAATTGCGGTTCTTATAGTATTACTCTTACTGTTGCCTCGTATCATCTTGCGCTATTTCATTGCCCGGTACAATGGAGCAAAGCCTGATGGCAAACCTTACTGGGCATACCGTGCCGCTACTTATTACCTGCATATGACCGGCCTGTTCAGGGGGCAAAGTACGCCGATGCAATATGCCCGCGAAGTGGTTGATCCGCAATTGGGGACATCTTTAACCCCGTTCATGAACGTGTACCTGAAGCAGAAGTATGCAAAGCAACCGCTCACCGTTGCGGAGCAGCAATATGTGGCTGGTTTCTTAAGACCATTCTTAGCCACTGCGGGCAAAAAAATGGCGTTCAAAAAACGTTTCTGGGGATTCCTGAACCCGGTGAGGAGTGCGGGATTTTTTGTGATGCCGGAGGAGGAGGAGGTCTGAACCGTTGATTAAGCTGATTGTTTTGTATTGCAACTATATACCCGTGTTAGATGTGCCACACCTTTGAGGTGTGGCACATCTGTCTCGCGAGAGACCTTTCCCCATCGCTCTCCAAACTACCGTGTACCCACAAGTATTTATTATTAATATGGGCTACCCCATAGGGGTAAAAGCTTTGTAGTAACACCTATGAAAATAAGTATTTGTGCTCCGTAGGTGCACAACGATCATCCGAAAGTCGTTTTGCACCTACGGAGCAAAGCCCGTTTTATCCCTTTTTACTACAAAGCTTTCGCTCCTAACGGAGCGTCCATATTTTGCAAAGATGTGGGTACACGGTAGCTCTCCAAAGGGAGAGGGTGAAGCTACGTACGCGCGAGAAAACGTGCCATTTTCAAAGAGATTGGGTGTGGTAAACTGTTGATGGAACGAAATAAGGTGAAAATGCTGCGTATGGCTCCTACACCAGGCGCTGGATAGATAGACTGGCCCCTATATGGCAAATCCGGGGAAAATGCATTAATTTGCTGCTTGCCAGGTATTAAATAAGCAACATTGAAAAACAAACCGGACAATATTTACAAAAAGAGATTGGGCGGCAAAAGCGGCCAACCACGTAAAATGAAGACTTCGGTTCGCATTTTATGGATACTTTTTTTTGGCGTCATCATCGTCTTCCCCTTACTCATCTGGGCCATAAACCGTGGGCTGGTGGGCTACATGCCCAAACTCTCCGAGTTGGAGAACCCGCAGAGCGCCATATCATCAGACGCTTTGGCGGCAGATGGTACGCTTCTTGGCCGCTACTATGTACTTGATCGGTCTAACAGCAAGTATTCTGAGATTTCGCCGAACATAATAAACGCTTTATTAGCTGCTGAGGACGAACGTTTTTACAAACATGCAGGTATAGACCCTGTGGCCACTGTGGCCATACCATTTTATATGTTGCTGCATAAAAAGCGCGGTTCCTCCACCATTACGCAGCAGCTTGCCAAAAACCTTTTCCCCCGGCAGAGCGAAAGCTTTCTGACACTTCCATTCATGAAGCTGAAAGAGTGGGTGCTTGCCGTGAAACTGGAACGCAACCTTACCAAGAATGAAATAATAACGTTGTATCTGAATACTGTACCCTATGGCGACAATGTGTATGGTATTAAGAACGCCTCGCTCACGTTTTACAATAAAATGCCTGATAGTGTTACCGTTGACGAGGCTGCAACCTTGATTGGGATGCTAAAAGGGAACACCATTTACAATCCGCGTAGCCACCCAAAGAAAGCGAAAGAACGGCGCAATGTTGTGCTGGATCAGATGTATAAATACAACTACATCACCGCCGCCCAACTGGATGCACTGAAAGAGGGCGAAACCCCGCTTGATTACCATAAGATAGACTACCATGATGGTATTGCGCCCTACTTCAGGCAGGTGCTGGAGCAGCAGGTGAAGATGGCAATAAAGGACCTGGTGAAGCCTGATGGCACGCCATACGATATTTACAAAGACGGGCTGAAGATATACACTACGCTGGATATAAGGATGCAGCGGTATGCCGAAGAAGCCATGCAGGAGCATCTTACCGAATTGCAGAAGACCTTTTTGGGACAGCCCGGCTACCGCGATGGCAGCATATGGGAAAAGGGAAGCAATATTCTCAATATACTTAACTCCAGCATCAAATCATCAGACAGGTACCAGGCATACCGATACCAGGATATGCCCGAAGCAAGGGCGCTGGAACAAATGAAAGTGCCCGTGAAAATGCGGGTGTTTGCCTGGAACAAGAGCCATTACAAGGATACAGTAATGAGCCCGATAGATTCCATAAAGTATATGAAGACCTTTCTTCAGGCGGGCTTTATGGCCATGGATCCGTTTACCGGTGAAGTGAAGGCCTGGGTGGGTGGTATAGACCATAACTTCTTCCAGTTCGACCACGTGAATGTGAACACCAAACGGCAGGTGGGGTCCACCATCAAGCCTATCCTTTATACATTTGCTGTTCATAATGGCTTTTCGCCATGCGACAATGTGTCCACCCTGCCGCAGGAGTTCCCTACCATGGACCACCTGTACAATGCAGATAAAGACGCATCTTACCCGGCAAAGGTGACCATGAAAGTGGCGCTTGCAAAATCCATAAATAACGCTGCCCTGGGTGTGCTGAAACAGGTGGGCATAGAAGCTTTTGTGGACTTTGCGCATAAATGCGGCATCACCAGCCGTATGGATAAAGTGCCGTCTGTGGCGCTTGGGGTATCAGATATTTCGTTGTTCGAGATGATGGGAGCTTACAGTATGTTCCCGGGCCGGGGCATAAATACGCAGCCGTTCATCATCAGTAAAATAGAGGACAAGAACGGCATGATGATACAAAACTTCTCGCCCGTACAAAAAGAAATAATAGATGCTAATACAGCCTTTAAAATGGTGAAGATGATGCGCGGCGTAGTGGATATAGGCACGGGAGCACGTATGCGCCGCCTGTACCATATAGATAATGATGTGGCCGGCAAAACAGGTACTACCAGCAACCAGGCCGATGCATGGTTCATAGGCTATTGTCCCGATCTGATGGCCGGCGCATGGGTAGGCTGCAACGACCGCGAGTTCAGGTTCCGCAACGAGGCGCTGGGCCAGGGTGCAGCCGCAGCGCTGCCTATTTGGGCTTACTTTATGCGCCGTGTATATGCCGACAAAAGCCTGAAAATAAGCCCGGAAGCCAAGTTTAAAGAACCTGATGGCTTTGACGACTGCAACTCAAATGATGATGATAGTCAGGCCCGCGCTATCGATACGCCGGAAAAAACAGCCGTGGATTCGGCGGATGATAATGAGCACTAAAAATTGAATCCAAAATGAACACCGTATTCCCATGTGTTCAGGTAAAAATTGAAATATTTCCTGTACCTGAGATCGGCCCCTAAACTTACCCTGTTTTTAAAACATAGGTAATCGTAGCTAAGGCTGGAGATAAAGCCGTAATAATATTTTACTGCTACATGTTGGTAAATCTCGGGGTTTCCGTATCCCATGTAACTATTCATGGAGTCTATAATACTATTCCACCCCCATGTAGATGTTCCTCCTACGCCTACGCTGACCCTTTGCCTTTTTGAACAATTAAGGACATAATATGCAGACACATCTATGTTCTTATACTTGTCGTAAGACGTGGTATTACCCACCTTGAAATTATTGTTCACGAGATAAAAATCATCCCATCCATTCTTATGATACCATGATTTTGTAAGCCACTGATTATAGCCAATTTTTAACTTGAAGTGCTTGCTTATTTTTCGTTCATAGCAAATACCTGCCTGATTATCCTGCCATATAAATAGGCCGCCAATATAATCCTGTATGTACCCTTTGAAATAATAATTGCTCCCGGTAAAAGAAATAGTGTTTTTATACTCCTTTCTGTTGGTTAACGAATCGCTTTTTGCAAAAACAGAAAAAGAGACAAGCAATAACAGAAATATTATTATCGCCTTCGACACTGTAGAGGGAAATTTAATCATTGCTATCCAATTAAAGATTAATGAAATTACTGAAAAGGAATAAGATTTCATAGTAATTTCATAATATAGCCGATGTAAATTGAAAATAATCAGTACGATTTTGGCTGAGAAATCCTTGTTCGATGATCCCTCTGGTGAAAATATAAATGCTACCGCAAGAATACTTTTGAAGGGTTTAATTATCTTCTATAATTTAGATGCCCGATGAGCATTAAAGTAAAGATCATTAACGACCCGGTTTACGGTTTTATCCGTTTCCCCGAGCCGCAACTGATACGTGTTATAGACCATCCCCTGTTCCAGCGGCTGCGCAATATAAAGCAGATGGGGCTGGCGCAGCTTGTATATCCCGGCGCCGTGCATACGCGGCTGGCGCACTCGTTAGGCGCCTGCCACCTTATGGGCAAGGCGCTCGATGAGCTGAAAGCAAAAGATATTTCGCCCGATAAAGATGAGTGTATTGCAGCGCGGCTGGCTGCCCTGCTGCACGATATAGGCCACGGGCCATTCTCCCACTCCCTGGAGCATTCGCTGGTAGGCGGCGTATCGCACGAGGCGCTTTCTCGCCTTATTATGCAGCGCATGAACACTGAATTTGGAGGGCTGCTGGACAAGGCCATTCAGGTGTTCGATCATTCGTATTCCCGCAAATACCTGCACCAGCTCGTATCCAGCCAGCTTGATGTGGACCGGATGGATTACCTGAACCGCGACAGCTTTTATACGGGTGTGTCGGAAGGGGTGATAGGCTATGACCGCATATTGCAAATGCTTACGGTAAGGGACAATGAGCTGATGGTGGAGGAAAAGGGTGTGTACTCGGTAGAGAAGTTCATTATTGCCCGCAGGCTTATGTATTGGCAGGTCTATCTGCATAAAACGGTACTTGGCGCCGAAATGCTGCTGATAAACATTCTGAAGCGGGCAAAAGAGCTCGCAAGGGATGGACATAAACTATTTGCTACCCCTTCATTAAACTATTTCCTGTACAGGAATCTAACAGAAGCTGATTTCAACGACAACGCGGAACACTTAGATAACTTTTGCCAACTGGATGACAGCGATGTGATGGTATCTATAAAAGTGTGGCAGTCGCATGAAGATAAAATATTATCTACGCTTTGTAAAATGCTTGTTTTAAGAAAATTGTATAAAGTTTTGCTCAGTTCGCAATCTTTGGCAAGCATTTTGGAGGAGAAAAGGGATAGGCTGAGGAAAACAATGGGAATAGATGATGAGTACCTGCAATATTTTGCCTTTACGGGCGTTACATCAAACAGTACCTATAATATTGACGATGAACTGATAAAAATAGAAACGAAGAATGGTACGATCAAAAACATTACGGAAATAGACGATTCATTAGTGAATCAAACACTTGCCAGAGCCGTACATAAAAACTACATTTGCTACGCACAGTTCCCCGACGCCTGACGTATCTTTAGAAAAAGATAATGAAAACTTAACAGTATGAACAAAAGAAATTAAACACACATGCAGTTTACAGCGCAGCAAATAGCTACCCTGATACAAGGCAGACTGGAGGGAAACCCACATGCCAAAGTAAGTGATGTAGCAAAGATAGAAGAGGCGGTTAGTGGTTCGTTGTGTTTTATAGCAAACCCGAAGTACGAGGAATACCTGTATGTGACAAAGGCATCTATTGTCATTGTAAACGACTCGCTGGAATTAATGCAGCCTGTAAGCGCCACCCTAATTAGAGTGAAGGATGCATATAGTGGTTTTGCGTTTTTACTGGAAAAGTATAATGAGATCATATCAGGCAACGAAAAGAGGGGCATTGAGCAACCCTCTTATATTTGTACCACGGCTACCATAGGCAATAATGTATATATCGGGGCATTTGCCTATGTTGGCGAAAATGTGATCATTGAAGACGGTGTGAAGATATACCCGGGTGCATACATTGGCAATAATGTAGTAGTAAAGGAAAATTCAAAAATATATTCCGGCGTAAAAATATACGATGAATGCCGCCTTGGCTGCCGTGTAGTGATACATTCGGGAAGCGTGATAGGCGGCGATGGATTTGGGTTTGCTCCGCTTAGTGATGGCACCTATAAAAAGATACCGCAGATAGGCAATGTGATCATTGAAGACGATGTGGAAATAGGCGTAAATACCACCATAGACCGCGCCACTATGGGCTCTACTATCATTCGCAAAGGCGTGAAATTAGACAACCTGATACAGGTAGCCCACAACGTGGAAATAGGTGAGAATACAGTAATTGCAGCGCAAACCGGTATATCGGGTAGCGCCAAAATAGGCCGGAATTGTGTAATAGGTGGCCAGGTCGGTATGGTTGGCCACATACATATAGCTGATGGCACAAAGATCAATGCGCAGAGTGGCATATCGAAATCGGTGGCTAACCCAAATATTACGCTGAACGGGAGCCCGGCATTTGAATATAAAAGTTCATTAAAAAGTCAGGCAATTTTCAGAAATTTGCCTGAGTTGCAACAACGACTTCTAAAGCTGGAAGAAACAGTGCAGGAATTAACTGCATTATTGAGCATCCAAAACCTGGAGTATAAAAAGTAATTTTGCAGCATTTATATGATAATTGCCAACCCGATATTTGATGAAGTTTTTAAACGGCTCATGGAAAACCAGCCTATCGCTAAGTTTTTCATAGAAACATTGCTGGAAGAAACAATTGAATACCTGGAGTTTAAGCCGCAGGAATTTACATTTGAGGACAAGGTGGCAGGAATAGGCGTTTCCCGCGTTGACTTTATTGCAACTATTAAAACGAGTGACGGCAACCATAAAAAAGTGCTCATTGAAATACAAAAGGCAAAGAATGCTATAGACGTAATGCGCTTTCGCAAGTATCTTGCCGAGCAATATAAAAATGATGATGAAGTACAAACGGATACTGGTAAGAAGAAAATAATATTGCCTATTGTTACAATATACATGCTCGGGTTCCAATTACCGGAAATAAAAACAGCCGCAATAAAAGTATCACGGCAATATGTTGACCTTACGAACCATGAAATTATTGACAAGAAAAATGATTTCATTGAACAGTTAACTCACGATAGCTTTGTAGTGCAGATGCCACGTATAAAGGGCAAATTGCAAACAAGGCTGGGTATGTTGCTTAGTATTTTTGAGCAAAATTATTTTGTTGACGACAGGGGTATTGTTAAACGTTATGACCATGAGATAGATAATGCAGTAATAAAAAGTATGGTAGATATTCTTCACTATGCCGGCACTGACCCGGAAAGCAGGAAAAGAATAGAAGACGAGCAGGAAGCTTATCGTGTACTAGATTTTATGGCGGAAGAAAAGGCAAAGGAATTGCAAAAAATAATTGATGAACAAAGCCAAAAAATTGTTGAACTGGAAAGAAAGCTGAATGAGCAAAAATGAAACAACCCAAAACCTGGAGTATAAAAAGTGAATGAAGACATTTTAACTAAAACGGAAAGCAGGACTAATACGGCCAACTTGCACACAACAAAAATTAGTGAGAACCAGCAAACCTTAAAGGAGCCGGTGACCCTGCATGGTGTAGGATTGCATACGGGAGAAACTGTAACGATGACCATGAGGCCGGCCAACCCGGGCTATGGCATTCGTTTTCAGCGTGTGGACCTGCCCGACAAGCCGGTAGTAAAGGCAGATGTGGATTATGTGGTGGATACATCGCGCGGCACAACCATAGAGCATAATGGCGCGCGTGTGAGTACGCTGGAGCATACTATGGCGGCGCTTGTGGGCATGGGTATAGACAACCTGCTTATAGAGCTCGATGGCCCCGAAGTGCCTATCCTTGATGGTAGCGCCCGCCAATTTATTGAAGCTATAGAAAGCTCCGGGATACAGGAACAAGAAGCCAAGCGCATTGTTTATTCTATAGACAGCAACATACATTATTACGACCCCGTAAAAAATGTGGATATGTTGGCGGTACCCTCCACCGACTATGCCATTACCACGCTTATAGATTTTAATTCCCCTGTTCTGGGCACGCAACATGCTTCTATGAAGCATCTTGCCGAATTCAGGGAAGAGATAGGCCCGTGCCGCACCTTTTGTTTCCTGCACGAACTGGAATACTTGCTGGACAATAACCTGATAAAGGGCGGCGACCTAAGCAATGCAATAGTGGTGGTGGATAAGGTAGTAAGCCAGGAAGAGCTGAACCGCCTTGCGAAAGTATTTAACAAGCAAAAAATAGAAGTAAAGCAGGAAGGTATTCTGAACAATATACAACTGCGTTTCACCAATGAACCTGCTCGCCATAAGCTGCTTGATGTAATAGGCGACCTGGCGCTGGTTGGGCATTCCATAAAGGCACATATCATTGCCAGCAGGCCGGGCCATGCATCGAACGTAGAGTTTGCAAAAAAAATAAAGCAGTACATAAAGAAGAATAAGCACCTCTCTGATATACCGCATTACGACCCATCGCAGCAGGCCATTTATGACATAGCGCATATAGTAAAGGCGCTGCCACACAAGTTCCCGTTCCTGTTTGTGGATAAGATCATAGAGCTTAGTGACAACCATGTGGTAGGCATTAAAAATGTAACCTTTAATGAGCATTTTTTCCAAGGCCATTTTCCGGGAAACCCGGTAATGCCAGGGGTACTGCAGATAGAAGCCCTTGCCCAGACCGGGGGCATATTGGCGCTCAATAACATCCGCGACCCTGAAAATTACGACACTTATTTTCTGAAAATAGATAAGGTACGCTTTAAGCAACTGGTACGTCCCGGCGATACCTTGATACTGAAACTTGAACTGCTGAACCCTATACGCCGCGGCATATGCGAAATGAGGGGTACGGCATACGTAGGAAACAAACTTGCTACCGAAGCCGAGCTGGTAGCCCAAATAGTGAGAAAAGATAAAAAATGATCCACCCGCTTACATACGTCCACCCGGACGCTAAAATAGGTCCGAATGTGAAAATTGACCCGTTCACCACTGTGCATAAAAATGTAGAGATAGGCGAGGGTACATGGATAGGATCGAACGTGACCATAATGGAAGGCGCACGTATAGGTAAGAATTGCCGCATTTTCCCAAGCTCGGTCATTTCTGCAATTCCGCAGGACTTGAAGTTCAAAGGGGAAGATACGCTTTGCGTAATAGGCGACAATACCACTATACGCGAATGTGTGACCATAAACCGGGGCACGGTGGACCGTAACCTTACCAAAATAGGCAATAACTGCCTTATAATGGCCTATACCCACATAGCCCATGATTGTGAGGTGGGTAACCATTGCATCTTCTCGAATAATACAACACTCGCCGGCCACATAATCGTGGGCGACTGTGTGGTGCTTGCAGGGCTCACCGCAGTACAGCAGTTTGTGCGCATAGGTTCTTATGCGTTTGTTACAGGCGGTTCGCTCGTCCGGAAAGACATTCCGCCATACGTGAAAGCTGCCCGCGAGCCGCTTTCTTATGTTGGGGTAAACTCGGTAGGCTTGAAGCGGAGAGGCTACTCGATAGAAAAGATCAATCACATCCTGGATATATACCGCATACTTTTTGTGCGCGGCTACAATGTTTCAAAAGCCCTGAGCATCATTGAAACAGAAATACCTGTGTCTGACGAGCGGGATGAGATCATCTCCTTTGTGCGGGAAACGGGCCGTGGCATAATGAAGGGTTATATCCGCAGGCACAGCGAGGATATGCCTTGATGAGCAGTCGCTAAATACCCGATATTTTCGGTAGCGACAGTGCCCGGGTATCCACTATTATTTTAATTCGCGATTGATGTCAGCTCCTGTGAGCAATTTCATTGACTTAACAAAAAGG
>JABDBX010000061.1 GCA_013288445.1 Bacteroidota bacterium
TAGTCTATGAAGATGTGAGACTTGACGCAGGATATAGAATTGATATAAAAGTAGAGAACAAAATTATTGTAGAAATTAAATCTGTTGAAGCATTAAATGATTTGCATTTAGCACAAATATTGACTTACTTAAAGTTGTCGGATTGTAAATTTGGCTTATTGATTAATTTCAATACTGTGCTTTTCAAAGATGGTGTAAAGAGAGTAATAAACGGGACTTTGTGAACCTTGCGTACCCTTTGTGTATTTTGTGGTAAACCGTTTTAATGACGATGTAAAAGAGTAATAAAATAAGCTTTGTGAACCTTGTGTATCCTTTGTGTACTTTGTGGTAAACCTATTTTAATGATAATGTTGTGGTTAACCCTTTAATGATTATAGACTAATGTTTTTAAAAGAGTATTTCGGTACCATATACAAGTCCGTTCGTTCGCTGCTCATCGGCATGAGGAAGACCGGGTATTACTTTACGCACCCTAAAGAGATACATACCGAGGAGTATCCCGATAACCGGGCTACCCTCCAGATGTTCGACAGGTTTAAGGGCGAAGTAGTGATGCCACATGACGATAAAAATGAGCATCGCTGCACCGGCTGCCAGGCTTGTGAGATCGCCTGCCCAAACGGCACTATAAAGATCATTACCAAGCAGGAGTTGCAACCAGACGGCAAAAAGAAAAAAGCTATTGATACTTTTGTATATCACCTGGAGCTTTGCACCATGTGCAACCTCTGCGTAATAGCCTGCCCCAGCGATGCCATAGTTATGGCGCAGACCTTTGAGCATAGCGTATATGACAAAAAGCAACTAAAGAAAGTGCTGAATTTACCGGGTTCTAAAATAATGGAGGGAGTTGAATAATGAACGCATCAACCATCATATTCTATATTCTGGCCGCTACTATTATCGGTGGCGGGCTTATGGCTGTGACCGCGCGCAAAATATTCCGGTCGGCGGTGTTCCTGTTGTTTTCGCTAATCGGGATTGCGGGCATGTACTTTCTCCTCGACTATGAGTTTATTGCCGCAGTGCAAATAGTTGTCTATGTGGGCGGCATTGTAGTGCTTATTATCTTTTCCATTTTTCTCACCCATGGCTCCGGCGAGGATATGAAAAAGCCCGCCCTCGGCAGGGCGGTGTTCTCTGCGCTTGCAGCGGCCTTTGCTTGCGCACTTACCATGATGTTCATTAACGAGCAGTCTTTCGTAGGTTCTGGCAAACCAGCTTTGGAACCCAGTGCAGGCAATATTGGCGCACAAATGCTCAGCACCACAGAGTATGGCTACATTTTGCCTTTTGAGGTGGTGAGTATCCTATTATTGGCCGCAATGATAGGCTGTATTGTTATAGCCATTAAGATAAAGTTGCCCGCTCAGCCTTTATTACCAATACGCGATGAAGAAGAAAGCAACGAGATAAACGAAGTATTGAATATTGAAGTAGAAACCATTGAAACGGTATAAAAGATGAAGTAAAACGCTACATAACTGTGATGCTGAAGGCATCAAACGTTTATAGAAAAGCAGAAAATATGGAATCGATGCCGAAGGTATCGTACTCCACATAACAAGGGATTTTTCATAATATTGTAGAGTACGATACCTTCGGCATCGGTGTCACGAAATGCTAATTTTCTATAAACGTTTAATCCCTTCAGGATTAGCAAAACGTAAATAAAATATGATGCTCAATGCATCAACATAAAACAGATAAAAATGTCGGGTACTTTTTCGCAAATCTATATCCAAACTGTCTTCGCCGTTCAGGGCAGAGAGAGCCTGATTCAGCCGGAATGGGAAGAAAATTTGTACAGATACATTACCGGCATTGTTCAAAACAAAGAACAAAAAATGCTCGCAATAAATGGCATGTCTGATCATATACATTTTCTTATTGGAATGAAACCAACTTGTTCACTTTCTGATCTGATTAGAGAAATAAAGAAATCATCTAACGATTACATCAAAGAGAATAAATTTACTAAGTTCATGTTCAATTGGCAGCAAGGATATGGAGCGTTTTCTTACAGCCATTCGCAGTTGGACAATGTAATTGCCTATATAATGAACCAAAAAGAACATCACAAAAAGAAAACCTTCAAAGACGAGTATATTGATTTTCTTAAAAAATTCAATGTTCCTTTTGAAGAAAGATATTTGTTTGAATGGATCGAATGATTTGATTGCCACTTTTAACTTTAAATATTCAACTTTTGATGATCGGTTTAACTCACTATTTATTTGTAAGCTGCGCCCTGTTTTTTATAGGCATCTACGGCTTTCTCACCAGGCGCAACCTGATAACCATGCTCATGTCTATAGAGCTCATACTCAATAGCGTCAACATCAATTTTATCGCGTTCAATAAATTTCTGTTTGCCGATAAACTCGATGGCTTGTTCTTTACCATTTTCATAATCACTATAGCCGCGGCAGAAGCTGCCGTAGCCATTGCCATAATTATCAACTTGTATCGCAATCACCACACAATTGATGTGGAGGAAGTTAATGCCATGAAATTCTAAACTATGCTCAGCACACCATTAATAGCGCTCATACCCCTGCTGCCTGTTCTCACCTTCGCGCTGATTGCCTTGGTGGGAAGAAAGTATTTCCCGTCTTTATGCGGCGTACTTGGCACGCTTTCCATGTTAGTTTCCTTCATGTTGGCAGCAACGGTTGCTTACGACTATTTCTTTCTTGTAGGCAAGGTGGGCAATGTATATCAGCAGATCATCCCCTTAAAGTACACCTGGCTACAGTTCAGCCCTAATGTGGCTATAGACATGGGCATCCTCCTCGACCCTATTTCCGTGATGATGATCCTGGTAGTTACGCTTGTTTCATTGATGGTGCATTTCTATAGCCTTGGCTACATGAAGGGCGACGAACGATATGCAACCTACTACTCCTTCCTTGCGTTGTTCACCTTCTCCATGCTAGGGCTGGTACTGTCATCCAATATTTTCCAGATATACATATTTTGGGAACTGGTGGGCGTTTCGTCTTACCTGCTCATCGGCTACTACTTCGATAAACCGTCTGCTGTTGCCGCTTCAAAGAAAGCCTTTATCGTTACCCGCTTTGCAGACCTTGGTTTTCTTATCGGCATACTGGTACTCTCTTATTACGCGGGCACACTCGATTTCCAAACGCTCATTCTCCGGCTCACAACTCCTACCGACCAGTTGCACACAATCGTTGCTGCATCCTTTATGGGTTGCTCAGCGCTTACGTGGGGGCTGGTGCTTATCTTTATTGGCGGTGCTGGTAAATCGGCTATGTTCCCATTGCATATATGGCTGCCCGATGCTATGGAGGGCCCTACGCCCGTATCAGCGCTAATACATGCGGCTACCATGGTAGTAGCGGGTGTATTCCTTGTTGCCCGGCTATTTCCCATTTATGCCATCTCCTGCCCGCCTGCCCTCGAGGTAGTGAAGTGGGTGGGTATCTCCTCCTCATTTATTGCTGCTGTCATTGCCTGCACGCAAACTGACATTAAGCGCGTGCTTGCCTTCTCCACCATGTCGCAGATAGGATACATGATGTTTGCGCTTGGCGTTTCGGGCTATGGCGGCGAGAATGGATTGGGATATATGGCGTCCATGTTTCACTTATTTACCCATGCCATGTTCAAGGCGTTGCTGTTCCTTGGCGCGGGCGCAATAATACATTATGTGCACAGCAATGAAATAAAAGACATGGGCGGCCTTCGCAAGTTGATGCCGGTTACACACCTTACGTTTCTCATTGCTTGCCTGGCTATAGCAGGCATTCCCCCCTTTGCCGGTTTTTTCAGTAAGGAAGAAATACTCCAGGCCGCTTTCCAGTCAAACAAGCTCATCTTCGGCATTGCCGTGATAACAGCGGCCATTACCGCCTTCTATATGTTCCGGCTTTATTTCAGCATCTTCTGGAATAAGCCCCTTGCCCCTAAAGGGGAATCCCATGATGCTCATGAAGAACATCACGATCATGGCGAAGCGCCAATAACAATGAAAATTCCGCTGGTTATCCTCGCGCTGTTATCAATTTGTGTAGGTCTTATACCCTTTGGTAAATTTGTTTCGTCCGATGGCGCTCCCTTACTCACCGAGTTCCATATTGGCTTTTCTGTAGTTCCGGTATTGCTGGCTACGGCTGGCATTTTCCTTGCGCGGTCATTCTACATGAAGGAGAGCCTTGCCCCTGCACGTATGGCCGATAGCATGAAGGGACTGTACCGGGCCGCGTACAATAAGTTTTACATTGACGAGATATACCTGTTCATCACAAAGAAGATCATCTTCAACCTTGTGGGCCGCCCGGCAGCATGGATAGACAAGAATGTTGTGGATGGCACAATGAACCTTACAGCCACTATAACCGGCAAAACATCTTATGCGATAAGAAAGGTGCAGTCAGGCAAGTTGCAGTCATATGCCGTCTACTTCTTTGTAGGTGTAATAGGGTTTGTGCTGGTATTTGTTTATTGGTGGAAGTAGATCTGCGATCTCCCAACTAGTAAGAAGAATACCTGTATTTATACGCTCAACGCGCTCTACTTGCGGCTTTGGCCATGTTCTCTTTAACCCTGAATTTCACCATTTTTTTGATCAGCCCGATGGGCAAAGGCTTGTTGAGCGGAAATTGAACGGTGCCTTTTGAAACTTTATAACCCGCCAGTTCTTTCTCAAAAGTTTCTATTCCCGATCCCCTGGGGTAAAAGCCTATGTGATTAGCATGTGCGCCAAACCAAACGAGCATACCATTCAGTTTATAGCCGGGCATAGCATAGCTTATCACTTCCTCCGCTTGTGGTGCGGCTGCCTTAATAGCAGCCCGTAGTTGCTCCATGATTTCCTGAGTTTCGGGAGGGAAGCCAGATATGTATTCATCTATTGTTGCAGGCTTTGTCATGCCGTTATTTTTTGAGACTTCATTATTTAAAATAAATGTCCTTCCTATGCCCCACATGCCTGACATCTACAATGCAAATAACGTCATCAATTGAGTAGGTGAACCTATAATCTCCGACTCTCACCCGCCATATTGCTTCTTTATTACCAGCAAGCTTTTTGCAACCTGCCGGACGTGGGTTATCAGATAAAGAAAGCATTTTCTCGTATATTGATGGAATTATTTCTTTGGGCAAGTCTCTCAATTCTTTTGTTGCAATCTTACTAATAATAACCTGGTATTTCTTCATAAAAGACCTTCCTGCTTTAATTGCTTACCTAATTCTTCTATGGTGATTTTTTCATCATTTTTGCGAGCCTCTGCAATAATGACATCCATAAGGTCTTCCAATCCGCTACCATCGATATTCCCAACTTCGTCAAGATCGAGTTGCACATACCGTTTGTGATGCGTTTCATCAGTTAAAAAACTTACTCCTTTCATTTCGGTTAAATTTGTATTGCAATTTACAACATTATTAAACTTCTATCGCGATTCTTTGTGGATAAAGAGTTCTGCATGATGTGTACTTTTTTGCAAACTTTATCCTCAATCGTCTTTATCCGCCACTTCCGCAAGTTCATCTTCCTTCTTGCCCTTTCTCATTTCCACTTTGGGATTGTCTTGTGTACCGGTTATGGTCATTGGGATACCGATAAGCCCCATCGGGGGAAGGCCCAGCCTGAATTTAAGATCTAAGGCCTTGCTGAAACTCACTTGCCCTTCGAACCGGGCCCTGAATATGGCTATCTTCATCTTGGTGGGTTCTATGGTAATGATGTTATTGGCAATACTGCTTTTTATGGCCACCTTGGCCACGTCAGGGTCGTTGTCAAGGCTATCCTGTTTGGCTTCCTTACGGATCTCATTAAATAGCTTGAAGCCATGCATCTTTATCTTTTTTGCCGATAGTACACCGCCCCCGGCCAAAGATGGATAGACAGGCATCATATTGCCATCTAAGTACCCGCTCAGCTGGTAATCGAGCGAAATAAGCCCTTCGGCATTAGCAGCAGACGAAGCCAGGTCGTGGAATATCTTAATGTTGTTATAGGCTTTCTGCACATCGAAATCCTCTGCCGAGATGTGGTAATCGAAAAACGCTTTATTTGGGCTAATGCTGGTATAGGCTGCATCCATAGACACCGGTGCCCCGATCAAGTTAAACCCAGCGTCTTTCAGCAACAGACTGTCATTTTTCAGCACTAAATGACCCTTTGTATCTGTAAGTACAATGTCATTGTACGTTACCTTGTCTATATCGGCCGTAAAGTCCAGGTTCAGGTTCTTAGGCACTAAGATCACCCCTGTTGGCGTGCCCGCAGTTGACGCCGGGGCGGGAGCATTGACCTGCTTTGATGTGTCGGCAAATGCCATGAAATCATTTATACAAATGAGATCGCTTTCCATATTGAAGACGCCTGTCAATACAGAGCCGGGCTTAATGATATAGTCGATAATATTAGAGACAGCACCATTTAAAACCACATCAGAGTTGCCATAAGAAACAGACAGCGTATCGAACTGCATCTTGTCTTGCTTAAAGCTGAAATCGCCACGGCTAATGATAAATGGCTTGGGGTACAACTCGGTATAACAGACCAAATCTTTAACGCTCAGCTTGCCCTTGTTGAACAGATTGTCGTAGCGGCCAGCCACTGCATCGCTTTGCTTGCCCTTCATAAACAGGTTGGCTGTAACAATGCCGGTAACATTGTAACCCTTGCGTGAAAAGACCTGGTATATTTTGCCTACATCCAGCTTACCGTTCAAGTGAACTTTGTAGTCAAGGTCAGTAAAGTCATGCAATTCCGCCTTCACAGAAAAAGGCTCATTCTCGAAGGTAAACGTTAGCGGTTTTATAGAAACATTGAGGCCCTTCAACGATCCGGTGTTGTCCGTAATGTTGGTGTTGATCTGTATATTTTCAATAGGGTGCGGATAGTATTTCGTTTTTACAGACCCATTTTGCAAGGTTATATTAGCCGACATCACAGGGTAATTCTTTTTGTCCGGCTGGTAGTCGCCCTTGGCTTTAATGTCTGCAACCAGGTCGCCCTTCAAGTCAAGCCCATCGATGGGGTAAAACAGTTTCAGATCTTCGAGATGAAAGTTAGCCTGCAGCATGGCGTCGATGGGGAAATCATTAGCATTGCCAAGCCTGAAATACCCCTTTATATAATTATTCAGCGCGGCTATGTTTATACTGTCTATTGCAATGTTTATGTGTTTGTAATTATTGTCTGGGCAATCTGCCTGCAGGTCGAAACTGATGTCGCTTATCGCTTCGGGCAAAGCTGCGTATTTAAAGTAACCCTTCCTGAAAGTTGATGTGAGCGTAAACTTAGGTATGCTTGTAATAATGGTGTCCGCCTTTTTCCTTAAACCGGAGCGAACAATACTTTTGGCATATCTACCTTCTGCAAGCAAGTGCAGCGAGTACCGCCCTTTCAGATGGAATCGGCTTAATCCAAACGTCTTGTCCCATTTCTCCAGGTCTATTTCCGAATGCACTTTTGCATAAATCTCAGGTTCATTTACCCCTTTTATGCGGAACACAGAACTAAGGTAACCGTCTGCAATATTGAAGTAAATGGAATCAATATTCACCGACAAGCTATCGGGTTTAAAGCCGGGGAATTTTGCGCTCATATCTATGTATAGATCCCGCACAGGCGATGGCGATTTCTTATTGGCGATATAGCCATTCCGCACCTTCAGGTTCATGCTCAGCGTAGGCATGACACTATCTTTGGCAATATACTTCCCGGTTAATGCAACCTGTATCTCCCCCAAGCCGTCTATTTTTGTATTGTCTAATAGTTGCAGGTACTCTGCGGGTAGCGCAGAAACTATCTCGTTAATGTCCTTCTCGTGCGAGTTGAGATTAAAGGCCATATCGTAGCCGTCCTTGATAAACCCGAAGCGACCATTGAACTCCACCGGTAATTGGTTTATCATCAAGTCATTCTTGCGGAAGATAAAACTCAGCGAGCGCGTATTGATCTCTGTTACAAGGTCGGCATGTATTTTTTTGGAAATGACGTAGGGTTGTTTATTATAGAGGAAGTCGAACGATTGTATATCAGTATGGGTATTGAGGTCGAAAATATCTTTGCTCAGGTCGCCGCTTCCTGAATAATTAAATCCCCGCGCATTGACGGTCATCGGTATAGACCGGTCGTTATAAACCAACCTGCTGTTTTCTATAATTATACTGCTAATACCCAGGGAAGCGCCGCCACCGTTAGTATCCGTTACCTCGGTAGCGTTTTCCGGCTTTTGTTTGTAGATATTGTAGTTGGCGAGTCCCAGGCTGTCCACCTGTATATTTATAAACGCCTGGTTAAGGGATATTTTATTGATGGTGATTTTATGCTTGAATACGGATGATAGGTCTATGCCCAGCGATATTTCTTTTGCTGCTATTAAAGTGTCTTTTTCAAACGGTGCGCTACCTTTAAGGGTAACATTGTGCATAGTGAGTGTGAGCGCCGGAAATTTCTTGAAAAAGGACAAACTGGTGCCTGTGAAATTAATGTTGCCATTAATGTTCTTGTTGGCCCATTCGTCTATCTTCCGGTTTACCACCTGGGGGAAGAGATAAGGCAACACAAACAAAAGGAGCAGCGAGCCACCTAAAACGATGCCCGTTATTTTAAGGGTCTTGTGCAGTATCCTTTTTAAGGGTCTGGTCATAAAAATAAATTATCTCCTGCAAAAATAGGCGGTAAATAAAATATATCAAACACTATCTGGTAATATAGTACAAGAGTATAAAATAATATATGCATTTGAGTATTGCATCCTTTTCCATCTTAAAAAGATATAGTACTCAATGTGGGTGCCTGCCGTCCCGGCAGTGTTGTTTTGTCATCGCCGCTTATGTATCGTCAAGAAATACTAACCCAAATTGCATAAAAAATGCAGGCACGGAAAGGTTTCTCGCAAAAGCGCAGGGCGCAATCTCGGTATTTTGTTCTGAAGCCGAAAAGGCAATGCGTTCTGCCGCCTTTTGAAGTATATTGGGTGTAACACATACTGCCCTATTCTTTTCCATTTTTTCTGCTTTGCCGGATATTTAGATAGGCTCGGTATTCGCAGGTTTGGCATCAAAAAAAAAGATAATTATGCCATAATTGCAACATTTCTTGACGGTGCCTTAGCGGCGATAGCGAAATAAATATCACCATCTGACTTGTTCTTTTCCATTTCTGCCTTTGTCCCAAAAGTCCTTAAATAGCTCACTATTCGCGGATTTTGCGCCTCGCATAAAAGAAAAACAACTTCGTCATATGGTGGTATTTATTTCGCCAACGTCACTTAGTGTATTACAAGTTTAAGTGTTGCTAAATAAGTGCCGTCGGGCCGCTTGCAATTCAGAAAATACATGCCACTTGTCACACCTGGGAGATTGAGTACAAAATTCCGGCTATTTAACTCGATCCATTCCCCACATTTCATGCCTACTATATTGTACAGGGTTGCAGACTCAATTATTTCATTGCTCTCAACGGTTAGCGGGTCGTTGTCACACTCATTGTAAGGATTGGGATACAACTTTAAAACCGCGCCAGAACTTCCATAGTTTGCTATTGCCGTTGCCGACGGGAGGTCACAGCCGCCTACATTAAATTTGGCGACAAAGCCATCAATGCCATCAAAATTCAAGGTGTCGTAAAATACCACCATAGAGTCAGTTCCATTATACTTTTCAGCATCACCGTAAACGATTACTGACCCATTATTGCCGGGTATCAGGTTCAGGTCCAAATAGTTCATCGGCCCATTTGAATAGCCTGCTTTCGTAGCACCCAATACATTTCCGGCGGTGTCGAAATTAGCTATAAAGAAGTTTGCATTTGATGTGGGAAAATAAAGATTGTTGTTGTTTGCGGCATAAATAGTATCGTTGAACCAGACAGGCGATGCCTGTGATTTGTAAGCTATACTGGTCACTATGCTGTCATGAGTTATTACTCCGCCATACCCCAGGAAATTGCCGCCGGCAGCCCACTTCAAAAAACCGCTATTGCTGATACTGTAAACCATCCAGGGGCCATGCTGTACTTTTTCTACACTGTGGTCCTTATTGAAAAAGTAAAGGCTGTCGCTGCTGTTCCAGTAATCGGCTTCGGTGGAAACATATATGGTGCCATCCGGACCGGCGCAGATGGAAGAGGGAGTTGACCCATCGCCCAGGTCGGGGCGCTTTTTATCATGCACTGTCCATAAAGGGTGGCCTGCGCTATCGTACTTCGCAACATAAAGCCTCGGGCCTAATGTATCCGGCGCAAGGTAAATGCTATCCGTCATCCCAACAGATGGAAAGGAGATAACATCTTCGTACTGACCTAAGATAAACAGGTTTGATGCAGCATCGGCAGTCATGCCGGTTACACCCCTGTAATTGGTAGCCTGCTCATTTATTTTGGTGTGTTTCAAGAGGTTCCCGGCAGTGTCTAGCCAGTACAGAAACTGGATATTATTGTAGGTGCTGGAAAAAATGCTTATCTGATGCCTGCTTATTGTGTCGGCGATTGTGCCTTTAATATATATTGCGTTGTCCTCTTCCGACTTTCCCGCCACGATCAGTTGATTATCTGGCGCATAGGCAATATTGGTAGGCTGATCACCTGCGACGGATGTGTGCCATATCAGGCTGCCGTTCTTATCAAGCTTAGCAATGAAGCTATACCCTGGATCACTCGTGGTATCTGTTGCGGCAATATGAGATGAGCTCATACCACCATTATAGTAGAAAAATGCGTCAAAAGGAAAAATACCGCAAATGTAGATATTATCAAACGGATCAGTAGTTACGGTTAAATTGTCTTGCTGCCTCATCACGTACATAGGGTCGATACCGTAATCCAGCCAAACAAGCTTGCCTTCAAAATTATATTTAGCAATGTAGATACCCCCATAGGTTGTGCGTCCTATACTACTACCATGCCGGCTGGGAAAAATGTCTTCATATTCTGTTCCGCAGATTACGAAGCCATCGGACAATGTGGCAGCTTTAGATATGTTTTTCCCCTGCGTGTATGGAGATGGGTCTGTGCCGTCTATATAAAATGCCCAGCATGTATCCGGGCCGGTCTGACAGATAGCCTGATGAAAAGAAAACACTCCACAAAATGTAATTATCAAAGCAGCGATGCCTGCTAATCTTTGGTTCATAAGTCAGTTGTAGGTTTAAACGCTTTTATAAATTCCTGTGGACAAATATAATAAGTGACATTGACAAAATAAGTGACGCTGATAAAATAAATGCTGCAATCAGAACTCCTACCAGTAAAGTCCGCTGGAAGTATAATTCGCAGATTGTACGGGTGAGTAGTTCTGAACATGGTAGTGCCGCAAAACACTATGCCACCAACAAAAAAAGCGCACAACAGTGCGCTAAATAGAGTGTCAAACGAACTTTCGGAAATTATTTACCCTTCTTGGCAGGAGTAGTTTTCTGCTGGATCGCTTTTCCGTTGTTATCCATGCCCTGTGGCTTCTGGAAGAACATAACCGAGATGATGCAAAGGCCGGCTATAACACTGATCATTGTCCAGGTGCCTTTCTCCATTACATCGGTCGATTGCTTTACACCCATTACCTGGGAACTCATGCTGCCAAAGGTGCCGGTAAGACCACCGCCCTTAGGGTTCTGGATCAGTATAAAGAATGCAAGCACTATGCAGGCGAGTATTATAAGTATCGTAATTAATGGTATCATGATTGTTTATCCTTTAAAGCTTCTTCTATTTTGCGGGCAAAGTAAACGTTTTTTTGAGGATTTCGCAAACTTAATTTGCGATACATCTCAATTGCTTTATCATATTTTCCCTGCTTTATATATATTTCGGCCAATGTTTCGCTTACTAAGCCTTCTTCCTTACTGATAGAATTCACGGCCATCTCGAACACATTTTCCGGTATTTCTTCATTTTCTTCTTCCATGGCTGCAGCAAGCTTCTCTTTTTGCCACATCGTTTTCAGCGCCCGCTGGTCTTTCGACTCTTCTATTTGCTTCTCTGCCGAATTCTTAAAATGAAGCAGCCACTCCGAGAAGCTCATTACCACCATCAGCGATTTATCCTCTTCGCTCATGTAGTCCATGTCCTTCAACTCATTAATTTCAATAGGAATCTCTTCCGAAACCTTTTCGCCCTGCTGTAAAAAATAGTCTTTTGTATAAATAGGGAATATGAGCGGGTCATAATCCCTTCTTTCTACGGGAGCGATGGGGGATTCAGGCTCAGCATCGTTCAGTATTTCCAGGGCGTCATCGCCCGTCATCTCGGTTAGGGTAACTTCTTCAACAACAACTGTGACCAGAGTTTCGTCTTCAATAGCCACCGGAACAGGTGCATGTATGTCCTGGCTTTCTTCTACTATCTCCGTCTGCGAGGACACTACTTGTTCAGTTGGTTCTGTGCTTGCCTGCTCGTGTACTTGCTCTGCAATTTCTTCGTTCAGAATTGTCTCCGGGGGAGTTGCGACCACAGCAGGTTCTGGCGCAAGCCCCACGCGCCGCAGCCACTCATCGGTCACCTCTTTTTTCACCGCCGCTATTCTTTCTTCCTCGCTTGCATATTCCGGCACAACCGGCCCAGGAATAGCCTGTGCTGGCAGCTCCGGTTCTTGTTGTGGCGCTTCTGGCTCTGGCATGGCTTCTTTAATGTCGGCCTCATTGGCTGCCGGTATATCACCAACGGTTACCGGGGTTGGCGCAATACCCAATGATGATGTGGGGGCTTCATGTACCTGCGTGTTTTCTGTTGGCTCCTCCTGCAATACAAGGGCTGGTTCAGCCATAGCTGGCGCTGCAACCTCATTTATTACGGCCTCTATTTCCTCAATATTTATGGGCGACGGTATGGGCAATTCATGGCGCTCTGCGACTGGTTCGTACCCTGCGGCGCTTATTGGTTCGGCTACATCGGTTACCTGCACAGCCAGTGGCGCAATACCTAATGGCTGAGAGACATCGGGAATTATGTGTTCGGTCGCTACAGGCTCTTCAGGCATGAATACCGGCGCGGGAGCAATATGCAAATCAACCTGCGGCGGCTCTATGCTTACTGGAACGGGCGAAGGTACCAGAACGGGAATCTCGGCAACGGGGCTATAAACTTCGCGTGGCGCAACAACAGGTAAAGGTTCTTCAACAACCGGTGGAGCAGGCTGCACTAATTCAGCGACTGGGGCAGGAGCATAAACAACTTCCGGTTCTGGTTGTGCCACCGGTGGCGCAACAACCGGAGTTGCTACAACATGTGGCGGCGGTTCCGAATGGTTGTTCACCAGGTCGTTAATGTATTCGCTGCCAGCGTCTAATATGATAAAAGGATTGTCTGCAGCATTTAAAGGAATCTCAGCGTTGGGGAGATTTGGAGCAACTGGGCTGCCCGCAATATCTTCGGCAAAGCTACTCCTCACCTGCTCATGAGCTTCTTCCATAATTTGCGGAACGGCTTCTGGAATAGCTTCAACTACGGGCGTGCCCGGCGCCGGTTTGCTTTCGGCTACATGCACGTTCTGTTCCGCCGCTTCCTGCTTTTTCTGGGCAGGCATGTATTTGTAGTTGCTGGTGCCCGACTTCAGGAACTTGCTGAACAGCAGCCAGTTGCCCATATATGGCTGGATAGCAGACAGCATGGCCGGAGCGTATGCCGATTTCTTATGGGCTTCCAGCGCCACAAAGTAACGCACGGGTACAAAGTAGGGGAATGTTTGCCGGAATAAAGCAATACTACTCTGGTCGCCCTCCGTTATCGTATCGGGGTTGGCTAATAAAGTAGATATATATTTTATGGACGATTGGTTGGTCATTCCGGCTACCAATTTACAAAAGCTTTATTAAAAATATCATCTGCAAGCTGATTTCCTATATCTTCTATCAAAGCAGGCTCCACATTTTGCAATATCTGCGATGCATCGAAGTCGGAAAAACGGGTAAATGTCTGCGTAAAGTTAGATTTTTCGTTGAGCCGGTTCTTAAAAGTTATCTGCAGGCTCACGGTAAGGCGGTTCTTGCTGGCCACCTGCACGCTCGTGGCCCCGGTAACGGTAACTTCATAACTGGTTATGGCCCCCGTCATATCGTAGTCGGCGTCATCTTTGGTTACGGGCGATAGCCCGGTTTGCGATAGAATGCGGCTACGTAATTTATCGGTAAGCGTTGAGCTAAGGCTGGGTACTACGTTCCGGGCCTTATTGTCCAGCTGGTGAATATAAATATTCTTGCCTTCTATAGTAGCGCCTGAAAAACTATATATACCACATCCGGTAAGGGAAAGCAGTAATGGTAAGGACAATAAAAAAAGAAGTTTTCCAGGCATATTTAATTACAAAAATAAACAAAAATACCGAGGGTTTCTGCTTAGTGACGTTGGCGAAATAAATACCACCATATGGCGAAGTTGTTTTTCTTTTATGCGAGGCGCAAAATCCGCGAATAGTGAGCTATTTATCCCGATAGCTATCGGGATTGGGACGAAGCAGAAATGGAAAAGAACAAGTCAGATGGTGGTATTTATTTCGCTATCGTCACTTAACAGCATGACAAAATAAATCTTACTTTTATACTATGAGCAACTTCCCAATAAAACTCTCGTTAAGGATAGATTGGAGCGAAATGGACCTATTCGGGCATGTGAATAATGTAGCTTACTTTAAATACATACAAGCGTCAAGGGTCAATTACTGGGAGATAAGCGGTTTAGCAGCATCATTCAGCGAAACAAAAATAGGTCCCATACTACTCTCTACGTCCTGCCAGTTCATAAAGCCGCTGCACTATCCGGGCAATATCGTTGTTGCAGCCAGCATACCCTTTATAAAGAATACTAGCTTTGGCATACACCACCAGGTACTCAACGAAAAAGGCGAAATAGCAGCAGAAGCCCACGACGTTATCGTGACCTTCGACTTCAACAAAAATGAGAAAGCGCCTGTATCTGATGTGTTCCGGCAGGCGGCGGAGCGAATTGAAGGGCGGAAATTCTAATGGCTGAATTGCTCAATAGCGATTTTTCCCCGTAAAAACACAATTCACCTTTTCGTATAGTGACGTTGGCGAAATAAATACCACCATATGACGAAGTTGTTTTTCTTTTATTAACTGCCATAGCTTTAGCGAAGGCATGTTATGCGAGGCGCAAAATCCGCGAATAGTGAGCTATTTAAGGACTTTTGTGCCGAAGCAGAAATGGAAAAGAACAAGTCAGATGGTGGTATTTATTTTGTCATCGTCACATAGCTCCCGGAATGGCACAATCCAATAGCGCGGGCATCGTCCATCTAACGTCACAATGTGTAGCACAACTTTTTCCGGCGTGGTACACCTACATACAACAACCCCTACAAATTGTGGAAAGACAGTTAACAATAATAACATACACCATGCATAAACTAAGAGGTAAGTTCTCTAATATTGTATGACGAATAATTTGTGATGAAAATAACGGTCCGCCTTCTGGTTCTGTCTTCGCTCCTGGTGCTGTGCTGCCCTATGCAAGGCCATGCTCAAAAAACGGGCAAGGCGGCCATTGACTCTTTGCAAGCAGCCCTGCCAAATGCAAAAGAAGATACCGATAAAGTAAGGTTGCTGGATAATTTGTCATTTGCCTACCGTGCCATTGACCCGGATGAAGGAATAAAATACGGGGAAACGGAACTGGAACTGGCCTCGCGGCTTGGCTGGCAAAAAGGAATAGGCTGGGCAAACAATGACCTGGGTGTAAACTACGAGGCCAAAGGGGACAATGCAAAGGCACTGGAATATTATTTTAGTTCATTGAAAATAAACCGGGCTGCCGGCAACAGGAATGGAATGGCCGATAACCTGGGGAATATAGGCGTAGCTTATGCCGGGCTAAGGCAATACGGCGACGCGCTCGACTATTACGCAATGGCCTTAAAGCAATTTGAGCAGCTTCGCGACAAGAACGGCATGGCCAATGCGCTGGGCAATGCAGGCATTGTATATATCTATCAAAGCAACTACCCCATGGCTTTGGAAAATTACTCCAAGGCAATAAAGATATTCCAGGAGCTTGGCAACAAGGCCCCCATGGCCGCAGCATATGCCAACCTCGGCCTCGTTTATGCCGACCAGAACGATTATAAACAGGCGCTCGATTATTATTCCAGGGCGCTGAAGATAAACGAAGAACTGGGCAACAGGCCTGCTGCGGTAGAGAACCTGGTAAACATAGCGGCGGCATATAAATGCGAAGGAGACTATGCCAAGGGCTTGCTGTATGAAAACAAGGCAATGACCATTAACGAGAAGGCTGGCGAAAAGTTAGGAGTAGCCCGGAACCTCACTAATATTGGCAATCTATATTCGGCTAAGGGCAATTATTCACTCGCGCTGGAAAATATGCTCCAGGCGCTGAAAATGGCGGAGCAGTTAGACAATAAATACCTCACCGCTGTGAACCTGGGCAATATCGCAGTGGTGTACCGGGAACAGCACAATTACATACCAGCTCTACTTTGCCATTTTAAAGCTGCTGCCATAGACAGCCAAATTGCTGATAACTATGACCAGTCGAACAACATAGGTAACACGGGTATCACCTACCTGTACATGGCAAAGGACACGGGCCGGTTCGCCAAAGCGTTGCCTGATTCCAACTTGCACGTAGGCGCCTACGTACCCGGCATGATACCGCTAGGTAAACATGCGTTGCTGCTAAGGGCGGTAGAATACCTAAATAAGGCCATTGCGAAAAAGAAGGAAATGGGTGATATGGACAACCTCCAGTCTATGTTCCAGCGGCTATCGCAGGCCGATACATTGCTTGGCGATTACAAGGGTGCACTTGTGGCCTACAAACAGTATGCAAGTTTTAAAGATTCGGTATTTAGTGGCAGAAACAAAATAACCATTGCCAACTTTGAGACGGAAAGGGATATAGCGCTTAACGACAAACAGGCACAGATAGATAGCCTTACCGCTGCTAAGGGGCGGAACGACCAACTGCTACAAGTTGCAGGGGGCGCGGTGGTTGTGTTGCTCGTGTTAGTGATTGGTTTGGCGTTTCTAGCTATGCGCAGGCGGCGCAGGTCTTACAGGAAAATTGAGACGGAGCCAGTTGCTAGAGTGACAGCGGCGCCACCTGTCATGCCCGTGCCGGTGGTGGAAATTCCCGATTCCACAAGTGTCACCGAGGCTAAGCGGTACGATAATGTGACGGCAATTGTAACCGATTTTGTGAACTTCACCAATGCAACAGCAAGAATGAGTCCCACTCAATTGGTAGAGGAGCTACAAGCCTGTTTTAACGCCTTTGACGAGATCATGGCAAAGCACAACATCAAAAAGATAAAAACGCTGGGCGATGCTTACCTAGCGGTATCGGGGATACCAAAGGCAGACCCCCTCCATGCTGATTATGCAGTGACCGCCGCTATTGAGATAAACAATTTCATGCATGAACGAAAGCGCAAGCTGGGTGATAAAACATTTGAAGTGCGCATAGGCATTCACAGTGGCAGCATCATAGCAGGTATGGTAGGTGCCAAAAAATCGGGATACGATACGTGGGGCGAATCTGTTAGCACGGCCATGTGCATGGAGCAAAACAGCGAAGCCGGAAAGATCACTATTTCGCAAACCACCTACGACCTCGTGAAGGACAAGGTAGGATGCACATACAGAGGCAAGATAGCGCTGAAAAATAACGAGACAATGAACATGTATTTTGTAGCCTGAACGGATTTTTTGGTAGCAACCATACTCAACTCGCGTCATTGCGAGGAACGAAGCAACCTCACGCAATATTGACATGCTGAACACATATTCTAAGCTAAATCAAGGTACTTCTGAAATTTATCACAGCTATTCCGTTACAAAGACAGGCTCAATTTCTATATTGCGCAGCCCCTTTAGCTTCAGAT
>JABDBX010000062.1 GCA_013288445.1 Bacteroidota bacterium
AGCCACATCCATGAAACAGCCGCATACACCACCCGCACCATCTAAGCCGGTACATGGGCTTGACGGGAAACAAAGCCCCCGGAAGAAAACAAAGAGCAAGCATAAAAAGGCAAAATCCCACGCACTGGTTTAGGCAAGTAATCACTAAAATCAAATCAATTATTATGGCAAAGGCAAAAAAGAAGAAGGAGAATAGTTATGCTGCTAAAGCTAAGAAAGCAAGCATAATCAGCAATATTGAAAATGGATTGCCGACAAAGGGGCATATAAAAAACTCCCTGCTCGAAACTGGTAAAGACATTCTTATTTGCGTAGTTGGCGGCGGCTTGGTTGGTGCAGCAATAGGGAAACCGTCCCTGCTTATCGGGTTGGGTGTAACAGGCGTAGGCCACTATATGGACAATCGTTTAGCTACCCTGTTCGGCGTAGGACTGATGGCCGCCAATGGTTTCCAGAGTTCCAAAAGCGTAAATGGCTTGGATGGTATGGATCTGGAATCCATAAAAGGTCGTATGCAGGCTTACAAGGACAATTTTGCTGAAAAATTGTACATAGATAAGTTCCTGCACGCAAAACAATCAGGCACAGCTAAAGCAGCTACGAACGGCTTCGGGGAATTGCAATTTTTCAACTATCCCAACGATATGAATGGGCAGGAAGATGAACTGAACAGCGAACTGTCTGCATTGACCAGCATAGAAGATCAAATCGCAGACAGCGGCATGGCCCATATGCAAATGAGCGGGATGAGCATGGGAGAGGTCGGGGCATTGGGAGATATGGGCGACATCGGCGAACTGTCCTTAGTTGATGTATCGGACTATAACATCTAACAAGCCAAAACAGCAGTTAATCAAACAATTTTAAAAACCAAAACAAGCGCTATGTACGATTTAGAAGGAATTGAAGAATACAATAATCAGGGCGCACTGCTCGGTATTGATGGTATGGACGGGGATGAGCTGCTTGGCGCACTCCGGCGTATGAACCCGGTAAAGCGTCAGAAGACCATTAACAAACTGGCAAATACGGGTGCGCCAAGCAAGGGCTCCCGCGCGGAAATGGAACGGCATTTTGGTGAATTGCCGCCGGGTATTAAGCAGGCATTGGTTAAAGGGGAATTGCGCCTTGCAGACACTGTTATCTACTCCATCAAGCCGGTAACCTCAAAAACGATCAAGCTGTTCGAGACACAGGACACGAAGGAAATCGGCATTTGTAACGTATCGAATGCGAAGCTGCCTAAGAACCAGACGCTGCTTGTCAGCGGGATTATCCTGCTCGCAGGCACAGCCGTAGATGCCACAAAGGATAAGGTAATGGCAACGAACTACAAGGACATTGAAAATTTTCCAGCCATTGTAACAGGTGAGATCAATCTCAAATCCAACAAGAAGCAAATCCTGCCGGAAACCAGTTGCGAGATATTCAAAACCCTAAGCAACCACATGACCCCGCTTGGTTATTACAAGCTATCCAACCCCCGCCTGATCACCGATGATGTGCTGATAGAACTTACGCTTGAATTAGGCACTACCGATGGCATACCTGCCTTTACCTATGTATATGCGGGGTTGCATGGTACTATAACTACTCCATAATTCGTAGGGGTTGTTACGGTAATCCTAACGGTAACACGTAAACACATATTATGAACCTGCTAAAAAGCCATTGGGCATATATCCTTGCAGGATTGTCCGCCCCAGCAATAATTATGTTCTTAAAAAGCAGGGTAGAGACAAACCATACAAAGAGTGCGGTACAAAATAACCCATACGTAAACCTGAAAGCGTTTTTAACGATGATACAATATTCAGAGGGAACTTACGGAAACAATGCGTACCGCACTATGTATGGGGGACAACTTTTCTCAGGCTTTACAGAACATCCGAACATAGCCATAACAAAATCTGGCATTACCAGTACGGCGGCAGGGGCATATCAATTCCTGTATGCGACTTGGACAAGCGTTCAGCAGTCACTTGGGTTGCCTGATTTTAGCCCGATAAGTCAGGACAGGGGGGCTATTGAACTGGTAAGGAGAAGGGGCGCGCTGGAGGATGTAATGTCCGGCAGATTTTCCATAGCTATTGAAAAATGCCGTAAGGAATGGGCTTCACTTCCGGGAGCGGGGTACGGGCAATGGGAGCGGGATATAACAACCCTCATGCAGGTTTACAAGTCTGCCGGTGGACATATAGCAGCATAACGCAAAAAGGTACAATATGGAAAACAATAACAATGCCACAGTCAATATCGCAGGCACCCTTAAAAAATGGTATGATATACTGGTTACTGCACCGGACAGCGTGTATTCGCAAACGTTTGAACTGGATAAAACGATCCTCTATGTACGCGGCGTAATGCTTTCATCAAACAGGGACGACCTGATGTATTACCGGGGTTCACAAAAAATAGAGATGAACAGGCAGGAGATTTTCCCGGAGGGATATGAAAGCAAGCTGTTACAAAGTGGTATCAATTGCCCTGTGAACACACGGTATTTTGATACGGGCAATATGCCTATTGGTAACGGGCTTGTAAAAATAGACTACAGGGACACCAGCGACATACGTGCGCCGTTTGAACCCTACCGTATCCGGCTGTACCTCGATTGCGAACTCAAACCATAAGCATGACACAAAACATAATAGCGGTAAAAATACCGGTGGGCAAAAAGGGAGAACAATGTTATTTCCAGGTGGACATTCCAAAAGATACAGACCGGATAATAGCTGTGCAGGCAGGCGTTACCGGATTACAGTTACCACATGGCATGGCATTGGATGATATTGCGGGGAAAGGTTGTGCGGGTTCGATGAAAGTACAAGCTGAAAATGCAGGTAACCTCTGTTACGCAACGGATGTGTACACAGGCTTCAGCTTACTGAATAAAGTAACTCCCGGCTTTGTGGCAGGTATGTCCAATGCGGCCTTTATTAACTGGATGGTAGCGCCTTATGCCGGGAACAGTTATCAGGAGCCGGATACCATCCTCATCAAGGACTGTTTGATGCTGTATGGATGTTACACAGATGAGCTTGGCAAACAAATGGATAAGAACCTATCCTATATCGTAGGGTTGTATTTATGGACAGAAAAAATAGCTAAACAATGAAAGCAGAACTGGCAGAAGGTCATATTAAGCGCAGGATGGAAGAACTTGGCCGTGGAAACAATTATCGTACCCGTCACCGGCATTTTGTTTTAAGCCCGGATGAGCAAAGAACGATTGACGGCGGCACACATCTTTTCGTCCTTATAGAAGAAGACGATAATTGCCGGGTGCAAAGCGACGTAGGCGTTTACGATATTTCTGAAACAAATGCCAATGAGCTGCACCACGAACATCAGGGGAAAATACTGCTTTCCAGCAACAGCCCCTTCACGACACATATACAGATGATACAGGTAATCACAAAATCATAGTAACATGCCGCTGGTAAATGAAAAATTCGATCAAAATAAGATAGACGGGCTGAAACGTTACCTGCAACGGGAGGCGGTAAAGCAACGGGCAAGGGACTATGAAATTATTGTGGATGGCTTTAAAGTAGTATCCCGGACAGATGATGTGGAAGAATTTGAGGACTATGAACAAGAGATCAAGGACACTACCCGCAACATAAGTATCCTTGTTTATGATGGGCCAAAAACCTCACGAAATACAAAGTATTCATTCAGTTTAAGTGCAGACAGGGATAGGGATGGGAATAGTGACAAGCCAACGAATGGGTTGGGTGAGATTGACCAGATCATACAGCAGCGGATTGATGAAAAGGAAAAAGACAACGAACTGAAAAATGTTAAGGAAAAGCTGGCGGAAACACTATCGCAATTAGAAGAAGCCGAAGAATACGGGGAGTTGCTGGAAAAGAGGCTGGAGGAACAGGAAGCCAAAAAATTTACAATCGGCAATGTAAACCTCGTGGAGTTTGCCTCGGCAGCCCTTGCAGGTGTTTTTAAACAACATGCCCATAAAATCCCAATGGTTGGAACGCAGCTATCCGGTTTTTTGAATGCCCCTATCCCTAACGGAGCCCCCGGCCACGATACGGGAGCACAATCATCCGAACAGGAGGGCGAAGCAACCTTTAAGGAACACATGGACGAGCCGCCACAGCTTACTGTAGATCAGCTAAGGTATGTCAGTAACCTCCTCAAGATGGAGCAGGCATTTAACCCGGAGCAGCTTTTAATAATGACCGGCGTTATCAATAAACTGGTAGAAAAACCCGCGCACCTCATAACTGTTGCGGAATTACTTAACGTACCAATCAACTAAAAAATGGACAAATTCAGCTATACCATAACGATAGCCGCAAAAGAGAAAGCGGATGCAGCAGAAAAACTTACTGCACTAATGATACTGGCAAGTAAGTTATCTGTAAAGGAACTTTGCAAACTGGCGCATGTCGTGAAAAATGACCCGTTAAAAACAGCTATGGCTAAAGCCTACTTGGGTATATAAATTCTTTTCTAAACGCTAATTAACGCAAGGTGAACTACAGCCAGTATGGATACGGAAATGGCGGGATGGTTCCGGCAGACCCCGGACTGACCGTGAAGGAAAAGATTCAATACTCCCTGCTTGGCATTATCGTGGTTGGCGGGTCTGTTATCATCGGCAGAAGCTGGATAAAGAAAGCGGCAGCAAAGCACGAGCAAACAAAAACATTAGAGGAAGGTAGCGCACCGACTTATGCCAAACAAATAAAAATGGCTTTTCTCAATGATGGCTGGGCGGGTACGGATAAGGCTGCTTTAAGAGAAGCGATGAGGACGGTGGAAAGCAAGAGTGAGTTCCGCAAAGTAATGAGTTCTTATCAACGATTGTATAACAGCAGCCTTTTGGGAGATATGCAAAAGGAACTGAAAAGCACAGAATATAACGAAATGCTGTCCATCGTCTCTGCAAAGCCGGAAGTGTATAGCGCGAATGCTTTACCACAGGTAACAACAGAACAATTGCAGTCATGGGCAAAGCGGCTTAAAGCGGCCTTTGACATTACTTATGGCCCTTTCCCCGGTACGGATGAACCTGCAATAAAGGCCGTATTTCTGGAAATACCCTTGCAGTCCGTGTTTAACCAGGTTGGCGTTGTTTATAAAACACTGTATGGCAATGACCTGAAAGCCGACCTGAAAAGTGAACTTGAGTTTTGGGAATATGACCCGATGATGCAGCTAATCTACAGCAAACCAAAAAATTAGGAGATGGTAAAAAAAGTAAAGGCAACGGCGAAAAAGAGTACAAAGACGAAGACAGGGATAGGTACAGGCACTAAGGCAAAGGCAGGAGCTAAAAACCCTAAAGGCAAAAAGAAGGAATACCATCTACCCATCAGCATGTTACCATCAAAGCAGACGAAGGGGAAGGAAATAATACTGACAACGCTTGCGTTCGGAGCTGCGGGGGTAGCTGGCTATTTTGGATGGCAGTATTACCAGAAAAGAAAGAGATCAAAAACAGGAGACCTTGATGATGCAATACGCAAGGTATCCCCGGCTTCCGTGATGAATGCCGATGACAGTGTTACAGATAAACCTGTGTTTTCCTTTCCGGTTGATACGGCAAAAATAAAGAGCAAGGTAAAAGCAAAAAAATCCGGCACTACAGGCGAAGGGGGGGATTTTCCGCTTAAAAAAGGAAGTAAAGGAGAAAACGTAAGGCTATTGCAGCAGGCGCTCATTGATAAGTACGGTAAAGCTATTTTACCCCGCTATGGTGCAGATGGGGATTTCGGTTCGGAAACACAAGCAGCTTTAAAGAAAAAAGGCTTGCCTGCCAGTATAACCGAAAGTGCTTTCAATGTGCTTGTGGCAGGCAGTGGTAGCAATACCGGAGGTTCCGGCTTAACAGGTCTTGCTAAAAAATTGTATAACGCCGCAGTTGCGAAAAACATAACCAGCGTGGTAAACCTGCTAAAGGGCATTGAAAATAAGGAGCAATACCAGCAGGTCAGCAGTGCGTTTCTGGAGCAGCGGTTGCACGGTGTACGGCAGACCCTTGTAAATGGCATGTTGGGCAGCTTTACAGGCGAAGATGAGAAGCAACAAATGCGGCTTGAATTTATCCGTATGGGACTGCAATATGACGGCAGTAGATGGAGCCTGTCCGGTTTTGACGGGAAAACAATTGTTACAAAGGAACCTACTATTGTTTGGGTGACCCCGACACAAAGCGTAAACGTGCCGCAGCTAATGGTGCTGGGCAACGAAGTAACACAACGGTTGGACTTTACCCTTTTCGAGAATAATGACAAGTATTTTTTAGTCAAAACACAATCAGTTAAATATCTATAGTATGGACAGAAACAGGAGAATAAAAGTAAGAAGAGGCATTGTGCGGTACATTGTAGTACACAGCACAGGCACAAGACAGGACATGCAGGTAAAGGAACTGGAAAAACTGCCATACCACTACCTGCTTACCAAAAAGGGCAGGCTGATCAGCCTTAAACCGTTCCAGCCCAAAGATGGCACTATAGAACTGGCATGGCTGGGCGGACTTGATGAGCAGGGTAGGCATGTGGACAACCGCACGGAGGAGCAGAATGAATCTCTGTTTACTACGCTGCTACTGCTCTCAGAACGCTTTCCCGAAGCAAAGGTTGTTGGTGCCGACCAGCTATATGTTTATGGTTTTGCCAATCCCGGCTTTGATATAAGGGCGTGGTTAGATGACTACATGCCCGCCTTTTTGCAGGCGGCATAAATGCCGGATTTTATCCCCTCGTTATCATTCTTCCACAGTTTAATCAACTAAAATTTATGCGGGAACAATTTATAGCCATGCTCGTAGCGAGCGGCTACAGGGTATTTATGCGCCCTTTTGAATTGAATATTGTCGGTATCAGGAGCAACAGCACTATCCCCAACAGCTTCAATGACACCATCAATGTGCTGTATATGGATGATAAAAAAAGTTGGCAGTTCCATAGTTACCCGGCAACTACGGATCCGGGAGTGTTCTGGCTTAAAAACCCTTTAAACCCGCAGGGTACGGCTATCCTGAAAGAAGGACAGTATATGGGGTCACACCAGATCGGGTTGCACCGCAATAAGTACACCGCGCTCGTGCAGAAAACCCCGGTTACGGTTATCCGGGATATTAAACGCGATGGCACACTTGATTTTAAGGGTAAAGAAGATACGGGGTTGTTTGGTATTGATATTCACCGTGCCATGCAGGAGGGAACAACAAAGATCATTGATAAGTTTTCCGCCGGGTGCCAGGTGTTTGCCAATGCCGATGATTTCTATTCCCTGATGGCACTATGCGAACAGCATAGACAGCTTTATGGGAACAGCTTCACCTATACGCTGATGCACGAGCCAGCGATGCGCCTTGCTGCCTGAATTGCCGCTATTTGAAAGAAGAAGTATGATTGGAAACAGGTTAAACTAACAAGGCTAAACAACCAAACAAAACAAGATGAAACAATTTATCCAGCAGTTATTCAAAGACAAGACAGGCAGCTACAGCATGAGGGAAATGGTAATCATGGTATTACTTATCGCCCTGCTTATTAGCTGGACAGCCAAACAATTTTTTGGTAAAGATGTACCGGAGTTCATGTTCTTTTCATTTTCCAGCCTGATTGCAGCCGGATGTTTCGGCTACACGTTTGAAAAAATGGGAATGATAGGGGCAGGGTCGGCAATAAATCCTGAACCGAACACGGAGCAATAAAGCATTCAGGTGAAATGCCGGAGGACAATCAATATTAACATTTAAAACAAAAAAAACAAAATGGGAAATACAACTCTAAAGTCAGTTCTCTTTTTAATAATCGGCCTAATCGCAGGGGCTGGCAGCGTATCGCTGTTTAATAATAGTTTTTTCAAGGAACCACCGCCAGTGGCGAATATTGAATCTCCGGCAGTGATGAAAAGCGAGAGTGTGGAGTTGGAAGCCATTTATCAATCCCGGCTGGATTCTATGGGCCAGACCAATACTGGCTTGGGTAGGCAGGTGGCAAATACAAAGTACGAGTTGCGCGAAGCGAAAAACGAGTACAAGGCATTGCAACATCTGGTGGATACCCTGATAAACCAGACGGCGCAAACCACTGATACGGCGGCAAAGCTTGCGGTGTATGACAGCCTGCAAACAACGGTTCAAGCCCTTATCGTGGTAGCCAACCAAAAAGATAGCCTTTATGAAGATTTAAGTATTGGCCTTTCGGCAGAAGTGGCAAACAAAGACAGTGCTATGGCAGTCCAGCGGGAAGCTTATAATGCCCTGAAGCTATACTTCGATAACAGCCTTGCACAACAGGATTTGCTTATCAGCCAGAATTTTTCGTATGAACAGCAAATAAAAAAGTTCAAAGCAAAAAACAAGCTGTTATCAGCGGGTATGTTCGTTCTGAGCGGGATAGCCACCTACGGCCTTTTAAGACGTTAAACAAACATTCTTACATGAGAGAGAAAACAATTATTTCCACGACAACATTGCTTACATCATTGGTCACCTACTGGTATGCAAAGGCATCCGGTAAAGACGCAGCCCCGCTTGTTATGCTCGGTGGTTTTATTGGTTCTCTTATTGGAGAGGGCATAGCAGATCAGGTTAAAAGGAATACTAAACAATAAAAACAAAAAAGTATGGCAACACAGATCATTAATGACATTTCATGCATCCGTATTATTAACGGAGAAATACCCTTTCTTATCAACAAGTCGCAGGTAAAGACCATTGCTACGGCTAAGAACGATAACGTCCGCATTGACATAGGCGAAGGGCCATTGCGCAATATTTACATCAAATTTTCTGATGTGACCGTTCCACAGGGCCTGCCAGATGTAGATGCTTTGAGAGATGCTATAAAAACAATGCTTGATGCTACGGGCAATGACAACAGCGCAGTTGTTACCAATGTCGGGGAGGTAAAGAGCAGCGTGGACACAGTAAAAACAAGCGTGGACACTGTAGCTGGCAATATAACGACTGTTGGCGCGACACAAACGCAAAACCTCAATGCCGTAAAGGAAAGCGTGGACACTTTAGGAACGCAGATGTCATCGGTAAAGACCAGCGTGGACAGTCTTGGAACGTCAATTTCCAATATAAACCCTGCAACAGGGCTGCAAAGCATCCACGATGTAATTGTCAGCACCGCCCAGACACAGGCTACCCAATTCACGAGCATGACAACTGCGCTGACCCAGATCAAAACGCTTTTGCAAAGTGGTGGCAACGATAATTTAAAAGACCCTGTACGAATTGATGAAACTGTACCGATGATCGTTTACAACGGCTATCTGACTCCTACCGGGGAAGCTGCCGCTACTACCGACCAGGTATGGGCTGTACAGCGCGTAACGCGCACCGGGGATACGTTTGTCTATGAGTGGGCTAATGGCAATAAGCAATTTATCAATTCATGGGATAACAGGTATTATGCCACTTTCTCACCGGCTGGATAATAAATAATGCTGCAATCGGGTATGGCAAAACGCCATACCCGATTTTAAAATCAGAATGATGAACGAATCGTATGTTTCAAAGGTGGAGCAGGAATTAATTAATGGCAAGAGCTATAATAAAACGGCTATTGAAAAATTGGCGGCGGCATTCGGCATTACCGACAGAACGGAGATCAAGGAGTTAACGGAGCTTGCCATTGTCAACAGGGCGAGAAGTATTGCACAAGGCAGTGGCACAGTAAGAGAAAAGTATGACCGTATCGTTGCCTTATACTATACACAGGTAAACCTTTCACACCGCACCAGCCAAAGTATTTTGTTGCAGCAGTATTCTACACCTGCGCCTATTGGGTACGTAGGCGGCATATTTTGCGGATTAGACAAGCTGGACAGCAAAGGTGGCTATGGTTTTGAACCGTCGGCAGGGAATGGGTTGCTTACCATTGCCGGGAAACCGGAGCGTATCTATGTCAATGAAATTGATAAAATACGCAACCGGAATTTAAAAACACAGGGCTTCGCCAATGTTTGGAACAGGGATGCAACAAAGCCCTTCTTTGATGTTGTGGGAACATTTTCTGCCGTCATAACTAATCCGCCGTTTGGACGGCTGGATGATGGGGTTATGTTCGACACTTATAAAATAACCAGCTTAGAGCATGTAATGGCGTTGAATGCCCTAACCACCATGACAAATGACGGGAGAGCAGCCATTATTATTGGCGGTCATACCCAATGGGATGCACGGGGAAGGATACAGGCGGGCAAAAACCGCATTTTTTTTAATTACCTGTACAGCCGCTACAATGTTGCAGATGTGTTACAGGTTGACGGGAGCAAGCTGTATTCCCGGCAAGGGACTTCTTTTAATGTACGGCTGATACTGGTTAATGGCAGGAAAATAAAGCCGGTTGGCGTTGCGCCAATATTTGACCGTTCAAAAGATGTAGTCATAAAGACGTTTGACACCTTATTTGAACGTGTAATGGATGTGATGGAAGAACCTGCAAAGGAAACAGCTATGAGTAAATTAAGCGAGTTAGAGGCGGAAGCATTGCGGTTGGAGCATGAGTTTTTCGGGACTTCATTGGGCGCACCCTATATGCCTATGTCTGAAGGATGTGTGGTATTGAACACACAAGTACCGGATAGTATGGCTTTTGAAACACAGAGCGCAATAACACGGATAAAAGAAGAAGTAGGCAGCAGTATAGACCGTTTTGTAAAGCACCGGCTGCATTACACTACTAAGGCGGCTCTTTGTAAGGCATTGTCGGCAGAACAGACAGATGGCGTGGCAATGGCTATGTACAACATTGAGGCACGGGGACAGGGCATGATTATTGGAGATCAGACAGGTATCGGTAAAGGGCGTATAGCAGCAGCAATGATACGCTATGCTGTGTGTCAGGGGTTAAAGCCTGTATTCCTGACGGAGAAAGCCAACCTGTTTTCAGATATATACCGGGACCTTTTAGCTATTGGTTCAGGTCATTTAAAGCCGTTTATTGTAAATGGCAAGGAAAGCAAGACCGATGTTAAGGACGAAAACGGAAACATTGTATATCAGGCTCCGCCGGTAAGTGAACAGCAGGCAGTATTTACTTCGCGTAAAATACCCGCCAAATATGATTTTGTATTGGCTACCTATTCCCAATTCAACAGTCCTGAACGAAAACCAGAAAAACCATTGTTCCTGCAAGCCATTGCAGAAGGTAATATTTTTATTATGGATGAGGCGCATAACAGTTCCGGCTCTTCCAATACCGGGGAGTTTTTGCAGGGGGTAATCCGGGAAACCAAAGGTGTAGTATTCCTTTCTGCAACTTTTGCAAAACGCCCGGACAATATGCCTATCTACGCTATGAAAACGTCTATTTCAGATTGTAACATGAGCAAGGACGAATTGGTAGATGCCATAACAAAGGGTGGCGTAGCCTTGCAGGAGGTATTGTCTTCCCAATTGGTTGCGGAAGGGCAGATGCTGCGGCGGGAAAGAAGTTTTGAAGGTATTGAGGTCAATTATATAATGCTGGACGATAAGGCCGAGGAACACAGGGCAATAGCTGATAACATTACTGAAATACTACGGGACATTATTGCGTTTCAAAATAAGTTCATCAATGAGCAGGTAGATGAACTTGATAAAATAGCGGCAGCGGAAGGAAAGGAAATTACGATCAGGGAAGGTACTTCACAGGCCGGGGTTGACAACTTACCTTATTTCTCCAAAGTATTCCAGGTTATCAATCAAATGTTGTTCAGCCTGAAAGCGCAATCGGTGGCGGAACGGGCTATCATGCGCCTGCGGGAAGGTAAGAAGCCCGTAATCGCTTTTGCCTCTACAATGGGCAGCTTTATAGAAAGCATTGAAAATAATCAGGGTATGCCCGTTAGCGATGGGGATACCATCAATGCCGACTTTACCGAAGTGCTGAAACGTGGGCTGGATGGCATACTCCGTTATACAGAAAAAGATGTTGACGGTAACCCGGTGTTCAAAAAGTTTGAAATAAGTGAATTGCCACCCGAAGCGCAAGTTGAATACAACCGTATTTATGAGTGTATGCGTTCTGCATCAACGGGGATAACTATTTCGCCCATTGATGTGATAATCAAAATGCTGAATGAAGCAGGCTACAGTGTAGCAGAAGTTACAGGCCGCAAATATGAGGTGCAGCTTAACACAAAGACCGGGAAGGGGTTAGTATTATCCCGCAAGCGTATTAATACCAACGATGCTTTTCGCAAATTCAATAACAACGAAGTGGATGTACTGATGATTAACCAGTCCGGTAGTACGGGTGCATCAGCACATGCCATACCTACTGCTAAAGTACCTGCTTCACAGGTAAAGCAAAGGGTAATGATCGTATTGCAGGCGGAATTGGATATTAATACCGAAGTGCAGAAACGTGGGCGTATCAACCGCACCGGGCAGATATTAAAGCCTATCTATGATTATATAACTTCTGCCATACCCGCTGAAAAACGGCTGATGATGATGTTGCAGAAGAAATTAAAATCCCTTGATGCCAATACCACTTCTAACCAGAAGCAATCCATTAAGATTTTAGATGTGCCGGATTTTTTAAATAAATATGGCGATAAGATTGTGAAAGAATATTTGGGAGAGAACCCCGATATAAATGACCTGCTTGATGATCCACTGCATTTAAAGGACAGCAAATCAGATAGTGGGAGTGATACAACGGTAAGTGAAGATGCAGCCCATAAAGTATCCGGCAGGGTTGCCGTTTTGTCAACGAAGATGCAACAGGAGTTTTATAACGAGATTGCCGAACGATATACCGATTATGAGCAGTACCTGCGACAGGTTGGCGAATATGACCTTGAGGTAGAGGCCATGAATTTGGACACGGAAACCCTGAGCAGCAAGGTGGTGAAAATGGGTAAGGGTTCTGCCAGCACTTTTGGGGACGATAGCATACTGGAAACGGTTCAGGCCAATGTCCTGAAAAAGCCGTTTACCAAAGTTGAATTAAGTAACCTGCTCACAGAATCGTTGAAAGAAAAGGATGCTTTTGCATTGCAGGAAGAACTTATTACGGAATACAATCAGAACAGCCAGCAGCGGGTTTTGGAGGAACATCAGGAAATTGAGGTTAAATACGCTGAACTGTTACGGAACATACCATTAGAAAAAAAGATCAAGAAATTAGCCGAAAAGGAAAGGGCAGAAGCAATACGGGAGCGGGAGGCAGAACTCGAAACCGCTAAAGAAGCACAATTAAAAGTCATAACTGTTAAGGCTAATAACCGCAGGCAATACCTTGAAAAAATCTTTAAATTTTTCTTCATTGGCCGTAACCTGTATTATCCCATTGTATCATTTACATCTGGCAATGAAATGATACCGTCCGTGTTTATCGGCTACTCCATTGATAAGAAAAAGAAGAACCCTTATGCACCTTCCCTGATTAAACTGCGGTTTGCGATTGCCAATAGCAGCAAGTACCTGTCCATACCAGCTTCTTATTCAGAGGTCGTTATGTCGGTTATCGGCAGCAGTTCCGATGTGAGCCAGCCTCCTTTGGAAACTTTGCTGGAGAATTGGGAACGGTACACCAAAAACAATAATGTTGACCGGAAAATACGACACATCATTACGGGCAATCTGCTACAGGCATTCAGCGATTTTAAGGGCAAGCTGGTAAGCTACACCACATTGGACGGAAAGACCGTAAAAGGCATCCTAATGCCTGAAAACTGGAATCCCGGTGAGCAGATACAGGATAAAGTGGTTATACCGGTCATTAAAGCGTTGCCGCTGATTAAATCATTGGTACAAAACAATTTTATACTCACCAATACAGGTATATCATTTTTCAAGCAGGGCAACCATTACCGAATTATTGTAGCAGGTTCAAGGTTGAGAGGCGGGGACATATACCTTGACAAAGAAATTCTTGCCTTAGTAGAGCAAAACAACTTTGAAAAGGTATCCGATAAGATGGTGGCTGTGATTGATGATAGCCGGATCAGCCAGCTTGTTGAAATAATACAAAGGAACCATAGTTGCTCCGTTACCATTAACTCGGCGCAAATGAGAGGTATCGAACAAAACTCAATCCGTTATAATAACCGGAAAAGAATAGACCTGCCGCCACCCGATATTGAGAAGCCCGACAATACCATATTCCTTTTGGAACTGGAGGCAGAGGCGCTTGATTTGGAACTTGAATTACTGGCAGCATAAAAATAAAGAAATGATAACTACAGAAAATTATAATGAGGAGACCAGGACGATTAATTTTAGTATGCTGCCTGAAGCATTGCGTAAGGGACATGAGTTCATAAAAAAAGTAACCGGCAATGGTGCGCATTGGGATAATTACCATTCCAGCGATACTATCAGGCACACCATTAACACCTACTTTGAAAAACTGGCCGCTTTTATTGGAAAGGACAAGAACGTGGTAGTCCAAAAGAAGCAGCAGGCAAAACAACGCTCCACTAAGACGGTTAGTAAAGAAGCCATACACAAGCACGGGATAAAGCCTGAAAAGAAAGCCCATAGCCACAAAACCAAAGATGGCCCCGCTGAACGGCAGCCATTAATCGTGGAACGTTTGCCGGATGAGATACGTTTTATCAGGCGTTTCTTACATCTTGATGGCAAGACTAAAACTAAAGATGAGCTGTTACGGTTTATCAATAGCTTACAAAAAGCGATTCTCGAAAAGAAGATACGCAAAACATCCGTTTATGCAGACCAGATCAGGTTTGTTCAGGACAAGCTTGTTGAAGTTTATAATTCTATGGGTGCAAAAATTGCATTCACTTTAAAAGCTGAAACGCATGATGCATTAAATGTGTTTGGGAACGATGAAAAGGTAATGGCTTCGGTCGGGTTTATCAAACGCTACATTAACCTGAATGGAAAGACAGGCGCAGGCATGAAGGAGAAAGCAAAATTATTGCTTGGACAAATCAACCGTGCTTATGAGAAAGGCAAAATACAGGATGGCGACCCGTACATTGTGGAAATGCACGAGGTCAGGAAGAACCTTGAATTATATATCGGCGATAAAGGAATTAAAGTTCTAAAAATAGAGAAGAACACTCTGAATGGTTTGGCTGGGATCCTCAATGGCTGTTCATGCCAAAATCTAAATGGGTTTGACCATGATGAAACGGAAAATGAACCGGTCATTATGAACAGCATGGACTTTGCAAACATGCGGTTCAAAACATTAGGTATGAAAGGGAAGTGGCTTCAGCTAATAGGCGACCCCTCAACTAATTTTTCTGTAATGGTTTTTGGCAAGCCTAAAATGGGGAAGTCTTATTTGTGTATTGACTTTGCCGGCTACCTTGCCCGTAATCATGGAAAGGTGCTTTACATAGCTAAGGAGGAAGGGCTGGATAAAACCCTACAGGATAAGCTGAATGACAAAGACGTAAAGCATGAGAACCTGTATGTGACTTCTGAATTACCTGAAAGCCTGTCCCCTTATGACTTCATCTTTTTTGACAGCGTGAACAAATTGGGATTTAAACCGGAAGATTTGAGTAAGCTAAAAGCTAAGTATCCCACAAAGTCGTTCATCTATGTTTTCCAGACAACGAAAGAGGGGAAATTCAGAGGGGCAAATACATTTCAGCATGATGTTGACAGCGTGATCGAAGTGCCGGAGAAAGGAAAGGCTGTACAGTATGGCAGGTTTAACCAGGGCGGGGAGATTTCGATATTTTAGTATCTTTATTGTGTTTGTATGTGTAAAATAGAAGGGCTGGCCTGTTTTCAGGCTGGCTTTTTTTGCTTATACTTATTTATATGATGGTCACAAAAGTTATTAATTTTATTGTTCCCAAATAAGAACAACCTATTTGTTTTTATTTGGCTAAAACACGATTTATGGAACTTAAATTAAAACAGTTTATTCAAAGGGCGATTAAAGAAATTAATGAAGGTCTTGACAATTCTGGGTGGGAATTAAATGATGAGATGGAATTCGAGATCGCTTTAGCAAGTCACGAATCCGTAAATGGGAAAATTGATATTAGGGTTGTCTCTATTGGGGAAGATAAAAATACCCAATCTGACCACAAGGTGAAATTCAAGATTTTCCACACGTCAAAAAGGGCAGCTAACTATGGCGCTCAAGTCAATGGATTCGGTACAACTCTAAAGAAAATGGTTGCTCCATTAATGGAATTAGACAATGAGAAGACTAATAAGCGCACGGGAAATTCAGCCAAACGAAAAAAGCAATGGAAATAATTTGAACGTAAAACAGATAAGATTATTCACAGATGGTAAATAAGGTATATTATGGCAATTTCTATAAGACATCATTATTCACAGATGGTAAATAAGGTATATTATGGCAATTTCTAAAAGACATCATTATTTACCTCAATTCTATCTCAATGGTTTTACAAATGACTACGGTACGTTTGCGATTTTTGATTGTAAAAATCGCAGGTTATCATCAAAAGAATTTGTCCCCAAAGCAAAGTTTTATGACAGCCGAAACCTCGTTGAATTTGATGGAGTGCTGACCGATATACCAGAACAAATGTATAGCAGTGTTGACTACAGACATGCCGAGCTTTTTAAAAATATTCAGTCGCAAAGAGACGTTTTAAACTTAACTTTAGATGAGCTTTTTACTTTGCAAGAGTTTATATTGACTACCTTTTGGCGGCTGCCCTCACAACATGAAGCGTATGACAGGGAGTATGTTGCAAATCCTGCGTTTACAAAAAATTTCAAGATTATCCACAAGGATACTGGTGTTGCTGATGAGAATGTAACTAAGTCAATTATTTTTTCGGAACCATTTAAGAAATCTATTAAGCCCTTTATTGCATTGGCAAGACTTGCGACCGAGAATATAACAGATTTCAAAAACTGGAGATTTTTGTACAATTTTTTAGGTAACAATATATTCTCTGATAATCCCGTCGTCTTCAGAAATGACCCTCAAAATGATCCTTTTAGCACAGAGTTTATATTCCCGCTATCAAAGCACCACCTTCTCGTCAAGAAGTACAAATTTACAACCAAAGAACAGATACCTAAATCTATAATGGCTGCAATTCAGGTTCTGTTATTTTCTCAGGGAGAAATTTATTGCTGTTGTCCTGATAGAGAATTTTTAGAAAGTGCGTTTAACGCACCTAAAGACTTTAAAGACGCCAAGGAGTTATTATTTCACACGTTAGAAAGCGATCAATGGTTGTCTGCTATTGAAAGCGGAGGGCATCTATGATATTTTGTTGGCTGAACTTTATACCAAATAAAAGTCATGAAAATCGCGTTGAGGAACACGCTTCTTATCTACGCAATTTTTCTGAACTCTTTCATAAAATAATGAAGGCGACCTTTATTGCCTGCTCCTATATGATTGCCACGGCAATGCTCACTAACAATATATTTTTCTATCGCTTGTAAGTCCTTAATTTCGGTCCGATAAAAATGTCCATCTACAATGTTCCCGATTTTCCATTTTCCATTTCTCTCCCGCTTCATATATACTATATTATGCTCCATTTTTTGCGGAATAGATAAATTTCTATTGAAATACGCATACTCAATCACAAAATGATTCTGCCCCTCCAAATAATCATATCCACCTGTCAATAAGAATTCGTTATTGAGTTGA